>JBBRLA010000056.1:0-21120 GCA_038231615.1 Polyangia bacterium | reverse complement strand
GATCTTCATGAAGGTCATGTCGGTGGCGCTGCCCTACCTGGGGGTGGCCCCCCAATGGACGGCGATGGCGACGGCGCCGCCCGCCGCTCCGGGGCCCCCGGGGCAGAAGGACGACAACCTCGAAGCGGTGGCCGCGGTCACGGGAGAAGACCTGGACCTGGACGCTGAAGCCGCCGAGGAGGAGCCCGACCAAGTGCCCAACTTCCGCGGGCTAGGACTGGGCGATGCGATGCTCCTTTCACAGAAGGCCAAGCTGCGGCTGGAGGTCAGCGGCAGCGGCAGGGTGGTGTCGCAGGCGCCCCCCGCGGGGAGTCTGCGCCATGGGCCCTCCTGCGAGATCCGCCTGGCCCCGCCACAATGACCGCGGCGGACTTCGGACACCCAGAGGAACCATGAGGCTATCCCAGTTGTTCAGCGGCGTGGCGATCAGCGAACTCCTCGATGCACGGGGAGAACCGCTGCCGCTTTTGGCCCTTCCGGCCCTCGACATCGAGATCGCCGAGATATGCGAGGACTCGCGGGTGGTGCAGCCGGGGGACCTTTTCGTCGCCGTCCCCGGACACAGCCTGGATGGCCACCGCTTCCTCGGCGAGGCCGTGCGGCGGGGCGCAGCGGCCCTTTTGGTCGAGCATCCGGTGGAGGCGGTCGCCGTGCCCGTCCTGCGGGTCGAGTCGGCCGCGGTGGCGTTGGCGGGCCTTTCGGCGACCCGCTACCGCCGGCCGGCGGAGGAACTGATCCTCGTCGGCATCACCGGGACCAACGGCAAGACCACCACCAGCTTCCTGGTTGAATCCGTGCTGCAAAAGGGCGGGTTCTTGCCGGGGCTTCTGGGCACGCTGGTGTACCGCCACGAGGGCCGGAGCACGACCGCGCCGCTGACGACCCCCGGGGCACCGATGCTGCACCGCACCCTGCGGGAGATGCGCGACGCAGGGGTGGTCGCGGTGGCCATGGAGGTCTCGTCCCATGCCCTGTTTCAGAAGCGCCTGTTCGGTCTGCGTTTTCGGGTAGCGGCTTTCACCAACTTGACCCAGGACCACCTCGACTTCCACGGGGACATGGAGCGCTACTTCGAGGCCAAGGCCCAGCTCTTCTCGGAGCACCTTCTGCCGGAGTCGCAGGGCGGCGTGGGGGTGGTGGATATCGACGGGCCCCATGGCAAGCGAATGGCGCAGCGGGTCGCACCGGCGCGGCTGCTTACCGTGTCCACCGAGGGTGCCGCCGACATCTCCGTGGTCCGCGAGCAGCTTTCGGTGGAGGGCATCCGGGCGATCCTGCGCACCCCGGTGGGGAAGGTGGAGCTGCGCTCCCCGCTCATCGGCCGCTTCAACCTGCAGAACTTGGCGGTGGCGGCGGGCATCGGGGTGGCCCTGGACCTTTCGGCGGAGGTCATCGGCGCCGGGCTCTCGGCGCTGCCCGGGGTGCCCGGACGGGTCGAAGCGGCGGAAGTGCCGCGCCCAGGGACCCCGGCGGTGTTCGTCGATTATGCCCACACCCCGGACGCACTTTTGCGGGTCATGGCGGCGCTGCGGGCGCTCTTTCCCCGGGAGGTATCGGGTCGGGGCCGGCTCATCGTGGTGTTCGGCTGCGGCGGCGACCGGGACCGGGGCAAGCGCCCGCTCATGGGACAGGCCGTGGCCCGCGACGCGGACCTGGCGATCGTCACCTCGGACAACCCGCGCACCGAGGCCCCCGAGGCCATCATCGAGATGATCCTCTCGGGCCTGTGCCGGGTCGAGGCCGATGCACTCAAGGAGCAAAAAGGACCGCTCGCGCCGCCCCCGCGCCTGTCCCGCGCCGAACTGGCCGCGGCGGAACGGGGCTACTTCGTCGAGCCCGACCGCAGGCTGGCGATCCGCGCCGCGGTGCTGGCCGCCCGCCCCGAGGACATCGTGCTGGTGGCCGGCAAGGGGCACGAAGACTACCAGATCCTCGGCACCGGCAAGCAGCATTTCGACGATCGGAAGGAGGTCCGCGAGGCCCTGCGTGTCAGGGAGACCGGGGAGGGGGCAGCCGGGCGCAGCCCATCGGGCGAACGGACGCTCGAACGGGGCCCGTCGTCTGCGGGAAGTTCCATCGAACTTTCCGTCGAGCGCGTGCTCCAGGCCACCGGCGGACAGTTGGTCCGGGGTGGACCGCGCAAGTTCAGCGCCGTGGTCATCGATGGGCGGGCCGCGTCGCCGGGGGCGCTCTTCGTCGCTGTCCGCGGTGCCCGCCACGATGGCCACGCCTTCGTCCCGCAGGCCGTCGAGCTGGGCATAAGCGGGGTGCTGGTCGAGCGCGGGCGGGGGGCCGACCTCCCGGGGCTGCTCCCCGACACCGTGGTCATCGAGGTGGCCGATCCGGTAGTGGCGCTGGGGCAGATCAGCCGGTCCCACCGCGTCGCCAGGGAGATCGACCGCACCCTGAGCGTCATCGGGATCACCGGGTCCAGCGGCAAGACCACCACCAAGGAGATGATGGCCGCCATCCTGGAGGCGCATGCCCCCGGCGCGGTGCTGAAGACCGAAGGCAACCTGAACAACCACCTGGGGGTGCCGCTGACCCTCCTGCGACTACGGGCCGGGCACCGCTATGCGGTGATCGAGATGGGCATGTCGGCGCGCGGCGAGATCGCCTACCTGACCTCCCTGGTGCAGCCCGATGTCGGCCTTATCACCACGGTCGGGCCGGTACACCTGTCGTCTCTGGGGACGGTGGACAACGTGGCTCTGGCCAAGGGCGAACTCTTCTCGGGGATGGCTGATGGCGGCGCCGCAGTCTACCCGCGGGGTCCAGGGAACGAGCTGATCTCCGCCCAGGCAGTGCGCGCCGGGGCCCGCTCCGGCAGGCTCCGGGACTGGCCCATTGTCGAAGGCGCCGAGAGCATCGAGAGCATCGAGGGGGCGGCAGGCGTGGTCCGCGTCGAGATCCTGTCCGAGACCTGGGAGGGCCTTTCCCTGCGGCTCTTCTTGCCCGGCCCGGGACCGGAAGTCCCTCTCGACGTAAAGCTGCCGCTCCTGGGGGCCCACAACGCCAGCAACGCTGCGCTGGCGGCGGCGGCGGCGCTGGTCCTTTCCGTGTCTCCCCAGGCCATCGCCGAGGGCCTGTCCCGGGTGCGTCCCAGCAAGCACCGCGCTGAGGTCCGCGAGATCGCCGGCCGCCATATCATCGACGATTGCTACAACGCCAGCCCGGCCTCGGTGCTGGCGGCCCTGCGGACGACCGCTGCTCTGCGGGACCTGCGGAGAGAAACCAGGGCAGTGCTGCTTTTGGGCGACATGCTGGAACTGGGCCCGGACGAGCGCGCCTACCATCAGGAAATCGGCGAGGCGGCGGCGAAAAGCGGGGCCGCGCTGCTGGTGGCCCTGGGGCCCATGGCGGCCCATGCCGCCGAGGCCGCGGCCCGGCAGGGGATCGAGGCAGTCACGGTCGCATCGGTGGACGAGGCCGCCAGGCGGGTCGCCCGCGCCAGCCGCCCCGGCGACATCATCCTCATCAAGGGTTCCCGGGGGATGCAGCTTGAACGGGTGCTGGACCTCTTGCCCGCACAGTTCGACGACGTCCCCCACGAATCGCCGATGGCCCAAGACGATGGCGAAGCGCCGCAGGCCCCGCGGTCCCCGCGATCCCCGCGATCCATAGATCACCAGAGATAGGGCGACATGTTGTACCACCTGCTCTTCGCGCTCCACACGCACCCGAGCTTTCGCTGGCTCAACGTGGTGCGCTACGTCTCGACCCGGACCCTCCTGGCGATCCTGACGGCCCTCATCCTCAGCTTGCTCCTGGGGCCGTGGTTCATCGAGCGGCTGCGCGCCCGACAGATCGGCGAGCAGATCCGCGGCGACGGGCCCCAGGACCACAAGAAAAAGGCCGGCACGCCGACCATGGGCGGTTCGCTGATCCTCTTCGCCCTGGTGATCCCGACTCTTTTGTGGTGTGATCTGCACAACCGCTTCGTATGGATCACCCTGGGGGTGACCACGGCCTACGGCGTCATCGGCTTCCTGGACGACTACCTCAAGCTTACCGTGTCCAAAAAGGGGATGCCGGGGCGGATCAAGCTGGTGGCGCAGATCGTGGTGGCCGGGCTGGCGGTGGCCTACATCTTCGGCTCCGACCTGTACGACGGCGACCTGCGCTACCATCTGGCGCTGCCGCTGGTCGATTTCTACAAGTACCCCATCACCCTTTACGGCGTGGTGTACTGCCTGCTGGCCATGGGGGTCATCATCGGCACCAGCAACGGCGTCAACCTGACCGACGGACTCGACGGGCTGGCCATCGGCCCGGTGATCATCTCGGCGGGCACCTTCCTTATCCTGACCTACGGCGCGGGCACGGTCATCAAAGGCTTCAACATCGCCGAGTATCTGAAGATCCCCTACATCAACGGGGCCGGCGAACTGGCCATCTTCTGCGGCGCCATGGCCGGGGCCGGCGTCGGCTTCCTGTGGTACAATACCTACCCGGCCCAGGTGTTCATGGGCGATGTGGGCTCCCTGTCCCTGGGCGGGGCCCTGGGCACCCTGGCGGTGCTGACCAAGAATGAGATGACCATGCTCATCCTCGGCGGCGTCTTCGTGTTGGAGACGGTCTCGGTGATGGTGCAGGTGATCTCCTTCAAGCTGACCGGCAAGCGCGTCTTCCGCATGGCGCCGATTCACCACCACTTCGAGCTGAAAGGCTGGGCCGAGCCCAAGGTCATCGTGCGCTTCTGGATCATCTCCATCATGCTGGCCCTGGTGGCGCTGGCGACGCTGAAGGTGCGATAATGACGACGGGGTTTCCGTCCGACCTGAAAGGGGCCCGGGTCGCCGTGGTCGGATTGGGCAAAAGCGGGGTCGCAGCGGCGCGCTTCCTCGCCGGGTGCGGGGCCGACGTTGTTGCCACCGATGACCAGCCGGCGGAGCGCCTGTCGGCATCCATGGAACTCCTCGCCAACCTGCCGATCCAGCTGGAGCTGGGCGGCGTGCGGGAAGCGACCCTGCGTTCGGCCTCTCTCATCGTCCTTTCCCCGGGCGTGCCGCCAACCCTTCCCCCGCTTTATGCTGCCCGCCGTGCCGGCGTGCCCATCACCGGCGAGCTGGAGCTGGCCTCCCGCTTTATTCAGGCGCCCATCGTTGGCATCACCGGCACCAATGGTAAGTCCACCGTGACCAGCCTGTGCGGCGCCATCGCCGAGGCGACCGGCCGCCCGACCTTCACCGGAGGCAACCTGGGCACGCCCTTGCTCGACGCAGTGGACACCCCCGCCGCTGGACCGGCGGGCATCGTGGTGTGCGAGATGTCCTCCTACCAGCTCGAGACCGCCGACAGCCTGCGCTGCGCTGCCGCCGCGGTGCTCAACCTGACCCCGGACCACCTCGATCGCTACGGCACCATGACCGCCTATGGCGACGCCAAGTCTCGCATTGCCGGCAACCTGCATTCTCTCGATCCCCTGGTGCTCAGCGCCGACGATCCCGAGGTGCGGTCCCTGATCGAGCGCAACCACGGCATCCGCCCGGTGTACTTTTTCTCGACTCGTTCCGCGCCCTTGCCCCGGCAGATGTTCATGGAGCGTCTGATGTCCCTGGGCGGCACCGTGGAAGGGGACGACCTGGTCCTGCGCGGCGCACAAGGGCTGCGCGCGCTGGTCAAGGATACCCCAGGACAAGAGGAAGAAAGATACCCTATCTCTGAATTGCAACTGGTGGGCCGGCACAACCTGGCCAACGTCCTTTCCGCCTACCTTCTGATGCGCGCCTCCGGCCTGGCAACGTATAAGCAGGTGCGCCGGGCCGGCGCCGCCTTCCGCGCCCTGTCCCACCGCATGCAGCTTTTGACCGAAGTGAACGGCGTCCGTTACTACGACGACAGCAAGGGCACCAACGTGGACGCGGTGGTGGCCGGGATCGACGGCTTCCCGCGACCCTTCGTGCTCATCGCCGGGGGACGCGACAAGGGCGGCAGCTACGCCCTGCTGCGGCAGGTGCTGGCCGCCCCGACCGCGCAGGTCCGCGGGGTGGTGCTCATTGGCGAGGCGGCGCCTCTCATCGAGCAGGCCCTCCTGGGGGTGGCGCCCCTTTTCCGCGCCGCCACCCTGGAAGAAGCGGTGCAGCGGGCCCACGCCCAATGCCACGCAGGGGACGCGGTGATCCTCTCGCCGGCCTGCTCGTCCTTCGATATGTTCCGCGACTATGTCCACCGCGCGGAGGTCTTCCGCCACGCGGTGCATCATCTTACCGGCGCAAAGCCGATGCAGGACCTCGCGAAATGAGCGGCATCAGCGACAACTCTTTTCCCCAGTATCCTTCCCTGCCCGGCGAGGTCCGCATCGCCCCGGGGCCGTCGGCGCCGGTCCCGGCCACCCCGGATGCCGTCCTGCCGCCGCAGCAGGACCCGATCCTTTACACCACGGTGCTCCTTTTGACCGGCTTCGGCATCGTCATGGTCTATTCCGCCTCTGCAGTCTACGCCAGGCAGAAGTTTGGCTCGTCGACCTACTTCCTGGAACGCTGCCTCTTGTGGAACCTCCTCGGGTTCTCCGCCATGGCGGTGACCTCGCGGCTCGATTATTCCATCTACAAGCGCTACGTCTACCCCCTTCTGGGAGTGGGCATCGGCCTGCTCGTCGGCGTGCTCCTATTCGGGGTGCGCATCAACGGCGCCAGGCGCTGGTTCCATCTGTTCGGGGTGTCCTTCCAGCCCGCTGAACTGGCCAAGCTCTCCCTGATCATGTACCTGTCCTACTCCCTGTCGAAGAAGGCCGAGAAGGTGCGCCTCTTCGCTGTGGGCTTCCTGCCGCACCTCTTTGTCTGCGGCGTCATCATGCTCCTTCTGCTGAAGCAGCCGGACCTGGGCACCGCGGTCATGGCCGGCGGCGTGACCCTGGTGCTGCTCTTCGTCGCCGGGGCCAAGATCAGCTACCTTTTCATGGCCCTTTTGGCCGCCGCGCCGGTCATCTACCAGGCCGTCGTCGGCACCCCCTGGCGCATGCGCCGCGTGCTGGCCTACCTGGACCCGTGGCAGTTCCGTCGGGACGCCGGCTACCAGGTCGCCGAGTCGCTGATCTCGGTGGGCTCCGGGGGCCTGACCGGCCTGGGACTGGGCGACAGCCGGCACAAGCTCTTCTTCCTGCCCGAGGCCCACACCGACTACATCATGGCCATCGTCGGCGAGGAGCTGGGCTTCGTCGGCATCTGCACCGTGGCCGCGGTCTTCGTGGTCCTGGTCCTTTGCGGCTGCCGCGCCGCCTACCGCGCCCGGGACTCCTTTGGCTGCTACCTGGGCTTCGGCATCACCGCGATGATCGGCTTCCAGGCGGCGATCAACCTGGGCGTGGTCCTCGGCTCGCTGCCCACCAAGGGACTGCCGCTGCCCTTTGTCTCCTTCGGGGGGTCGTCCCTGGTCATCGATCTTCTGGCCGTGGGCATTTTGCTCAACATCTCCCGCGGCGGGCCCGAGGTCCCGGCGACCTTCGTCTCCCGCTTTGGCGGCAGGCGCCTGCTGCTCCAGCTCTTGCGCAAGGCCCGCAGCAACCGCCGCCGCCCCGGTGGCGGTAGGCGGGTGGTCATCGACACCAGCCGGGTGAAACTTCAGCCATGAGCACGCCCCCGCACATCATAATTGCTGGCGGCGGCACCGGCGGCCATCTGTTCCCGGGGCTGGCAGTGGCCGATGAGCTGCGCGCCCGCGGGGCACGGGTGACCTTTGTCGGCACCGCCCGGGGCATCGAGGCCCGCGCCGTGCCCAGGGCCGGCTATCCCCTGGAGCTGATCGACGTGGCGGGCCTCAAACGCATGGGGCCCCTGGGCACCCTCAAAAGCGTCCTGCGCCTGCCCGGGGCCGCCGCGGCCACCCTGGCCCTCCTGCGGCGCCTCCGCCCGCAGGCTGTCGTCGGCGTGGGCGGCTACGCCTCCGGCCCGGTGGTGATGTTGGCCTCCCTTTCGCTCCGGCCCACCGCCATCCTGGAGCAGAACTCCGTCCCCGGGGTGACCAACCGCATCCTCGGGCGCTTCGTGGGGCAGATCTTCACTGCCTTTCCCGCCGCGGAAGCTTTCTTCCCAAAACACAAGGTGCGCCTGCTGGGCAATCCCATCCGCCGCCGGCTGCTAGATGTCGCCGTCGCCGTTGCCGGGACGCCCCGCCCCGGGAACGCCGCCGCGTCGCGCCGGCCCCGGGTGCTGGTCCTCGGGGGTTCCCAGGGGGCCCACGCGGTCAACGACCTGCTCCTGCGCGGCATCGAGGAGCTGTCCCCGGTGGAGCGCCACCGCCTGCCGCTCCTGCACCACCAGACCGGCGAGGGCGATGCCGGGTCGATGGCTGCGCGCTACCGCGCCCTGGGCCTGTCCGAGAAAGAGGCCCGCGTCGAGCCGTTCATCGAGGATATGGCCGCGGCCTACGCTTGGTGCGATCTGATGGTGGGCCGCGCCGGGGCCACCACCCTGGCAGAGGTGACGGCCTTTTCCCGCCCGGCGATTCTTTGCCCGCTGCCTACCGCGGCAGACGACCACCAGCGCAAGAACGCCGAGTGGCTGGAACAGGAGGGCGCGGCTCGGGTGCTGCCACAATCGACCACCGGGCCCGCGGTCTTTCTTGGCGTCCTGCTCGACCTGTGCCACGATCAGGCGGTGCTCGCGACGATGGCGGCGGCCTCCCACCGCCTGGGGCGGCCCGACGCCGCCAGCGACGTGGCCGCTGCCGTCCTTCACCTGTGCGCGACCTGCTAGACCCGAGCCGGACCCATCAAAAGGAGCCCACGCAATGTTCCAGAAGCACAAGCCGGACACCCGCATCCACTTCGTCGGAATTGGCGGGATCGGCATGTCCGGCATCGCGGAGGTGCTGCTCAACCTGGGCTACAAGGTATCGGGCACCGATCTGCGCGAATCCGATGTGACCCGCCGCCTGGTCTCCTTGGGCGGGGTGGTGAAGGCCGGCCACGCCGCCGAGCACCTAGATCTGCTTTCTGGCGAGGCCGACGTGGTGGTGGTGTCTAGCGCGGTGCGCAACACCAACCCCGAGGTGCTGGAGGCGCGGCGCCGGGGCATCCCGGTGATCCCCCGGGCCGAGATGCTGGCCGAACTGATGCGCATGAAGTTCGGCATCGCCGTGGCCGGCTCCCACGGCAAGACCACCACCACCTCGATGCTGGCCACGGTGCTGCGCCACGCTGGCCTGGACCCCACCGCGGTGATCGGCGGCAGGCTGCCGCAGCTTGGCTCCAACGCCCGCCTGGGACAGTCCGAGTACCTGGTTGCCGAAGCCGACGAGTCCGACGGCTCGTTCCTGCACCTTTCCCCGACCGTCGCGGTGGTGACCAATATCGACCCCGAGCACCTCGATCACTACGGCACCTTCGAGTGCCTGAAGGAGACCTTCGTCAACTTCATCAACAAGGTGCCCTTCTACGGCCTCTCGGTCTTGTGCCTGGACCACGAGCACGTGCAGGAGATCCTGCCCCAGGTGCAGAAGCGCCACGTCACCTATGGGCTGGCGCCGCTGGCCGACTACCGCGCCGCCGACCTGAGCTTCCAGGGCATGCGCACTCGATTCAAGGCCCTGCATCGGGGCCTCTTGCTAGGGGAGGTTGAAATTTCGATGCCGGGGGCCCACAACGTGCTCAATGCCCTGTCCGTGCTGGCGGTGAGCGACTTTTTAGGCATTCCCTTCCCGGTGTTCCAGCAGGGCATCTCGTCCTTCGAGGGGGTGGGGCGGCGCTTCACCGTGCGCGGCAAGGCCGGTGGGGTGATGGTGGTGGACGACTATGGGCACCACCCGGCGGAGATCCGGGCGACGCTGTCCGGGGCGCGCGCCGGCTTCCACGACCAGCGCCTGGTGGTGGCCTTCCAGCCCCACCGCTACAGCCGCACCCGCGACCTGCTCCTGGAATTCGCCCGCGCCTTCAACGACGCCGAGCTGGTTTTTGTCAGCGACATCTACGCCGCCGGCGAGGAGCCCATCGAGGGGGTGTCGGCAGACCGCCTGACCCGCGAGATGCACGACCACGGCCACCGGGGGGTGCGCTATGTGCCCCGCCGGGCCGACCTTTCGGCGGCCATGCTACCCCACCTGCGGGAGGGCGACATCGTCATTACCCTGGGGGCAGGGGACATCGGGCAGACCGGCGACGATCTGCTGGATCAGCTCGCCCAGAAGCAGTGACCGGGTCACCGGCCGTGGCTGCCGGGGGACCATGTCACCGGGGTGGCGCCGCGGACATCCATGGATCATCCTTGATCGTCCTTTCATGAACGCGACAGACAGAACCCGAGGAGCATTCACGATGAAGCGAACATGGCTGGCCCTGCTGAACGGGGTGCTGGTACTGGGCCTCGGAATCGGACCTGGGTGCACGCCCAAGCAGCAGCCCCCCGTACGTGCGCCCGAACAGGCGCCGGAACAGGGCAACAAGGTGAACTTCATCCCCGCGGCCGGCGCGACCCCCAAGGAGCCGGAGAGCGAGAAAAAGGGCAGCGACCAGAGGATTCCCATGGCAGACAAGAACCTGAAGATCGAGAAAGTCCAGAAGTCCGAGGCCGAATGGAAGGCCCAGCTGACCCCGGAGCAGTTCAACATCCTGCGGCAGAAGGGCACCGAGCGGGCGTTTACCGGCACCTTCTGGAACGAGCACCGGCACGGTCTTTACCGCTGCGCCGCCTGTGGGCTGCTCCTCTTCCGTTCGGACGAGAAGTTTGAATCGGGCACCGGCTGGCCCAGCTTCTGGGCCCCGGCAGAGAAGCGCGATATCGAGTCCCAAACCGACAAGAGCCTCGGCATGGACCGCGATGAGGTCAAGTGTGCCCGTTGCGGCGGCCACCTGGGGCACGTCTTCGACGACGGCCCAAGGCCCACCGGCCTGCGTTACTGCATCAACTCGGCGGCGCTGAAGTTCGAGGCGACCAAGTAGCGAGGGGCAGGGAAGGTCCCGCGGACACTCTTTACGCACTTGACAGAGTAGGCCTTGATTGTCAGGTTCCAGACAGCTCCCTGAAGCAAAAGGAAGCCAAGGAGTTTCTCATGACCGCCTGGAAGTTCGAGTCGATCCCTGATCAGTCCGGCCCCACGGCGATCGTCACTGGCGCCAACACCGGTATCGGCTACGAGACGGCCCGGTCCCTGTCCCGCAAGGGCGCCCGGGTTGTCCTGGCCTGCCGCGACATGCAGAAGGGCGCCGCCGCCGCCGAGCGCATCCAGCCGAGGGGCCCGCGGGCAGCGTGGAGGCGCAGGCCCTGGACTTGTCCGATCTGGACTCCGTCCGCCGCTTCGCCGAGCCATTCGCCGCCGGGCACGACCGCCTGGATTTGCTCATCAACAACGCGGGCGTGATGGTGCCGCCGAAAAGCCAGACCAAGCAGGAGTTCGAGCTGCAAATTGATCGACCTGAATGAGCAGAGCCGGCCGACGCACGGGGCTGGCGCGATAGCCTTTGCCGCCAGGCCCTTCGCCGTGTTAGCAATCGTCCTCCAAGGAGGCCGCTCATGCTGATGCTCGAAGGCGCCCTGCCCGCCCGATGTCCTGTCGGGTCGCGGTTCTTGCTCTGCTTCTCACTGCTTTCCGGGGAGGTGACGCTCGTCGCGTGTGGCGATCCAATGGAAGGCCCGCCCAACACCACGCCCGCCGATATGCGCCCAGGAACCCCGCCCGACATGACGCCGGTGGGCAACGGCGCCGACTGCCCGCCGGAACTGGCTTGCGAGATCATCCCCGCGGCTTATGACATCTCCGACCCGAAGACCGGCGCCTACGGCAACTACGATCTGGCCGATCGGCCGAACGACGGCCTCGACATTCGCTACATCGTGATCCACGACACCGATGCCACCTATGAGGAGACCCTCAAGATCTTCACCGATCCGGCCAACGTCGCCACCGCGCACTACGTGGTACGATCGGAGGACGGCCACGTGGTCGAGATGGTGCCGCCCAAGAATGTGGCCTGGCACGCCGGCAACTGGTACTTCAACGCGCACTCCGTCGGCATCGAGCACACCGGCTTCGCTGCGGAGGGCTACCGCTGGTACAGCGAGGAAATGTACCAGGCCTCGGCGAAACTGGTGCGCTACCTGGGCAAACGCTACAACATTCCGCTCGACCGGGCGCATATCTTCGGCCACGAGGAGGTCCCCGGCACCCTGGCGGCGAAGCAGAAGAGCATGCACTGGGACCCGGGTCCCTACTGGAACTGGGACCATTACATGCAACTGGTGCAGGCCGGCATGAATGATGAGCAGGCGGACCAGGGGAAGGCCGGGCCGGTGGTGATTCGGCCCAAGTTTTCGACCAACAAGCCGGCGATGACCTATTGCTTCAGCCCCGACGAAAGTATGACCTGCGGGTCGGAGCCGTCGGTGGCGGCGAACTTTCTGTACCTTCGTACGATGCCGGATGCGATGGCGCCGTTCATCGCCAACCCCTACCTGGTCTGGCCGGGTGACCGGGTCTTCAACTGGGGCGACAAGGCGGCGACGGGAAGGAGCTACCACCGGGCGCAGCGGCAGGGAGACTGGGACCAGATTGAATTTGGCGGGGAAATGGTGTGGATGGAGAACCCGGGGATGGCGGCGACTCGGAGCGCGCAGCGGATGCTGGTGACGCCGAAGGCGGGGCTGATGTCCGCGCCGGTGTACGGGGTCGGCTACCCGGGGGCGGCGGCCTTCCAGCCACCAACGATGCCGCCCACGGTCGAAAAGATCTACGACCTGCCGTTCGGGCAGCACTACGTGGCCACGGGGCCCTTCGCCGCGGATTACTATTGGGCGCGCAGCTACGCGAAGACCCTGGCGGAGTCGCATCACGTGGTGGTGAAGGACGACGCTAAGTATTATCAGATCGCCTTCAACCACCGCTACGCCTTGGTCAACGCGAGCGACATGGACGTGGTCATGCCCTGAGGGTCAGAACCACCGCTCGCCGAGCCCGGTGACGACAATCTCGATTCGATAAAAGAGCGGAGACTGGTCCGCCCCGGCGACCGGGTCCTGCTAAATTCGAAATTCGAACTCGTTTCAAAGTCGAAGTTCACATCCGCCAAACTCCGCGTCTTTGCTGGGATCAGGGTCGCGTCAGTTAATGAAGAGTCATTTCAGGAAGAAGCACATGGCCGGAGCAGATTTTGGCGCACCCCGCAGCGACTGAGGGAGCGTACTACTGTACGTGACCGAAGAAGCGAGGGGGCACTCCCCACCGACTCGCATTCGCGAGTCGGCGTGGGCCCACCCATGGCCTCGCGAATGCGAGGACATGGGGGAGAGGTACGCCAAAAGCTGCCCGGTCCAGGTGCTTCTGTTTAGGGAATCATCTGCCAGCCTGGATTCTTGCTACCGGGCTGGTTGTGGGTCGGCTGGTTGCCTGGGGCGGGTTTGGCCGGCTGGTTCGGGGTGCCGGTCGTCCAGTTCTGCTCCTGCCTGGCCGCAGGGGAGGGCGTCGTGCCGGACGCTTTGTTGCCTGGGCTGCCGCCGCCATTATTGTTGCCGTTATCATTATTGTTGCCGTTGTCCTGGGCCGGCACCCCGGTGTCGCCAGGACCTGCGCCGACGCCTTGGACCGGCCCATCGTCGTTCTGGATCGTGGTCCCCCGTACGTCCTCCGGGTTGAGGATGACGAAGTCGGTGCGACGGTTCTTCGCCCGGCCGTCCGCGGTGCTGTTCGCGCCAAGAGGCCGCGTGTCTCCGTAGCCCTCGCTGACCAGGCGGTCCGGGGCGATCTTGCCGTGCTCGACCAGATAATCGCGCACCGACGAGGCCCGGTCCTTGGACAGTCTCATGTTTCCACCGGGCCGCTTGAACGGCACGTTGTCCGTATGACCCTCGACGCGCAGCCTCATCTTCGGGTTCTGCCGCAGAATCTCGATGATGTCGTCCAGCAGGTAGTTCGAGTTCGAATCGATGATCGCCTTGGCGGTCTCGAAGAACACGTTCTTGCCCTTGAGGTCGATCTTCTTCACTCCGATCTCCACCTCGATCTTGTTGAACTTGGCGCCGACCACCGCGTCGCCGCCCACCGACACCTCGCACGCGCCGACGCCGCTGCATGGACCGGTCCAGCCAATGAAGCGCGAGCCCTTGTCCGGCGTCGCCGTCAGGTGCACCACCTCGTTGAGACGGTAGCTGGCGCTGCAGTGCAGGCCGCAGAGCACGCCGCTCGGCTGTCCGGCGATGATGCCGGTGCCAGTGCCCATCTTGTCCACGGTCAGCGTGCCCCGCGGCTCGCTCTTGTGAGCAAACTCCGCGGTGACCCGCAGGTCCTCATGGGTGCGGATGACGCAGGCATCGGTGCCGCTGCACGGGCCCGACCAGCCGACGAAGATCGAGTGCTCGTCCGGCACCGCCGAAAGGGCCACCTCGATGCCGTAGCGGAAGCGAGCGTCACATAACTCACCGCAGCGAATGCCCGGCGGGTTCGAGGTGACCAGGCCGGTGCCGCTGCCGGTCTTGTAGACCTCGTTGTGGACCATCGGCCCGCTGGTCGAGATGGACCGCGGCGGGCGCCGGCTCTGGCCGAAGGGCAGGAAGCCGATGCTGGCGAAGAGCCGCACCTCGGGCGAACCCACCGCCGAAGTGAACCCGGTACCCACGCCCAGGTTGACGTTGATCCCCGAGCGGCTGACCCAGCGCCCGGCCAGGTCCCCCTCCAGGGGGCTGTAGAGCGATCCATTGACCACCCTGGAGACGCTGGTGGTGCCATTGAGTTCGCCGGCCACGCCGAAGCCCGAGGCGATGGGTACATACGCACCCAGCCCATAGGTAATCTGGCTGCCGACCTTCATGTCGCGGACGGTCTGGTCGCTGGTGCGGCCCAGGAAGCCCAGGTTCAGGGCCACGATCAGCCCGTCATGGGTGCGCCAGTCCGCCGCCACCCGCGGCTCGATGCCGTAGGCGTCAGCGCCGCGGAGGTTGGTGCCGCTGCCGGTGGGGAAGGTGATCTGGGGGACGAAGGCCAAGCCGAAGCCGCCGTCCTCGTTGTTGATGAGGCGCCATTTGCCCACCAGGCGCAGGTCCCCGACCCCCGCCGGCCCGGGGGCCTGGGGCACGTCGGTGACCGGAGTGCGCTGGTCGAATCCCTGGTACAGCACCACCGGCAGATCCGCCGCCACCGAGACGTAGCGTGAAAGGCCGATCCCGGCCATCAGGTGCAGGGTGGTGCTGCTGCTGACGGTGTCGGCCAGGGTGTCGTGGCTGATCGGATCGATGAGGCGCAGCGGACGGTAGGAGAACTCGAGCAGGCCCGCAAAGAGCGGGCGCCAGGGCCGCGGGGTGCGGGTGCCCTCGACCGTGATGATGTTCTCGGGGCCGATGGCGGGGTGGAAGGTCTGGGTATTGGCGGAAATCAGCTGGGCGTGGGCACTACCCGGGATCAGGAAAAAAAAACCCGGCAGAAACAGCCAGACCGCCCTTCGGCGTCGGGACCCGCTCACCTGCGCCGCAAGGGAGCGACGCGACGTCCGTTTTAGCCACACCAGACCCAGCAGCAGGCCCAGGGCCCACAGGCCCGCCGGGCCCGATGCCGGTGCCGAGGCGCTGCACCCGCCGATGTAGCGGGGACGCGGCCGGGCCTTGCACATGCTGGTGCCTGGGTCGCAGATCTTGGATGCCGCGCACTGCATGTCGCTGCTGCAAGGCTCGGGAGCAGTGACGCAGAGCTTCTTTGTGAGGTCGCACATCTGCTGGCTCCCGCAGTCCATATCGTTGGTGCAGGGCGTGGGCGGGGCGAGGCAGATGCCCTGATCGGAATCGCACACCTGCCCCGATGTGCAGTCGGCGTTGCTGTTGCATGGCTTGCCGTTCTTGCAGATGTTGTCCTTCAGGTCGCAGTTCTGCCCGCCGGGGCAGTCGCCATCGGACAGGCACTGGACGCAGCCGTTCGGCTGGCAGATCGGCTTGTCGCCGGGGCACTGCATACAGGTATCGCCACAGCGGTTGGCGGTGGCACAGGGCTGGCACAGGCCGTTGGGCGCCGGGCCGGGCCAGTCCTTGGCGCAATACGCCCCGGGACCGCAGGGGGCATCGTCGCTGCACTCGGTGCAGCTCTGGCTGTCGCCGACCCGGGCGGTAAAGAGTTGGGCGGTCGGCAAAAGGTGAAACCGGGTGGTGTCCAGGTTGTCCGGATGGCCCTCCGTCTCGGCGGAACCCGCTACTGAGAGTTCGACCACCGCGAAGCTGCCGTTCTGATAGTACACCAGCTCGACGGGATAAAGGCCGGGGGCGGCGTAGTTCACCTGTCGCAGTTCTCGCGCGAACATGCGCTCATCGTTGTCGGTGATCAGGCTGCCGCCGATGCGCAGGCGGGCGCCGTCGTCGGCATGGACCGCATTGGTGTAGGTGCCGGCGGGGGTGACGTTGACGTAGCCGCGCACGCGGGCGGCGAAGTTGCGGTTGTTGCCCCGGGGCATCGCCGCCGGATCGTTGCTGAACGGGAAAAAGTCCCCCATCGGGAAGTCGCCCAGTGCGTCCACGTCGGAGTTGCGGAAGTTGGCAGTGCGAAACACCCGGCTGACCTTGCCGTCCACCGCGCCCTGTCCTATGGACTGGTTGAGCACGCCAATGGCGTCATCGGCATTGCTAAAAGGAGTGCCGATCTGCGGGTCTTTGACGTGCACCACGGTGGCGCAGATGCCGTGGCCCATGTCACGGCGGATCGAGCTGACTGCCTGGTTTGCCAGGATCTGCACCGGATCGGCCTTTGCCATGGGTGCGAAAAGGGTGAATGATGATGATATCGAAGCGAGGGTGAGCATCAAAAAAGCGGGGAAGCAGAGGCCGGAGGTGTCCCGGCGCGGTGTTCTGGTCCCCATCCCTGCTTCGCGGTCGCTGCAAGCGCCGGAGTCCATCTGGAACCTCCAAGTTGTCATGTGACGATGTGAGTCCCGGCCCTGCCAGGTTTGTAGATGAGGACGGCTCGATGGCTCATAAAACGGGCCCAACCTGCCGATCAGGGACATCTTATCTCCAGCCGCTTGCAGGCACAACACGGCCTCCAAAGGAAGCAGGAAGGGGCGATCAGAAGGCTTTCGAGCACTTCAGCAGCGCTCGAATGTAGAATATAGGTGATTCTATCGTCAGCGGTCGTTTACACTGCCGCCCATGCCGCCTTCCGCACGAATTCTGTCCGCACAACAGGAATCCTCCAGGGCCCCGGCCAAACCGCAAGGCAAATCCGGGACTCGACCGTCGACCAAGGTCAAGGGAAAGTCTCGCATCCAGGGCAAGGCCCAGGGGAAGGAGAAAGACCGGGCCCGTCCGAAGATCGCCCTTATGGAGCCCTACGAATCCGCGACCGTCACCGAGGGCCAGCCCGAGGTAAAGATCGATGGCCGCCGGGCCCGCTCCGCCCGCGCCCGGGACGCCATCCTGCGGGCGCTGTGGTCCCTTTTGCAGGAGGGTAACCTGAACCCCTCCGCCCCGCGCATCGCCGATCGGGCCGGGGTCTCGCTGCGCCTGGTGTTCCACCACTTCTCGGACATGCAGTCGATCCTGCGCGACCTGATGCAGCGGCAGAGCTACCGGGCCATCGAGAGCACGGCCCCGATCTCCGACGAGCTGACCCGGGAGCAGCGGATGAACCTGCTGGTGGATCAGCGGGCGCATCTCTTCGAGATCATCACGCCCATCGAACAGGCCGCTATCATGCAGGAGAGCACTTCGGCGCTCATCGCAAACATGCTCTCGGTGCTGCGCAAGATGCAGCGGGCCCAGGTGACGCAGTGCTTCGCCCCCGATCTGGCGTCCCTGCCCCTGGCCGAGCGGCGGACCCTGGGGGCGGCGCTGATCTCGGCGGCGAGCTGGGCCTTCTGGGACACCCTGCGGTCCCAGCAGAAGCTGACGGTGCCTGCCGCCCGACGGGTGATGGCGCTTACGCTGGAGGCGCTGCTGCGGGATGTACCGCCCCCCCAAGCCCCTGCCGTGCGTCCGCGCAAGAGTCGCGCCTAAAATCAGCTTCCAGGCGAAACCCTGCCTGGTGGCCTGGAAGATTTTCAAATCCTGCCTTTCTCCGGGCAACCGCCGGCCCCCATATTGGTCCAACCAAAATGTTCGTGATGCTCAGCCGTAAGGGCGCATCTCAGTTAAACAACTTGAGTTGACAAAGAAAGAATCGTTCATAAGTTGTAAACTGGCCATCGGTACAGGTGCCGGGTGGAGCAGGAACCGAGGCTGTGACATCGAATGCTCCAAGACGAGCACGAGGTCGGGGGGACTTGCGTGCCTCGCTGAGAGCCGAGTGACCCATGCAAACGAACCTAGCAGCCAAGCGAATCCAGAATTCCCACGGTGTCGGCCACCCCAAGGCCCACGGTGTAAAGGAAACCAAGGCCCGGGCCCGCAGGCCGTTGCGGCAGGTCGCGGTTGATAGCGCGCAGCGAAGCGGAGCGCCGTCCTCCGATGGCACGCCGCAGCGAAACGGAGCGCCGTTCTCCGATGGCGTGCAGCGAAGCGGAGCGCCATTCATCCTCGAGGTGGCGAACCCGGCCACGGCCTGGGAGGGCGTACCCGATCTGCTCGAGAATGACTCGCCGGTGGAACTTGATCTGCCCGCCGGCCCGCCGGACGAGGTGACGCCGACGGCTCGCGACTCCGGCTCGCTGGAAACCGCGACCACCCTGACGACCTACTTCCGCGACCTGTCTCACTACGGCATCCTGAAGCCGGCCGAGGAGCTGCGGGCGGTGAAGGGGATCGAAGAACTGGAGATCCAGCTCTGGGCGTGCATCCTGTCTCACGGGCCCGCGGTGGGCACGGTCCTCGACCTGATCGCCTCAACGCCGCCGCCCCAGGGCACCGAGACGTCGCCCTCGTCTCTACAGGCGGACCTCCGGGCGCTGCGCCGTCTGGCCGGCCCCCTGTTCGGCCCGGCACAGAAGGCCAAGCAGCAGCGCATCCTGCGACAGGCAGCCGAGCGCCTACGTACCCTTGATGCGGATCGCCGCCACGCCGATCTGGCAATTGAGTATCTCCACGGCGCCGAGGCGGGAGGGGACGCGCCCTTCAAGGCCAGCGGATCGGCCTTCGCCGCGTACCTGCATCGAGTGGACGGCCTGAACCAGGCGGCGGCCGCCGCGCGCAACGCCTTCATCCAGGCCAACCTGCGGCTGGTGGTGGCGATTGCCCGGCGCTACCGGCGGGACCTCCTGTCCTTCTCGGACCTCATCCAGGAGGGCAACATCGGGCTGATGAAGGGCCTTCTGCGCTACGATCACCGACGTGGGGTCAAGTTCTCGACCTACGCCTGCTGGTGGATCCGCCACTCGATCAACCGGGCGCTGGCGGACAAGGGCCGGGCAGTGCGGTTGCCGGTGCACCTCATCGACGCCCGCTCGCGCATCGCCAAGGCAGAGCACGTCCTTGACGGCCAGCTCGGGCACCAGCCAAGCGATGAGGAAATCTCGCTGGAGACCAAGATCTCGGTCGAAAAGATCGAGAAGGTGCGGATCTACGCCAGGGACCGCTCGGTTTCCCTGGATCGGCCGCTGGCCGGCGAGGACGACCGGGACCTGCTGGAGATTTTCCAGGACCCAGGCAGCGATCAGCCCTCCGCAGCGGAGGTGCTGGGCGACATCGAGATGAACCAGACCGTCGTGCAGATGATGCAAGCCGTGCTCCGGCCAATCGAGCTTTCCATCCTGCGCTGGCGCTTCGGCTTCGAGGAGGACCGCTCGTTCACGCTGCGCGAGATCGGCGACAAGTATGACCTGTCCCGGGAGCGCATCCGCCAGATCGAGGGGCAGGCCCTGGCCAAACTGCGGGCGGAGATGGAACGCCTGGACATGGCCTGAGCGCCGGTTTATCTGTCGTGAATTGAACGAAAGGGTTCCGGTGACGGGGCGGTCTCGGGGTCGGCGGCGGCGTGGCCGGTGGCCCGGCCCATCGCGCGGATGGCGTCGACCTTCCCCTCGAAGGCGGACCAGTCATCCCGCTCGGAGATGGCTTGCCAAAGGGATTCGATCTCGTCGATGACCAGGGTGCAGGGCAAGCCCTGGAAGTAGGGATCGGCCAGGCGATCGGGATGGGCCGCGGAATACGTTTGCAGTTGCGATCGCAGGGCGGCGAAGCGATCGCCCCGATAGTGGACCGCCGCCGGGCCGCGGAGGGCCCGGTCCTGGCTGATCAGGCCCCCGTACCAGTCGAAGAAGAATCGATCGTAGCTCATCTTGGATTCGTCGAGAAAGCACAGGCAATGGGCGCAGAGCACCGAATCCTGCACCGGATCACGCGGTTTTACGCCCAGGCGACGAAGGAAATGCTGATGGCAAAGGCGGAAGGACAGGGGCAAAAAGTCAGAGAGGCACAGGTTCAGGCGTTCGGGTGGGCACAGGGGCGAAAGGGCCTCGGCCAGGCGCTGCAGGTTCCACAGCATGGCCTCCTGCTGCCGACCGAAGGCATAGAGGCCGGTCTCGTCGAAATAGGCCGCGACGAAGGCGGGATCGTAGCGCGGCAAGAATCGGTACGGGCCGTAGTCGAAGCTCTCGCCCGTGATGTTCATGTTGTCGGTATTGAGCACGCCATGCACAAACCCGGCGGCGAAGTAGCTGGCCCAGAGCACCGCGGTACGGCGGCACACGGCGCGGAAGAGCGACTCGATCCGCTCGGGCCCCGGCGCCATCTTCGCGAGTTCGGGGAAGTGGCATTCGATGGCGAAAACGCACAGGCGCGCAAGGGGCTCGGGTTCGTGCAGGTGGAACAAGCGCTGGAAGCTGCCGAACCGCAGGTGGCCGTGAGACAGGCGGACCAGCACGCACGCCCGGGTAGGCGAGGGCTCATCGTGGCGCATCAGCTCTTCGCCGGTCTCGATGATCGAGAGGGTCTTGCTGGTATAAACCCCCAGGGCCTCCAGCATCTCGGTGCATAGAGCCTCGCGCACGCCGCCTTTCAAGGTCAGGCGCCCATCGGCGGTGCGCGACCAGGGGGTGCGTCCGCTGCCCTTGGTGCCCAGATCGAGGAGGCGGCCGTCCACCGGGTCGCGGAGCTGGGCGTGAAGGAAACCTCGGCCGTCGCCCAGGCCGGCATTGTAATGACGGAACTGGTGGCCGTGGTAGCGCAGGGCGAGCGCCTCTGACAGGTTGTCTGGCAGCGGACGCAGGGCGCCCAGGTGGGACTGCCATTCGTCGTCCGTGAGATTATCCAGGCCGATGCGCGCGGCCCAGGGCTGGTTGCGGTAGCG
>JBBRLA010000055.1:0-21242 GCA_038231615.1 Polyangia bacterium | reverse complement strand
AGAAGCACATGGCCGGAGCAGATTTTGGCGCACCCCCGCAGCGACCGAGGGAGCGTACTACTGTACGTGACCGACGGAGAGAGGAGGTACGCCAAAATCTGCCCGGCCAGGTGCTTCTGTTCACCCGAGGCCGGGTTTGGGGCCTGCTTGCCACTCTACAACACAAACCCCCAGGACCAGGCGATCGCCTGGCTGGAGGGCCTGCGGCCGAGACGGCTGGCGACCCTGGCGCTGCCAGTTCACCGCCACCGGCCCCCCCCACCACAAATCGCCTTCCTCGCGGCCCTTGGACAGATTGCCCCAGCGGGTGATCGAGTCACCTGTCGCCGGGACCATGGCCAGGGCCGGCTCGCCCAAAGCCAGCTTGTCCCACAAAAGAAGCGTGGGGGGGTAGTCGCCGTGGTAGGGATCGACGCGGCGCAGGAGCGCGGCACCGCCGCGGAATAGCCGGACCTCGAGGGTCAGGACCGGGCCCAGACGCACGCGGGCCTCGTCGTAGAGGGGGACGGGGCTGCCGGTAAGGCGCTTGTCGTCGAGGAACGTGCCGTTCAGGCTGGCCAGGTCCTCGATCATGAGCTTGCCGCCGATCACCTTGAGCTTGGCATGCTGGCGGCTCACCCCGTGGGTGATGGCGTCCTGTTCCGGCGTCGGGAAGGCGCGGCAGACGACGTCGCAGTCGCGGTGTTTGCCCAGGGTGGCCTCGCTGGCGCACAGGACATCGACGCGCTTGTCGCTGCCGAAAAGGGTCATGAGGAGGCGCTTTTGGCCGGGCTCGGTGTCCTTGTCGTTGGAATCGTCCTCCTTGGGGGCCAGCAAGGTCGGATCGCTGTTTTGCCGGGCCGTTCCGTCCACCGGCGTATCCGCGGAGGCCGGCGACTGAATCCGGCCCGGGGCGACGGCGCGGGGCGTGAAAGCTGGAGACAGGGTGGGCCGCGGCCCACTTGCCTTTGTGCCCCCCACCAGGGGCTCCATCCGCGAGGCCAGGGTCGGGCGGTTGCCGATGCCACCCGAAGGGGTCGGGGGCGGCGCACGACGCGGACCCAGGGTCCCCGGTGCCACCGATCCACGTGCCGGTCCCGCGGGCGGCCGTGGAGGAGTTGGGATCGGTGCAGCCGGGACGGAGACCGACACGACCTCCGAGACCTGGGCCTCCTCAAGCGCCTGGACGAACTCGGTGACCATCTCCCGGGCGGAGGGGTGGCGGTCCTGGGGCTGCTTGGCCAGCGCCTTGGTGAAAAACTGGTCTAAGGGGTGCCCCACCGGGATCGACGAGACGATCGAGTGGAGCGCGGGCACGGGCTGGCGCTTGTGCATCAGCACCAGTTGCACCCGATCGTCATGGCGGAACGGGGGCCGCTTGGCCACCGCGATGTACAGGATGATGCCCAGCGCGTAGCGATCGGTGGCGCTGTCCACCACCGGGCCGAAGACCTGTTCCGGGGACATGTAAGTCGGCGAACCCACGGCCACGCCCACCGCGGTCAGCTTGTCGTTGTCCTCCATCGGCCGGGCCAGCCCGAAATCGAGGAGCACGGCGCGGCGCCCCCCGCCGTCCGGCGAGACGATGATGTTGTCCGGCTTCACGTCGCGGTGGATGATGCCCAGGACCCCGGCGCGATCGAGCACATCCCCCACCGGGACCAGCAGATCGGCCACCTGCCTGGCGGTGTCTTTGGCCAGGACATTGTGCAGACTTTCGCCCTCGATGTACTCCATGGCGATCCACAACACGCGCTCGGGGGTCTCGCCAAAGGCGTAGATGGCCGCGGTGTGGTGGTGCGTCAGCTTGGCGGCAAGCTGCGCCTCCCGTCGGAACCGCGCGACATAGGACGGGTCGCGGGACAGTTCGGGGTGCATCAGCTTCACCACCGCGTTGCGCCCGAGGGTGGTCTGTTCAGCGAGATATACCTCGCCACATCCCCCTTCGCCAATCTTGCGAATCAGGCTGAACTGATCTCCGACGCGGGCACCGGGCCCTAACTTGGCCACGACATCAATGTATCACGGACTCGGCGGGGGAACTGCCTTTACTGCCGCGCCGCTGGGAAGGACGGACGCCGGGGGTGCGCCTCGGCCCGACCTGTGCCATAGTTCCATCGATGCGAGCCGCAGGAGAGAGCGGGCAGCGCCCGCCCAGGCGCTCCCACTCCGATCGTCACCCCAACGTGAGCATTGCCCCCGTCGGAGAACCCGACGCCCGGGGGATCATTTCACGGCGCATGTGGGTGGCCATGGTCCTGGCGCTGGGCCTTCATCTGGGCCTGCTGCTCTGGGCCTACTTGCAGCCGCCGGTGCCGCCGCCGTCCCGCCGGCATGTCGTGGAGATGGACGTGGTCAAGCGAAAGCTGCCGCCGCCCCCGAAAGAACCCCCGAAGCCCGAGACCCCGGAACAGGAGCCCCCGCGGTCGCGTCCCCTGCCCTCCCTGCTGCAACCCGTGGCGCGAAAGTCCCCCCTGGACCAGACCAGTCCGGCGATCGAGGTCCCGGTGCAGCCGCCCACGGACAAGATGCCCGGCGTCACAGGGCCGCCGCAAAAGGGGCCGATCGAACTGTTCCCAAAAAACCTCGGCGTTGGCGGCGCGGGAGCACCTGGAGCGGCGGTGCCCAAGGGGCCCAACCGCCTGCTGAAGGACGAGCGCCTGGAGGTGAAAAAGGAGCCCGACTTCCTGCTGGTGCCGGAGAAGGGCGGCGGGTTCAAGTTCGACGGCAGCCACTTCACTGCGCACATCGGGGCGGACGGGGCGCTGACCTTCGACGACCGCGGGCCGATCGGGGTGCAGAAAGGCGGCACGTTCACCTTCGACCTGACGGACTTGGTCATGCGCGGGCACAAGCAGGACCCGTATGGCGCGGAGAAGCGGCACTTCGTGGAGTTCACGCAGAAGACCCGCGACGAGCTGCGGGGAAAGACCACGCAAACCGGGATGGATGGCGCCCTTTCCTCGCTGCCAGCCGAACTGGATGAGATCTGGACGACGCAACGGCCGGCGGCGGTGCGGCGGCGGGAGATCTTCGAACGCTGGGTCGAGTCATCCGACGACAAGGACAAGCCGAACAGCACCGGGCAGAAGGCGCGGCGGATGATCGAGGCCTACGTCCGCAAGCACATGCCCCAGGGATCGCCGCTGAGCTATACCATCGAGGAACTGTCTCGCTTCGCCGAGGCCCGCGAAGGACAGCCCCAGTTCGATCCCTACCGCGGACGCTGAGCGCGTGCTCTCGACTTGTTCTCAGTGGGCCGCCTGGGCAGTGATTTCCAGCGCGGCGAGGCAGGTGTCCACCATGTAGCACAGAACGCCCAGGAGGCGGGCCGGCTCCACGATGAAGTAGAGGTCGGAGTCCAGCACAACGCGCTTGGTCTCACCATGGAAGCTCAAGAACCTCCAGTCTGTGCCGGTGGTGACGCAGCCAAAGACCTGGCTCAGGCGGCCCTGGTTCAGCAGGTAGGCCGCGTAGAGTGCCGCGGCGCACTGAGCCAGCCCTGCATCGATGTTGTCCCGCTTGGCTTCGAGGATGGCAATGATCGGGGTGAGCTTGGTGGAACTGCCCGCGGTGATCAAAAAGTCCGGGTTGCCGCACAGGCCCTCCATGCCCTTGGCCTCCAGGGATGCCTCCTGGAGAGTCGCGATCTTCTCTGGTCGCAACGCCTCCAACTCCCCCAGGACCGGGTCCACCAGCCGGGTGGAGCGGGCCCGCTCGTTGACCAGACGGGAGCGGAGACCCCGCTTGATGTTCTCCCGCAGGACCGCGCTGGGCTCCACCGGTGGGCAGGCAGCGAAGAGCGCCTGCTTGTCATCCACCTGGATGCCATGCTTGTCCTCCAAGATTTCCCAGGTCATGTCGCTGAACATCAGCTTGTCGACCATGAACCGAAGCCTACACCGTGTTGACCCGGGAGCAAGGGGCAAGTTTAGACGCCGGTGGCGGAGATCCAGGGGGAGCCGTGGATACAGAGTCCTCGAACACCGCAGGCTGCTGGTCTTGCGTTCACTGGGGGAGGGGGTCGCGGTGGACCACGGTCTGGATGGCCTCGTAGTCAGCCCGGGGGAGCGCTGCATCGATACGCTTCAGCCCCACATCCCGCAGCCAGTCGCGCACTTGCTGCCACTCGGTCCCCGTCGCCTCGGCGGCGTCATCCGCCAGGGAACTCAGCGTCGCGACTCTCTCGCTGGCCTCGCGAACCACGAGGGCATCATCCTCTTCTCGTTGCGGACTCTGCATGGCGTAGGTACCTACATCGGACAGAAACGAGAGGCGCAGCATAAGCAGGGACCCCTTGGCAAGGCCGAGCTGACGCTCGGGAGCACAGGGCATCTCATAGCGGATGTCGTGCTCGTAGCGAAGATCGGGCTCGGTCTCGTTCTCGCAGCGTTCCCGCACCCACCAGAACAGGTTGATGCCCGTGGTCCACTTCTGGTCTAAAGTCATGCAGTTCTTCACGTAGACCCGGCCCAGACTCGCGAGGGCCAGGTCGGCGCGAGCGCCTGGCGTCCGACGAAGCTGCGCGAAGGTGGCGATGCGGGCGTACCGACGATATTCCGCTACCGTCGCGCTGACGGTCTCCTGGAGCAGCGATCGATCCTTGCTGAGATACTCGGCCTCTGAGCCGTTGAGCCGCTCGCCGTCCACTCTGACGATTTCATAGGCGGGAAACAGCTCGCATTGTCTCTTCGCCGCGCGGTCGGCGCTGATCTGGAGGAGGTCCTTCCGCCTTTGCTGCCCACACGTCAAATGGTCTGACTTGCGCAAGACGAATTGATGAAGCGTGCAGTAGCCCAGCCGGCTGCCAATCGAGTCGTACTGAAGGCCGTTGTGCAAGCAGTTCGCGCACGAATGCAGGTTCATACTCGTCCTCTCAAAGTGAACACCTGCTGGAGCGTCTGCCTCAGAGCTTGCGGAGCTTCTTCGCACAGGGTGACATCAAGAAGGTGCTCGGCATGCTGCTCGACCAGCTGCGCCGCGCGCTTGACCTCCGCTGGGCTGTGCCAGTGCGCCTTGCCCTTCCCCGTTCCTACCAAGAGTTGCAGAAGCTCAAGGCGACCTCGATACCCAATCCGCGCGGTGCGCACAAGGGGCACTACGGTGCCATGGACGAAACCGGCAGGGAGCGCGAACTGCCGCGCGGTCTGCTCAGACTCCGTGGTAGACAGATACGGCGCCTCCTGGCCGGGACCATCCAGCTGCAGGATGTGCCGGACCAGTGATGGGTCTGCCCATGGCTGAGGTGGCTCGATGATCGCTACCGAGTCCCCGCGAAACAACGGGTCATCTTGCTCTTTCCAGGGACTCATCCTGTTGAATGTAGCACGAGGAGATCAGAAGATCCGCGGTCCCGCCGAGGGGGTCGGCCGAAGATCGGCAAGCACCTGCGAAGCCGGTTCCGCCTTCTGCTTCTCCTGGTAGTGCAGGGCCGCGGCGTAAAGCTCCTTGCGCGAAAAGACCAGATCGTTCCGGAGGCACATCGCCGTTTGCGCCATCTCTGCATCCGCCGTGGCTTCTTGCGCCTCCTCCGCCAGCTTTTCACGCAACGAGGTCAGCTCATCCTTCCGCTCTTGCGGGTACGCCAGCACCTTGTCAAGTTCCACCAGCGCCGGGGCGAAACTCATCAGCAATCGGTCCCCGGCCCCCGGGGAAAGGCCCGGGTCGCTCATGCGCCGATCCAGCGCGGCGATCCCACTGTTGAGCAGGAACACCAGGAACTGCCCCACGATCGTGCGCTGGTCCAGGCCCGCGTTGGCGATGCAGATCCCCAGGAACCGCAGCCCGGCGTAAAGCCCGCGCCTGGTGAACAGCCCGTTGATCTGTCCCGCCCAGGGTGGCAAGACAATGGGGGTGGGGGACATCCCCAGGATGGCAAGGGAGTCCATCACATCGGTGAGCAGCGAAGAGAGCAGGTGGGTGTCGTAACGCGCGAAGACGGCCTTGTCACCCGGAGGGATAAGCAGGACCGGGACCAGTTCGGTGACCAGGATCGCCAGCTCCAGGCAAATCGCATTCAGCGCCTCCGGGTCCTGCGCCAGCACCGCGTCGATGGAGGACCCCGCCGTGTGCAGGTCCACGAACTGGAGCATCGGATCCAGCGTTATGCGCCTCATCGTCGCGTGCAGCGGGATGAGGCCGCCATTGGGGACCCTCTTTTTCGCGGCGCTTTCCTCGATCGTCCGCGCCTGGCCAAAGGTCCCGTCGGGGCCCTTGGCGTCGGGGGTGTAGGCCAGGACGGATTCGACCAGACGAGAGAGGACCGCCTTCCCCGGCCCGGGAGCCGAGGCCTCCTTGGCCCCCAGGTTCTTGTTCCACGACAAGAGGGCTTCCTGGGGTTGCTGAAAGATCATGGCGAAGTTGGCCCGCATCGCGGCCGGGGTCTTCGGGTCGGTGGTGTGTCCCGTGGCCCAGGCCAGGAGGCGCTCGCTCAGCCCGTACGAGAGGGCCCCGGTCAGGGCCTCCCCGACGGCACCGCCGCCTGCGAGGAGCTGACCGGAGAAGACTTGCCGGCCCACGGCCTGATCGAGGGTCACCGCATCGTGAAAAGTCTCCGGGGCGGCCTGGATCTCATCGGCGATGTCCGGGTGCTGCGCAAGCCCATGGGCGAAAAGCGAGCAGACTCCCTGCAAGTTGGGAAATCGATTCCCCAAAATCTTTACCGGCCCATTGGGTTGCGGCCGGAGTACGAGGGTCTTCTGATAGAGGGCCAGGGCCCGATCCTGCCCGTGCCATAGCGCATCGGTCGTCGCGCTCAGGGCATATCCGTAATCGGGCCCGCGCTTCTCGATGATGCTGGCGAAGAGGTTTAGCAAGGTGCGGTCTTGGTTCGCGATGTTCATCGGGTCACCTGGTGGAAATTCTGTCGGTACCTCAGCACAAAGGCGGGCCTGGAACAAGAGAATTCGCGGAAAGATCGGGCCTACCAGAAGTCATCTTGCGCAATGTGTGCAGGATCTTCGCGAGCGTATAGGTCTTGCATGGGGGATGTCCGGTACCGGGATGTCAGATAGTCATGGAAGCCGTGCAGAATTTCCTGGCGATCATGGGTGCCCAGGTCCGCTTCGGCACGCAGTTTCTCTGGATGCTTGGGGGGCGGGGATGGAGTAAGCTTCCGTGATCGTGCATCCGGGCTGGCGGCGGCGGCATCTGGACTGGCGGCCTTTGCGGCGGCAGCCTGATTGCGGGCCCGGGTCTTCTCCTGGCTTCGGTAGTAGGAGACCAGGCACAAGAAGGCGGGGAAGAGGGCCAGGTTGCGGGCTGGTGCGTCGCTGCGTTTCACCGCGAGCGGCGGTTGCTCTGCCAGGGCCTTCCTGACGAAGGGCAGTGCCTTGCTGTTGACCCGGGCCTGCGCGGTCAGATGGGCATCGGACGCGAGCTGCGCCATGTCATTCAGGCGGTTGCGCAGAAGGAGCCAGGCGGAGGCGACCCGCTGCTCGGCGAGCAGCGCCTCGGACGAGGCCGGGGTATCGGGGAAAAGGTCGGGTTGCCGGCTCGTCTGCACGGCCAGGGTCACGATCAGGCCGGGGCCGATCGGGGAAAGCTGCCCGCCCAGCCTCTTGCGCTCGATGCGGTCAAGCCGCCCGTCGAGAAGGTCGCCGTGAAGGTCGCGGAGCTGCCAGAACATGCCGATGATGCGATCGTCGGCGAACATGGATTGGTTTTGGCTGTACATCCCCTGGTTATCAGCACCCAGTTCTGGATTTCAAGGCCATACCCCCATGTTTGGTGGTGTCCCCCTCCACCCATGGTGGTGTCCCCCTCCACCCATGGTGGTGTCCCCCTCCACCCATGGAGGTGTCCCCCTCCACCCAAGGTGGTGTCCCCCTCCACCGGCCATGGGGTCAAGGCAGCCAAACCCGGCCAAAGCGCCAGTTCATCGATTCAAAGGTCCCGGAATCGAGCCAGCGGGACTGAAGGTCCTCGGAGCGGACGTGGCGGCGGGTCGCGTTCAGAGAAGCTGCACGCCGACCTCGTCTGCCAGAAGGACGCCGCGGCGGCTCAGGCGCAGGAGGTCGCCGTCCACGTCGAGCAGGCCCTGGGACCTCAGACGCTCGATCTTCTCGCCCTGGCCGACCACCGGATCGTACCCGTGCAGGCCGTGAAAGCGCGCGCGGGACAGGCCGGTGAGCTGGCGCAGGCCCAGCCACAGGGCCTCGCGGGCCAGGGCATCGGGCAAAAGGTGCTCATACAACGCGAGACTGGGGTCCGTCTCCGGCGGCGGATGCGCAGCCGGGCCGCCCAGCACAGCGGCATGGCGCAACGCGGCGCTCGGGCCCGCCAGGTAGTCCTCCACGCCGCGCGGGTTGGCGAAGCGTTCGCCGCTGCCATCGGGCAACCGCCGGAAGGAGTGCGCCGACACCCCGAGGCCCAGGTACTCTCCCGAGGTCCAGTACAGGCGGTTGTGCACGGCCCGCCGGTCCATTTTCCCGTTGCGGGCGAAGCTCGATATCTCATAGTGCAGATAGCCCGCCGCAGTGAGGATGTCGTGGACCGCCTCATAGAAGTCGGCCTGCACATCGTTTTCGGGGACGTGCAGCAGGCCCTTTCGTACCGCCGCCGCCAGCGCCGTGCGCGGCTCCACGGTAAGCTGGTAAAGCGATACGTGATCCGGGGCGAGGGCCAGCATGCCGGCAAGGTCTTTTTGCAGCTCTTTTTGGCTCTGGCCGCACAGGCCGATCATCAGGTCCAGGGAAAGATTGTCGAAGCCGGCGCGGCGAATGCGCGCGACCGACCCGATCGCCTCGCGGGCATCATGCAACCTGCCCAGTTGGACCAGGTGGCGGTCCTCCAGCGACTGCACGCCGAGCGAGATGCGGTTCGCCCCCGCCTTACGCAGGGCGGCCAGCACCTCATCCTCCAGATCCTTGGGGTCGCACTCCACGGTGATCTCGGCGCCGTCCTCCGGCGGGAAGGCCAGAAGCACCGCGGCGATCACCCGGCCCACGCACTCGGGCCGCCACAGCGATGGGGTGCCACCGCCGAAGTACACCGACCGTGCGCGGCGCCCGGGAAAAAGCCCCGCCCGCAGCGCCAGCTCATCGAGCACCTGCCGCAGATAACGCTCGTGAGGGATGTCCCGCCGGGCCGATACGGCGAAATCGCAATAGGGGCAGCGCTTGCGGCAGTAGGGGAAGTGGACGTAGACCCCGAACCCCGGGTCCTCCGCTCTCATCTTCTTGCCGATCCGGGCAGTCTCACCGTGGCCCGCTCAGTTCGCGGTCAGGATCAGCGGGAACTGGGTCTCGTAGTCGCTGTCCGAGGGAGGGAAGTGCCAGCGCCGGATGGTCTGCTGCATGCACGTGCCCAGCTCGCTGCTGGCGTAGGGCCCGCCGATGCTCACGTGGGTCACCGTGCCGGAGATGCCAACGCGTACGTGCACGTCGATCCGCGCATGTCGCAACGAGTCGTCGTGCTTGAGCGTGCGGTCGTAGCACACCGACAGCGACTTCTGGTTCTTGCGCATCACGTCCTGTAGCTCCGCCTCCGAGGCGCCGCCCCCAAGGCTGCCGACGCCCTGCGCGGACGCAGGCAAGTTCGGCGCGGTGCCGCCACTCTCCTCGTAAAGCTTGGCCAGCGTCGCCGCGTTGCCGTTGAGCTGCCCCTTTCCGTTGGCCGCCGCAGGCAGCTTGACCGCCTTCCTGACCACCGGCGCCTTCTTGACCCCCCCATCGGAAGCCGGCACTGTCGTCTGCGCCGGGTCGTCCAACACCCCCACCGGATGATCGTTAACCGCCTTGCTCTCCGGCCGCCGCTCGACCGCGGTGTCGTTTCCGCCTCCCGTGCGATGCAACAGCAGGTAGGCCACGGTCCCCAGAAGCAGCACCACCATTCCCATCGCCCCGATCAGCACCAGCTTCAGTTGCCGGGTCGAGTCCACCGGGGCCGGACCCGCCACCACCAGCACCGAAGACGAAGGCAAAAACCGGGGCGTTTCGGGCACGCCGGGCAGGGCCATGTCGCCGCCCCCCGCGGGGCTCGAAGCCGGCACCGCCCCGATGAGCGAGGACAGGTCGATGAGCTGCGACGGCTCCGAGATGAGCAGATGCCCATCGTCCCCGAGCCCGGCGCCCACCCCGTGCGGAGCGGCCGACGCATTCCCATTCTTCACCGCCTCGACAGACGCCGCCCAGGGGGCCCCGGCGCCCTTCACCCGGTCCGCGTCCTTCTTTGCCGCCGCGGCGAAGTCCGGGGGTTCCAGATCCTCCAGGCTCGCCAGGGCCACGTTGATCGACTGGCTGGAGGACGAGACATCCGGGGGCGGCCCCGCTGCCGCCGTCCGCGACTCCCGGGCCGCGGAGACCGTCGGTGCCAGCTTGACCGGCGCGGACCTTACCGGCGACAGTTCGTCCATCTCGAAAGGGAGCGGCGGCGGCCTCAGGCCGGGCGGCGCCACCTTCAGGCTGGGAAGCGTAGTCTTGGCCCCGATCGGCGCGGCCTTGAACCCCAAAAGCCCGCCCTTGGGCCCCGACACCAGCCCGGCCGGGCGGGGCCGGGCGGTGGTAACCGGTTCATCGGCAAACTCGAAGGACTCCACGGCGTCCACCGGCTCGGTGGTCTTGGGTTTGTCCAGCGGCGCCATCGGGGCCAACGCCGACAACGGCGCCGACAGCACCACCGCTAGCGACCGCGGCAGGCCCGGACGCAGCTTCTCCATCGCCGCCCACACGTCGGCCACTTCCTCGGGCAGCAGCCAATCGTCAAACCCGTCGCGCCACACGAAGACCTCGCGGTCTCCGGCGGCCCGCTCGCTGACGATGCGCTGCGCCAGCGCCCGCAGTTCCAGCGGCCCGTGCGCCACCCCGTCCACCGAGATGTGCCACTCCAAAAGCGCGCCGTTCGACGGCGTCACGCTGCTGCCGGGGAAAAGCGATTCCGGCGTCCCGATCAGCGTGCTCTCGCTTTGATGGAATGCCGACGCGGGTGGGGCCAAAAGGGCGCGGTCCATGGCCCGCTCCAGCGCCCCCTTCTCCCGGCCCTTGGACGGCTCCTGTTCGCGGACCGTCATGATGAAGGAGCAGTGCTTGCAGCGGATCTTGAGGACCTTGCCGCGGACTCTCTCATCTGCGATGGAGTACTTGGTCTTGCACTGCTCGCAGGAGAACTTCATGCGCCTGCCCGGGCCTTGTCTGTCGTCACGCTGCCTCTACGCGGTTCGGCATGGTCCCTCATGATATCCTAGATTCGGGGCTGGCTCAACCCGCCCCGCAGGCCCGCACCAGCGCCTGGGAGATCTCGTTGGCGAACATATTGATCGTCGCCTCGTCGGGACCTTCGATCATGACCCGGGCCTTGGGCTCGGTGCCCGAGTAGCGCACCAGCACCCGCCCATCGTTGCCCAGCCGCTGCTCGACCTGCGCGATGAGCCGCTTCACCTCGGGAAGGTCGTCGATGGGCCGCTTCTCCTTGACCTGGATGTTGATCAGGACCTGGGGGTACGACCGCATCACCGTCGACAGCTCGGAAAGCGGCCGTTCTTTCTCCAGCATCACCGAAAGCACCTGCAAGGCGGCGATCATCCCGTCCCCGGTGGTCATGTGATCCAGGAAGATCAGGTGCCCCGACTGCTCGCCCCCCAGGTTGTAGCCGTTCTGGCGCATCTCCTCGACGACATAGCGATCGCCCACCTGGGTGCGCAAAAGGTGCCCGCCCATGTCCGCCATGGCCCGCTCCAGGCCCAGGTTCGACATCACCGTCGCCACCAGGGTGTTCTTGCGCAGTTCCCCGCGGCCCAACATGCGCTGGGCGCAGAGCGCCATGATGGTGTCGCCGTCCACTATCTTCCCGTTCTCGTCGGCGAAGATGACCCGGTCGGCGTCGCCGTCCAGGGCGATGCCCACATGGGCCGAAAGGTCGCGCACCGCCTGGCACATGGCCTCCGGGTACAGGGCGCCGACGTGAGCGTTGATGTTCTTGCCATCCGGCTCATCGCCCAGCGTGTAGACCGTGGCGCCCAGCTCCTGCAACACCGCCGGGGCCACCCGGTAAGCCGCCCCGTGGGCGCAATCCACCACGATCTTGAAGCCGTCGAGGGTGCGCTGCCGGGGAAAACTGTTCTTCAGGAACACGATGTAGCGCCCGCGGGCATCGTCGATGCGCACCGCCTTGCCCACATCCGAGGCCGGCGGACGAGCGGCGTCCAGTTCGTTGCCCCGCATCAGCTCCTCGATGCGCGTCTCCACCGTGTCGGGGAGCTTGAAGCCGTCCGCGGCGAAGATCTTGATGCCGTTGTCCTGATAGGGGTTGTGGCTCGCCGAGATGACGATGCCCGCATCGGCCCGCATCGACGAGGTGATGAAGGCGATCCCCGGCGTTGGCAGCGGACCGACGAGCTGCACATCCGCCCCCATGGAGCAGATGCCGGCGGCCATCGCCTGCTCGAACATGTACCCCGACAAGCGGGTGTCCTTGCCAATGACGATCTTGCCCCGGTGACCGGGGCGGTGAAAGATGTGCGAGACCGCGCGGCCAAGCCGCATCGCCGTCTCGGTGGTCATGGGTTCAATGTTGGCGACCCCGCGAACGCCGTCCGTCCCGAAGAGCCTGCGCGCCTTGTTTTCCGTATCAGCCATGGAAGGTAGTCTATGCACCCGCGCGCCGAGAGCAACAGGCATTCACGGCTTTGGGGAAAACGTGTCGCTTTCGCCCCATCGCCTACCGCGGCGACACGGGCTTCCCCGGCCCTGGCCCTGGCCCTGGGATGATCACGGGCACCGGCACCGGCGTCGGCGAGGCACGAATCACCGGCCCCTTAGGGACCAGCGTCGCCTCCCCCGGCCCGCCCCCCCCATGCACCATCACCCCCAGCAACCCCGCCGAGATCCCCAGCACCCCGCACGCCGCCCCGGCCATCGCCACCCGCTGGATGCGCGACACCCGCGGCGCCGCCAGGATGTCCTGCTGCAGGCCGTGGAAGATGCGCTTGGTCTCCCGCAGCAGCAGTTGCGCCGGCTCCGCGCTGCGATCGATGCGCCGCTTGACGAAGCTTTGGGGCTGGCCGCGCACCATCGACCGCAGGATCAGGGCCATCAGCTCGTCCTGCCAGAATTTTTCGCGCATCGCGTTGCGCCGTCGGGCATAGTTGTTGCGATGGCGCAGCGCCCCGGCCACCAGTTCGCAGGGCTCGTCCTGCAGCGAGTCCACCAGAGAACTCAGCAGATCCACCTCGTCGTGCTGCTCCGTCAGGATGTAGTAGAACAGCGCCCCCAGTGCGTAGATGTCGTGGGCCTCGCCCAGGCGACGCACCAGCTCGAACTGCTGGTTCATCAGGTTCGGCGGCGGGTCGCCCTTGAAGTAGGCATAACATTCCCCCGGCGGCCCGCTTTCGATCTTCACTATCTCCATGTCGTGGTTGTGTTCGTTGTCGCGCACGTCGGCGATGATGTCCGTCTCCATCAGCCGCGACATCAGCTCCTGCGGCACGCGAATGCGGTGGGCCTCGGCGTCCACTTCCAGTTGCCGGTTGATCCGCATCTTGCGCAGGCGCGCTTCGGGAGAAAGATAGGGCTGCTTGATGTTGCCGGCGCCGACCTCGTCTTCGTACCAGCTTCGGGACAGTTGGTCCTTGTCGGCCAGGCCGAAGTCGATGACCTGCACCCGGAACGTCGGGTAGCTGGCCATGTCGTTGATCGTCTCGCGCAGGCTGGCGCCGGCCTCCCCGCGCCAGTCGCCCCCGCCGTCCTCATCGCCGATGAAGCGGATCATCACGTTGTCCGGGGCCAGGTCCTTGTGCACGATGCGCTTTTCGCCGTGCAGCCAGGCCACCGCCTCGGCCAGCTGCACCATCAAGAGGACCTTCTCCAGCAGCATCACCTTGTGCAGCAACACCTCGTCGTGGTTCTGCTGCCATTGGTCGCGCACGAACGCCAGGCCCCGGGAAAGCGGGCCCGCCACCTCGGATCGATCCCCCAGGTGCACCCCGTGCCGGGTACACAGGCCGTGCACCACCTTGCGGCGGCGGTCGGAAAAATCCACCAGGCTGTTCTCCAGAAGCTCCATCACCACCGCCTCGCGGTCGACGAAGGACAGGATGGTGCCGCTGTGGGCCCGCGAGCCCGTCTGACAGCAGGGCTTGGCCGGGTACACGAAGAGTTCCCCGAACCGTTCGTTGATGTACTGCCCCGGCAGCTCGTAGCCGCACTTGATACAGTGCAGCGAGGGGAAGTCCTTGTCGGGGCTGTCGTTCCTGCGCAGGGGCACGTCGCAGCCGCGGGGGCAGGCCGGGTGGTAGATGTTGCCGCAGCCGCACATGATCATCGGGCCCAGGTGCATCACGTCCAGGATGGTGACGATGTTGACGCTGGAGGCCGAGGTCAGGTCCTTGATCAGCTCGATCTCCTGCTTGAACAGGCGCTCGGCGGAGTGGCTGGCATAGTCGTGGAGCACCTTGATGGCCACGGGCTTCACGTTGCGCCCCGCCGACCGCTGCCAGCCCTTGTAGACCTTGGCGAACTTGCCCTTGCCCACCTGCACCGGGACGATCTGCCCCTTCTGATCCTGCGCGGCGGAGAACTCGTAGCTGACGTTGGACTGCACGGCGCTCAGAATCGCGGGGGCGCCGCTCTTGGCCAGGGTGCGCATCGGGGTAGCCATCCGCAAGCTCCTTGAATCGGCAAGAAATCCGGTTCGCCGGCACATCATAGACCGACGAAGGCCCAAGGGACAATGCAATCCGCGCCGGCCCGGCCGGGACCCAGGCCGGGTTTTTCTCAGTAGACCGCGATGCAGGTGGCATGAATGGCGCCGCCGGCCGCATCCAGGGTATGCAGGACCACCACCTGCCTGGGGGCGCCCGGGACGTGCAGGTCAAGGCCCAGGGCCGCGACGGTGACGCGCAGCATCGGTGGCAGGGCGCCTTCGTCACTGTCATGGTCTTTTGGCGGCGGCGCCTGGGGCAGGTCCGGCACCACGCTGTGGTAGCGGATCGTCAGCACCCGCGATTTGCGGTGGCCCAGGTCGAAGCTGGCATCGTCGGCGGGCGGGAAGAAGTAGCTATCCAGCCGGGTGCTGGGCCGGTGGGCGTCGTGGTACAGGCCCGGGGGGCGATCGGCAACCGCGTCGCTTCGCGATTCGCGATCGGCAACCGCGTCGCTTCGCGATTCGCGATTGATAACCGCGTCGCTTCGCGATTCGCGATCGACAACCGCGTCGCTTCGCGATTCGCGATCGACAACCGCGTCGCTTCGCGATTCGCGATCGACCTCCAGCGCCAGCGAGCCGGCTTGAATGGAGAGAAGAAGCGGCGCCGGCAGCAGGCCGGGCACATCGGAGAGCAGCAGCGGCACCGGCTGGCGATCGGTCTCGGCATCGAGCACCACGGAGCGCAAGAAAAGAGGCTGCCCGGCCGCGCTCCGCGTCGTCAGCACCTCACCCGGCGGCGGCAGCGAAAGCGGGTCGCCCAAGGGGACCTGGGGCCGGGTCTCCTTCATGGCCTCGATCCAGGCGGGTTCCGGGTGGGCTTCGATGGCTGCTTCCGGCCCTGCCTCGGTCGTCTGCCTGCTCCCCGGTTCCGTGTCAATCTTCGCCTTGGTCACCGGCACCGGCGTCGCCGCGAATACCACCGGGGCGCGCCGGCGGGGCATCGCCGATACCGGCCGCCGCGAGAGCGGCTTGGGCGGCGGCCCGGTCAGCGAAAGCCCCCGCGAAATCAGGTAGCGCACCACCAGCGCGCTGGTGGCGAAGCGCCCGCCGGCCTCGGCGACCACCTCGTGCAGCCACTCCGCCAGGGCCGCGGCGGTCTGCGGGCGCGCCGCCGGGTCCACCGCCAGCGCCTGCTGCACCACTCGTTCCAGCAGTGCCGACACCTGCGGACGCAACTGCCGCAGCGGCGGCGCCTCGCCCCGGCTGACCGCCCACAGCGTCGCAGCGTCGTTGTCCCGCAGAAAAAGCCGCCGCCCGCTGCACAGTTCGAAGAGCATCACCCCCAGCGAAAACACGTCCGAGCGCCGATCCACCGGCTGCTCCGCCACCTGCTCCGGCGACATGTAGCCGTACTTCCCCTTGAGCTGCCCCGCGTCCGTGCCCGCCAGCCGCCCCTCGGCCCGCGCCACGCCGAAGTCGATCACCTTGACCAGCCCGTCCTGCGTCAGCATCAGGTTCTGCGGCGACACGTCCCGATGCACCACGTTGCGCAACTGCCCGGCCCGGTCGCGCAGCTCGTGGGCCGCGTGCAGCCCCGCCGCCGCCTGGGCGATCAGCGCCGCCACCAAGTCCGGCGGCAGCCCCTCCCCCGGCTCCTGCGCCTGCAGCGCCAGGTGCAGCAGCGTCACCCCGCGCAGATACTCCATGGCGATGAAGAGCACCCCCTCGTGCTCGCCCGCGTCGTGGACCTGCACCACGTTGGGGTGGCTGATCTCCGAGATGATGCGCGCCTCGTCCAGGAACATCGACGCCGCGTTGGCCACCTCATAGAGTTCCGGGCGAATCAGCTTCAGGGCCACCTCCCGATCGAAGCCCCCCAGGCCCCGCTGCCGCGCCGCGTAGAGTTCCGCCATGCCCCCCGCCCCCAGCCTGCCGGTAAGCAGGTAGCGGCCGAAGGTCTGCGTCAAAGGCCCCGGCTCGCCGTCCACCCCCTCGACAGGCGCGACCCGGTGGGGAAGGAGCAGGGTGGTCTCTCCGAGTGACGGTCCCGGTGGTCCCGGATGGGCGGCCGCCGTGCTCAGCAGAATGCGGCAGCGCGGACCTCCCCGGCCCAGTTCGATCTCCGTGTCCCCCGAAAGCGCCAGCGAGCGCACCGCCTCCCCGCCGGGGTAAAGGAGCGTGCCGTTGGTGCTACCGGCATCGTGCAGGACATAGCCGCCAGCCTCGCGGCGCAGCTCCGCGTGGTGGTGCGAGACCGTCAGCTCCTCGGTGCGCGAGAAGGTGATCTCGGAGACCGGGTGCCTGCCGAAGCGCACCAGATCGGGATCCAGAAAGCGTACCTTCTGCCCGACCCGGCTCCCGGAAAGGATGTGCACGTCCACGATTGTCGGCAGCATTCTCGCCAGCGAATCATAGCCAAGACCCGCCCTTGCGGCCCGAACAAAGTGTTCGCCCTGTGCACGATGGCCCTTTACCCCAGGGCCCCGGATGTTCTAAAACCAAGGCCGAGTCACAATGCTGAGAAGTTGGACCACCAATCTTACAACGGAGGAGCGGGGTGGGCAAAATTCACACGACCGAGATCTGGGGCGTCCCGCTGGCACAGGACATCCTCGGGGGACGGCAGACCCTGGATGCCCGGGGCCTTCTGGCCCTGATCCGCAGGGTCAACCCCACTGGAATCGGCCTTCCCCGGGATGAGGAAGCGCGGCGCTACGGCCTGAAAGCAGCGCTGCAAAGCGCCCTCATCCGCGCGCACGGCGAACATATGGTGGTGTTGCGCGAAGGCCCCCGCGCCGGCTTCGTCATCCTCCAGCACTGCATCATCGGGCGCAGCGCGTGCCACGCGCGGATCGACGCCCTCGACGAGGATGCCCGATCGTGGGTGCGGCGGCAACTGGATGAGGGCACGGACCAGGCCCCCTCCGCGGTGATCATTGACGGGGGCCTCGGCCCGCGACCGATGCGCATGCGCCCCCGACCCGTGCGGGCCCCTCGACCGGCACGATCGCCCCGAACCACCTCCGATCAGGCGCATCCCGCCGAAGCCGCCGACGCGGCCTCGCTGCCCCGGGTCGCCCGGCGCCGCGTCCGCGAGCCCGGCGGGCACCACTCCTCGGTCGCCGATCTGCTCTCTCTGGGAAAGGCCGCGCAGGATGAGTTCGACTTCGAGGCCGCCCGCGCTTACCTCACCCGCGCCCTTCACCACTCCGACGGCTCCCCGCGCCCCGCGGTGGCCCTCTTGACGCTCCTTGTAGACCACCTGGCCGCCGACGCCGAGGCCCTGGCCCTGCTGGACGTCCTGTCCAAGGACGTCTCGCACCACTGCGACGTCCGCGTGCTCACCGGCCTGGCCGCCGCCAGACGCGGCGACGAGGAGACGGCACAGCGCCTGGCCGGCGAGACCAAAAGCCCCCGCGCCGCCGAGGTCTTCACCGTCCTGTCGGCCCACGCCCTGCGCCAGGAACGCATCAAGGACGCCGAGGACCACCTGGCAAAAGCCCGCGAGTGCGACCCGGCCCACCCCGACCTTCTGTCCCTGTCCGAGGAGATCGCCAGCCGCCGCGCCCGGCAGCGCCTGCCCCTGGAAGAAGAGATCGCCCGCGCCCTTTTCGCCGGGGACCTGGCCGCCGCCGAGGAACGCGCACGCGCAGTCCTTTCCCGCTGGCCCGAAAGCGACACCGCCCGTTCCGCCCTGCACCTGTCCTCCGAACATCGCCGCGCCACCCATGCACGGGCCTGCCTGGACGCCGGCCAGGCGGCCCTTGCGCGCGGCGAGCGGGCCTTCGCCCTTTCGCACTTCCAGGACGGCCTGCGCGGCGGCCCCGTCGGCTGGTCCGCCCCCAGCCCCGCCAAAGACCCGCTGCACGCCCGGCTCCTGACCGCCGCCGCCGCCGCCGAGATCCAGCTCCGCGCCGAACGGGAGACGGCCCGCGTCGACGAGGTGTGCGCACAGTTGCACCCCCCGGGCCCCGCCGACCCCCGGCATGACCTGCGTCCCGGCCTCGTCGCCTACCTGCTTTTGAAACCGCCGCAGCGCGCCCGGGTGCGCGAACGCCTTTCCCTGCCCCACTTCGACTGGCTGGACGAGATGCGCACCGAACGCTCCAGCGGCGGCGAAGCAGCCGAGGCAGCCGGCGCGCTGTGCGCCGCCATACAGCTTTGCCCCAGCCGTCCCGAGGCCGCCCTGGCCCTGCTCACCGAACACGAGCGCCTGCTCGGCCCCGTCGCCGCCGCCAAACGCCTGCTGATCGAAGCCCAGCGCCAGCTTTCCCGCAAGCGCGAAGAGGCCACCCGGGATCGCGTCGCCGCCGCCACGTGCGCCGCCCACCCCAGGCAGGCCCTGGCCCTTTTGGGCGAGGCCGACCTGCGCCTGCTCCCAGCCGCCGAACAGGCCGCGGCACAGGACCTGCATCACACGCTCCACCGCCGCGTCGAGGAATCCGACCTCCGACACAAGCTCAAAAGCGAGATCGCCCTGGCCGACGCCGCCCCCGACACCATCCCCGCCGCCGTGGCCCTGCTGGATGCCCGCGACCTGGCCGGGCAGCTCGCCGATCGCGCCGATGTGGACCCCGGCGAACGCGAGCGCCTGCGAAATCAACAGGCCCTGCTGACCGCGCGCATCGACCGCGCCTTCCGCCTGTGGCAAGACGAGTCCCCCGGCCCCGACGACGAACTGGCCTCCTTCGACCCCTCCCAGTCGATGCTCGAATGCGTCCCCACCCAAAGCCTGATTCCGGGAAAGGACCGCCTCTACCTTTCCCTGTACCGCCAGGGCTGGATCTTTCTCTGGGAGGTTGAAATCTCTACCCGCCGGGTGTGCCGCCGCCTCACCCTGCGCCCGCCACAGCTCCAGTACGGCGGCTACCTGGTGCTGGACCACGAGGGCCTGTGGCTCTTCGGCAACGGCGGCAACGGCGTCCGCCTTTCGGTCCCCGACCTCCAGCCCCGGCGCTGGATGCGGCGCATCACCGGCCCCCAGCCGGTGGGCAAGCACCTGCCCTTTCTGGCCGACCCCTGCTCCCAGTGGCTGCTGGCCGTGGGCGGCTTGCCGCGCTACGAGTCCGTGCAGGTCGTCGACATGACCCAGTCCCGCGTCTGCCGCGATCTGGGCAATCACCTGCGCCCGGTCCCCCTTTTCGGCGGCAAACAACCCATCGTCTGCGCCACCCGCCACCACAACCGTTGCCTGGCCCTTTTGACCGGCCGCGGCACCCTGATCGAAGAAGTGCGCCTGCCCTGGCCCGCCTGGTTGCGCGCCGCGGCGCCCCATCCCGATAACGATGGCGTGGTCCTCTTCCTGGCGCCACTGCCCATCGCCCCCATCCAGCACGAGGGCAAGACCATCGCCCGCCCGTTCTACGTCCAGGTCCTGCGCGAGGACCGCACCCTGACCGCACCCGAGCTTTTGCCGTTCCCCCATTCGTGGACCCGCTGCGCCGCCGCCACCGCAAAGGGCCTGGTGTTCCTTCTGTCGACGTGCGAGTGGCAAGAGTCGATCCTGGCGGCCTTGCAGGCCCGGGCCGACGGCGGCGTCGAGCTGCGCTACTCCCGTGTCGTGCCCTTCAACAGCGCCCTGCACATCGACCCCGGATCGCACCGCGCGGCCCTGGTGATACCCGGGTGCAGCGGCCCGGGCTTCTATCTTTTGGGCCCCGAGCCGCCCCCCATCGAAATGCCCGGCACCGTCGTCGATTTCAGCCTCCGCGGACTCTTCGCATTCGGGTCCTGCTTCTCGCTGCCCAAAGACCCCCCGCAGGCCGACGATCGTGAGATCCCCAACTGGGACAAGGGCGGCATGAGCGCGTCCGAACGCGAGCGCCTGCTGCGCGACCTGCCCGCGATCACCGCGCTGCGCGAGCGGGTCCGGGAGGCCATCCAGAAGTTCGACCTGGCTCGCCGCTTTAACGCCCTGGCCGAGCTGTGCCGCTGGGCGCTCGAACACCAGACGGACGGGCCCGACATCCGCCTGCCGCTGGCACAGTACGAATGCGGCAAGGAGCAGTTCGCCGAGGCGCTCATGCACCTGGACGCGGTGGCGCCGGAGACCGTGCCCGCGGAGCGGCGGCGGCACTACCACCACCTGCGCGTGGTGTGCCACCTGTGGCAAGACGAGGAGGCGCCCGCCAGGATCGAGCTGGCCGAGGCCCAGCGCCACCCGGGCCGCTGCTCCCTGCACCATCTGGAGATGCTCTTCGCCCCGCTGCCGGATCCGCTCTCCGAGAAGGACTGGGACTTCCGCCAGCCGACCCTGCGGCAAATCGCGGCGATCGTCAAGCTGGCCGACGCGGCACTTTTGGCGGGCGATGTGGCGGAGGCGCTGCGGGTGCTCGATCGCCCGATCGTGTGGGCCAGCCGCGAGACCCAGAGCCTGGGGCGTTTGGCGGAAGTCTATCTGGCGCTGCCTCCCGGGGAAGGGGCGGCCCGCCATCGCCGCCTGCTGGCCCTGGCCACCTTCGCCAATTACTCCGACAACAAGCGCGAAGGCTACCGCGAGCTGCCCCTGCCCATCGGCACCTGGGACGACGAGCGGCTGGCACGGCTGCGCGAGCGCGCCGTGGCCGCCCTGGCCGCCGCGGCAGGCGACCCGCCGGGCCCCGCGAAAACCGAAGGCCCGCCGGAGCCTCCTGCACCGCCCACGGGCCGGCAGGCGGCCGAGGAAGATGCGGGCGATGTAGGGT
>JBBRLA010000054.1:0-21579 GCA_038231615.1 Polyangia bacterium | reverse complement strand
GGCCTGGTGATGCCGCGGGCAGCGCTCTTCTCGGCGGCCCGTCGACACCAGGGCAACAAGAGCCCCGGCTCGGATGTCTTTGGCGAATCGGAGGTCATCTTCGCCAGCCCCGCCGCCTCGGTCCCAGGGGGCGACCCGGGAAAGACGCCCCCCGGGCAAGATGCCCCCCGGCGAAAGATGATCCGCTAGCCAGAAAGTGCCGCGCCGCGCCGGCCCCGACCTACATGAGCAGGAGTCGATAGCCGGCTGCAGGGATTGAGACTTGTCGCCCGCGGAATTGGTAGAACAATGTTTCGACCGTCGTGATCGATGGCGTCGACCTCAACACCGGCGCCATCGGCATACGCTGCACCGGCGCGAAGGCCAGCCTGGCGCTGCACCGGAGCACGGTGAGCGGCTTCACCGCCAGCGCGATGATCATCGCAAGCGGCAAGCTGGAGATGGATCGAAGCACGGTGATCGGTAACGGCAGCGCTACGGCCATCACGCCGATCCTGACCATCTCCAGTGTGAGCGGCTACTCGATCACCAACAGCTTCATTGTCAAGAACACTATCGATTCCGACGCACAAGGCGCCATTTCTTGGCCGAACTGAATCCTCTGGTTCTCGAAGTAGAATGAGGCTAGCATGACGAACATGACACGGTCACCGGTCACGCCGTTGCTCATTCTGGGGGTCGCCGGAGGTATCGCCATCGCCGTGCATGGCTGCATCGTCCCCGACGACAGGTACTGCACCCAAAGCGCGCAGTGCCGCACGCGCGACCCGAGCCACCCGATCTGCGACCCGGTCAACCACTTCTGCGTCGCCCCCGGCGACGGTGGCACCGGCTGCTCTTCGAATGACGACTGTAACGAACCCGACCGCGCCCGCTGCGACACCCAGAAGTACGTCTGCGCGCCGTGCACGATCGCCTCGATGAACCCCGACGGCACCAACCCCGACTGCGCCGGCCTCAAGCCCGCCGATGCGAGAAGCCCCAGCCTGCCGTACTGCGTCAGCCAGGGCACCGCCACCACCTGCGTCGAGTGCATGACCGACAAGGACTGCAAGCGGATTGCCGCCCCGATCTGCAACACGACCACCCACATGTGTCGCCCCTGCCGAGCCCACAAGGAGTGCGCCCGCGACGTCCTCTGCGACAATGGCACGCGCTGCGGCGGCCAAAGCGGCTCCTTGGTGTGCATCTCTCAGGCGGACGTGGACAGCCGCGCCGATCTGGTGTCCCTGGCCGGCGCCTGCGCCTCCGACGGGGTGAGCGGCCAGGTGGTGTACGTCCACGGGCCCAAGGGCGTCGTCCTGTGCGACGATGCGGGAGCGGGGACCTCCTACGACCACCCCAGGTGCTCGGTGCAGGCCGGGGTGAATCAGGCCAACATCAACCACTGGCCATACGTCCGTGTCGTCGGTGCCGGCTATTCCGAAAGCGTGCTGGTCAATGCCACGCCGGGCGGCACGATCATTCTGGTGGGCGCCGAGACCCCCGCCGGTGACCCAATGGCCGGGATGCAGAACCAGATGGCCGGCGCGCCGGTCTTCGACGTGACCGGCACGGGCACCAAGGTCATCCTGGACGAGTTCTCCGTGGTCCAGATGCAGGCCAATCGCACCGCCGTCCACTGCAAGGACGGATCGCTCGCCATTCGCGGCTCCCACATCCTGGGCACCACCGACCCGGCCAGCCCGGCCGACATGCCCGGCGTGCTGCTGGAGGACTGCGATGCCACGCTCGATGGAAACTACATCGGAGTGACGCAGGGCGGGGCCATGATGGCCCACGGCATCGGGGTCCAGATTGTCAACCCCGTCTCCGATCACCGCTACGTCATCGAGAACAACGTCATCGCCGGCAACATGGGCAAGGCCCTGGATATGCATCAGGCAGACGCCGCGATCCTCCAGTTCCGCTTCAACACCGTCTACGGCAACGGCCAGAGCAAGACCGCCGGGACCTTCGGCGGCATCTTCTGCCCCGTGGCTGGCAAGACCTTCCAGGATTCGATCATCGCCAGCAACACCCAGCAGGGCGGCAGCCAGTTCATGGGAAGCTGCGCGTTCGTCCAGGTTGTCGTCGGCAAGGCCGAACCGGCCGGTCCCGAGAAGCTGAACTCCATCGACCCGATGCTCGACGCCACCTTTCACTTGAAGGCAGAGGTCCGCGGTACCCCCAACGACTGCTGCATCGACAAGATCGCCCCGATCGCCGGCCTGCCGGACCACGACATCGACCGCCGCTCCCGTCCCCAGAACGTCAAGTGGGACATCGGTGCCCACGAAGTCCCGGCCCCCTGAGTCCATCCCCGCGAGAAAGTGACCGCTGCCCCTCGCTCAGCCCGAGACGCCAGCATAAAAGATCCATCGTCACCCCTTGCAATCGCCATCCCCGTGCTGAGACCTTCCAGATGCCAAAAGATCGCATCTCCCTGTTCCGCTTCATCCAGGAAAACGTCCGTGCCGTCGCCACCGCGATCGGCGTCCTGTACCTGACCCCCGAGCAACGCACCTTGCTGAAAGGGAAGTGGTTCAGCAACGCATTCGAGTTCGGCCAGCGCGCCGCCCTGTGCCGCGAGCACCACCACCGCTACCTCGGCGACCTCCCCTACACCGCCATCGAGGTCCGCGACGCCTTCCAGGAGGCCGACGATGCCGAGGGCTATTACATCCTTTTGCAGCAGCTCACCCGCGGTGTCGCCGACGTGGTCCTGCGTCGGCGCGCGCGGGCCTTCGGCATGGCGATCGGCATCATGCAGCGCATGCAGGCCCTTGTGGCCAACCCGTTCCTCGACGAGTCCGCCCGCCTGGAGATGGAGGCCAGCCTGCGCCGCCTGCGCCACGACTTCGATCGCCGCAACAAGAAGATCAGCGCCACCACGCGCAAGCGCCACCTTGCGGCCCTGGCCCAGGGCGGCATCCAGGCGAAACCGCCCGAAGGCGCGAACGTCTCCGAGGACCCCGAGGTCATCGATGTGCCCGACGTCATCGAGACCCTGCTGGAATCCGCCCCGCGCCTCCTGGAGACCCCCCGGAAGGTCCGCGCTGCCGGCAGGCGCGGTCGCAAGGCGTAGGGCCTCGCCTCCGTTTCGGCCAGGTAGACAGCGTTCCCACCGCGGGGTAGACAAGAGAGGCATGAAAAACCCGTACGCACTGTCCAACTTCGCGCAGTTGCGCAAGGGGGGATTTTTCTACGCTGACAAGACCCCGTTCCTGACCTATCTGGAGGACTCCGACACCGGCCGCTACGTGATCTTCTTGCGCCCCCGCCGCTTCGGCAAGTCGCTCCTCATCAGCCTGATGGAACACTACTATGACCTCGCCCAGGCGCCGGCCTTCGACGCCCTCTTCTCCGGTCTGGCGGTACACCGGACACCCACGCCGCTGGCCAACCGATTTCTCGTGCTGCGGCTGGATTTCTCCGTCGTGGATGTCCAATCCGGCAAGGAGGCGCTGAGCGCGACGTTCCTCACCGCCATACGCGCCAGTGTCGGCGCCTTCCTGCGCAAGTACGAAAAGTACGTACCGGCCTATATTGGTCTCCTCGCCCGCCTCGACCGGGTCCATGAGCCGAACAGCGTGATGATCGAACTCTTCGCCGCCACGCAGGACTCCGGCCATGAGATCTATCTCCTGGTGGATGAGTACGACAATTTTTTGAACGAGCTGATCTCGGCGCGCAACATCTCGCTCTACTACGAACTGGTGCAGGGTGGAGGTTTCGTCCGCTCCTTCTACAAGACGCTCAAGGCCGCTACCGCCACCGGCGTCGTGTCGCGCCTGTTCATCACGGGGGTGTCCCCGATGACCCTGGACGACCTGTCCAGCGGCTTCAACATCGGCAGGAACCAGACCCTGAAGGCGCAGATCAACGCCCTTTGTGGCTTCACCCAAGCCGAGGTAGAGCAGGCCGTGGACCTGTTCCTTCATGAGACACCGCACCTGGCACAGCGCGACCCACTTCTTGTGGACCTGCGGCGCTTCTACAACGGTTACCTGTTTTCCGAGGATGCAAGCGAACGCATCTACAACCCGGACATGGTGCTCTACTTCTTGCAGGAGCTGCGCCAGAAGCGCGGCTATCCCAAGGAACTCCTCGATCCGAACGTGCGCACGGACTATGGCAAGCTGGTCCAGCTGGCCCGCCCCCCAGAGGGCAAGGCGGACTGGCACCGCGAGTTGATGGATACTCTGCTTATCGAGGGGCGCGTGCGGTCCCCGCTGGTAGAACAGTTCGGCGCCCGGCGCCTCTATGAGCACCACCATCTGACCTCGCTGATGTGTTTTATGGGCCTTTTGACCATCGGCCCATCGATCGACGGCGAGTCCACCATGGAGGTGCCCAACCAGGTGGTGCGCACGCTGCACTGGGAGGAACTGGCGCTGCTCCTGCGTGAACAGGCCGGGGTACACATCGAGACCCTGGACCTGCAGGGGGCGGTGTCCCGCATGGCCTACCACGGGGAGATTGATCCCTTCCTGGAGTTGCTTCGCGACGGGGTGCTCAAGGTCCTGTCGAACCGCGATTTGATGAAGTTCGACGAGAAGCACCTCAAGATGATCATGCTGACCTACCTGTCGATGAGCCCGATCTTCCGGCCGCTCTCGGAGAAGGAGTTCGCGCAAGGGTACGGGGACCTCTTTCTGGCGCTGGACCGGCGTTTTCCCGACGCACGTTATGCCTATCTCATCGAGCTGAAGCACCTGCGCAGCGGCGCCGACGAGGACGAGATCGCGAAAGCGCGGGCCGAAGCTGAGGCGCAGCTCGGTCGCTACCTGATTGACGACGGGCTCTTGCCGGCCTTGACGGGGGGACGGACGCTGAAAGCCGTGGCCGTGATCTTCTGCGGGGCTTCTGCCTACCATTGCTTCGATGTGCGTACAGTCCTGCCCTCGGCATGATAGGCACGGTCCCGCCCTCGGCATGATCGGCTTCCGGTTGGCTTGAGCGGGCGGGCGCGGCGGATTGAATGAATCGTCCCGCACCCCGTCCATGAAAATGCCGACAGACGGGACGCCCCGGCGGACGGCAAGAAAGGCGCCGCATTCCATCCTACGGACCCGGCGCGCGCAAGCTTCCCTGAAGGAGAACGTCGATGATCCGTTTTGTCCCCATCGCCCTCTTTGTCCTGCTCACCGGTTGCGCCGCCTCCGACCAGCAGCTTCGCGCCCGCGTTGCCTCGGACTTGACGTGCAACGAGGACGTGCAGATCAACCAGATTGACGAGAACACCCGCTCGGTCTCGGCGTGCAGCAAGAAGGTGACCTATATGCGCACCTGCAAAAATGATGCACAAGGTGAGGAGCAGTGCGCCTGGAGCCAGTACGGGCCGGCAACCATTACCACCCACTACTCCTTCACGGTCGCCGCCAACGACCTGGGCCTGCAGCCCGTCGACAGCGAAGCCTCCGAGCCGGCAAAGTCGGAATCCGCTTCTTCTTCTGCCAGCTCGGATGATGACGACGACGACTCGGAGTAACCCGGCGCTAAGCGGCTTTAGCGAGCGTTTGTGTATCCGGCCTACTCGTGGGCCAGCTCCCACCGTTCCGGGGACCGCCACAGGCTGGACATGAAGAGTTCGCGCATCAGCACGAACTCCTTGGGCAGGTGGTCGTAGAGTCGCGAGAAGAGTTCCTCGTGGTTCATCAGCTCCTTGCGCCACTGCTCCCGATCCACCGACATCAACTCATAAAACTGATCGGTGGACACGCTGGTCAGGCCGCGCCAGTCCAGGTCCTCGTGGCGGGGCATCCAGCCGATGGGGCTTTCCACCGCCGAGGTTCGCCCGCGCACGCGCTCGACGACCCACTTCAGCACCCGCATGTTTTGCCCAAAACCCGGCCACAGGAACTTGCCGTTCTTGTCGGTGCGGAACCAGTTCACCCCGAAGATCCGCGGGGGCTTGGACAGGGTGCGCCCCATCTTGAGCCAGTGGTTGAAGTAGTCGCCCATGTGGTAGCCGCAGAAGGGCAGCATGGCCATCGGGTCGCTGCGCACCTGGCCCACGGCGCCCGTCGCCGCGGCGGTGGTCTCCGAGCCCATGGTGGCGGCCATGTAGACGCCGAAGTTCCAGTTGAACGCCTGGTACACCAGGGGCACGGTGTTGCCGCGCCGCCCGCCAAAGATGAAGGCCCCGATGAGCACCCCCTTGGGGTCCTCCCACGCCGGGTCGATGACCGGGCACTGGGTCGCCGGGGCGGTGAAGCGGGAGTTGGGGTGCGCCGCCTTGCGCCCGCAATCGGGGGTCCAGGGCTGCCCCTGCCAATCGGTCAATTTCGGCGGCGGCTCCTGGGTCATCCCCTCCCACCACACGTCGCCGTCGGGGGTCAGGGCCACGTTGGTGAAGATGGTGTTCTTCTTGATAGTAGCCATGGCGTTGGGATTGGACTGGTCGGAGGTCCCCGGCGCCACGCCGAAGAAGCCGGCCTCGGGGTTGATGGCGTACAGATGCCCATCCTTGGCCGGCTTGATCCAGGCGATGTCGTCGCCCACGCAGGTGATCTTCCAGCCCTCCATCTCCTTGGGCGGGACCAGCATCGCCAGGTTGGTCTTGCCACACGCGCTGGGGAAGGCCGCGCCGACGTAGGTTTTTTCGCCTTGTGGGGACTCGACGCCGAGAATCAGCATGTGCTCGGCGAACCAGCCCTGGTCACGGGCCATGGTGCTGGCGATGCGCAGGGCGAAGCACTTCTTGCCGAGCAGGGCGTTGCCGCCGTAGCCGCTGCCGTAGGACCAGATGGCCCGTTCTTCGGGGAAGTGGACGATGTACTTGTGGTCCTTGTTGCACGGCCAGGGCACATCTGCCTGGCCCGGTTCCAGCGGCATGCCCACCGAGTGCATGCACGGCACGAACTCGCCGGATTCGCCGAGCACGTCGTATACCGCGCGGCCCATGCGGGTCATGATGCGCATGTTGACTGCCACGTAGGCCGAATCCGAAAGTTCGACGCCGATGTGGGCGATGCGCGAGCCGAGGGGGCCCATGCTGAAGGGCACGACGTACATCGTGCGCCCGCGCATGCAGCCTGCGAAAAGCTGGTGCAGCTTGGTCTTCATTTCCCGCGGGTGCACCCAGTTGTTGGTGGGGCCGGCGTCTTCCTTGCGCAAACTGCAAATGAAGGTCCGGTCCTCGACCCGGGCCACGTCCGACGGATCGGAGGAGGCCAGGAAGCTGCCGGGGCGTTTTTCGGGGTTCAGCTTGATGAAGGTCTTTTGCTCCACCATCTGCTGGCACAGCGCGTCATATTCCTCCTGCGAGCCGTCGCAGAAGTGGACCCGTTCGGGCTTGCACAGGGCGACCATCTCGGTCACCCACTGGATAAGCGCCTTGTTCCTTACATACGCCGGGATGGATGTCGTCATGGTCGGTGAACTTGTCATCTTCGCCGCGCAGAATCAAGGGGTGGCTGGGGCGGGCGGAGCGGAGAGCCAGGACTCGGTGCTGGCGAAGGCGGCGTCCAGGCTTTCGGCGCAGAACAGGGTGCCCTGGTAGGCGGTCGGGTCGTAGGGCGTGTGAGCTACTTCATTCGGGTCGAAGGGCAACAGGCGCGCCTCTACCGTGAATCGCCCCAGCTCGCCGAAGGAGGAGAGCAGCCCGGCACCGTAGACCTTGAGCCCCCCCGCTTCCCGCACCACGCCGAACTCCAGGGTGTACCAATACAGGCGGGCGATGCGCTCGACCTGGGCATCGTCCTCGGCGGCTACGGCGCGCAGGGCGGCATGGCCGAAGGCGCGGGAAAGGCGGGCGAAGTCCGGGTCGGCAAAGGTCGCCGCGTGGCCGACCAACTCGTGGATCACGTCCGGTTCGGGGGTGTACAGGGGCACGCTGTGGTGGCGCATGTACTGGGTCGACAGGAACACCCCGCGGGACAGGTAAGACAGGAAGGTGCCCGCGGCCACCAGCCCGGCCACCGGCAGCATGCGGAACCCGTGATGGGGGTTGAGCACCGGGTTGACTTCCGCAAGCTGCGGGATGCGGTGGTGGGGCAGGGCGACCTTGCGGGCGGCGTCGTGATGGGCCGCGCAGGCGTAGCGTTCGTGCAGCGGGGAAAGGTGGGCCCACACCTCCCGCCACGCGCCGTGCTCGACATCCGTGTAGTCCACCGTGGGCACCGGGTCGCCTTCCCGGTACCCCAGGGCGGCCTGGGCGATCTGGTCCCGACGCGCTCGGTAGGCGGGATCGTGGAAGCCCGGGTGGTCGGCGTCCAGCACCACCAGTCCAGAGCGTCCCCCGGCATGCGCCTCCGACCCGGCGTCCGTCGCCACCCCCCGGGCATTGAGCGCCCTGACCTCGGTCTGATTCATGGGTCGATCGTATCACTCGGCCTTTCGCGGGGCCATCTTGTCCCCTTGCCGGGAACCTCGAGCCGCGCGGTCTCGTCCTAGTACGGCAAGAGCGGCAACATTTCAGGGAGATCAGATCCTCATGCAAGCATTCAAGCCTACCTGGGTCACCTCGTTTGTCTCTTCCTGGGCGCTCTGCGCCCTCATGGCCGGGTGCGGAGGGGACGGCGGCGGTGTGGACGGCGGACCCGACGGCGGGGTCCTCCCGGACGGCGCGACTTCCGACGGCGCCGGGGCGGCGGATCTGTCGACGGGAGGCGCGGACCTGACCAGCGGCCCCCCGATGAAGGTCAGCTTCTACTATCAGCCCCTGTGGGCTGGCGTCACCGCGGTCGAGGTCATCGGCGGCTTCGGTCAGACCGGCGACTGGACGCAGCCGCTGGTCCAGTTGGCCAAGCAGCTCGATGGCAGCTTCAGCGGCGACGCGCAGCTTCCGGCCGGGCAGTACGCATACCTCTTCCTGGCCCACGGGGACGGCAACGCGGCGGTCCCGGCGACCTTCAAGCATTACGCGCTCGATCCCGCGGACCCGGCCTTCGCCGCCTGTCCCGCCGCCTCGCCGACGTTCTCCGCGGCTGCCGCCAACCCGTGTTCGCAGCTCAGCGTGCCGCAGGCGGCGGCGCCGACCCTCTACACCGTCAAGGGGCAGGTGACCTACGACGCCAAGCCCGTGGCCGGCTACCTGGCGGTGCTGGAGCGCGAGGAGGCGGGGTCGCACCACTTCTTCGCCAACCTGATGGCCACCGATGCCAACGGCGCCTATTCGTTCCAGGCGGCGGCGGGGCAGTACCGGGTGCAGGTGCAGCACCCCAGCATCGAGAAGCTGACCGACGCCGCCCGCGACCCGCTGACCCTGCAAGCGGCGCGGCGGGTGATCTCCGCGTCCTTCCCCGTCGCAGCCAACGTCGCCGTCGGAGCGGTGGAAACGGCGTACCACGATTACAACAAGATCCAGCCCACGGGCACGGCCAAGCTGCCGACGACCTTCCAGTTCACCCTGATCAAGGGCGCCGTCAAGGCCACCCTGGACGTCTACGGCCTGGCCGCTCCCACCGCCAAGGGCATTGGCGATCCGTGGTACGCCTCGCCAGCTGGCGCGATGACCTCGGTGACTTTTGATGGAAAGTTCACCACCACGCAGGCCAAGGAGACCAGCGCCAAGACCGGGGAGCAGTACTACTTCGGCACCGAGCAGCAGCTTGCCCACGCGGTCAACCAACCCGCCTGGACGCTGCAGAGCATGGTCCTGCCCATCACCTTCCAGTAAATCCGCCCCGCTTTCCAGGCAATTGCCGGCTGCTTTCTCTTCTCTATTCAATGTTGGCCAGTGTTGGCCGGTATGGGCTGGAAAGAGCAGTAGCGCGCACCTTACTTGCACCTACAATCATGACAGGCGGCCATGGACAAGCACCTGAACTACCTGCCCCTGGGGGCCTCCGTGGAGAAGGATCTGGTCGCCGGCCTGTGCAAGGGCGAGCCCGCCAGCTACCGCCATCTTTACGATCGCTTCGCCCCGCGGCTGCTGCGCATCCTGCAACGCATCTTTGCCGACACGAACCTGGCCAACGACGCGGTGCAGGCGACTTTCCTCATCGTCTTCCAGAAGATCGACGGTTTCGACGGCCGGTCCTCGCTGTTGACGTGGATCACCCGCATCGGCATCCGCCAAGCGCAGCACCTTCTGCGGGCCGGCAACCGGCGCCCGGCACCGGAGCAGGTCGCCGGGATGGCGGTGGTGGCGGAGGGCGAGCACCTGTCGCGCTCGCCAGAGCAGCAGCACGGCGATCATGAACTGTACCGGCAGATGACCCTGCTTTTGGCCGCCCTTCCCGAGGACAAGCGGGCGGCGCTCTTGCTCTTCGAGGTCGAGGGCTTCAGCGTGCAGCAGATCGCCGACATCACCGGTGAGCCGCGCGGCACGGTGCTGTCGCGGCTTTCGCGCACCCGCCTGGAACTACGCCAGCAGCTCGAGGCGTGGTGCGAACGGGGGGCCCTGGGGCGGGAAGATGGCCGCGCGAGCGGGGGAAAAAATCATGTCCAGCCATAATCGGAAGCCCATGAACAAAACCGATCCAATTCCCCTGCGCTCGATGCTGCACCAGGCCGGGACCGACCCCGGCGATCGGCTGCTCGGGCAGGCGCTTTGGGGGCTTTACCCGGACACGGCCCTCAAGGAACGCGATGCCGGGTGGGGCGCCCTGGAGGCCGAGGCCCTGCGTCTGGCCCACAAGCGGAGCCGGCGCTACCACCTGTGGGAGCTGGTCAAGAGTTTCGGTCAAACGCACTTTCTGGCCTACACCGCCCTGGCGGTAGTGCCCCTTGTGGTGGGATGGTTCCTGTGGCCCCCCCGCCCCGCGCTGATGGTGGCGCACGGGCCCGCGCACCCCGTCATCATTAGTGCGCCGGTCACGACCGCCCAGACCCAGCGGGAGGCCCGGCTGACCCTTCAGGCAGGAGCCGACCAGAAGCAGGCGCGAATCCTCTGCGGGGCGCAGCTGAAGCTTGATCGGGGCCACGCTGATATTGAACAGTCAAACGCCCATCGGCCGCGGATCACCCTGCACGATGGTCTGCTGGCGGTGCAGGTGCCGACCCTGGGCAGCGGGGGCAAGCTGGTGGTGGTCACGGCGGACGCCGAGGTGATCGTCCACGGCACCCGCTTTCAGGTGGACAAGCGCCAGGCGGACTCGACGCAGGTGGTGGTGCAGGAGGGGCTGGTCGAGGTGCGTCCGCTTGGCGGGAGGCAAACCCCGGTGTTCCTGCGCGCGGGCGAGCAGCTTACCGTTCCGAGCGCGAGGGCGTATCGGCTGCACATCGAGAAGCAGGTGGAGGAGAGGATCGAGTCCCGGAGCTGCGAGGACAAAAGCGGCGCGCTGGACGTGTACCTGGACACGGCCCCGCGGGACGTGGACACCAGCGCCGCCTTGTACCTGAAGGGGTCCTGCGCCGCCGATCGAGGCGAGCGCGAGACGGCGCTCTCGTGCTTCGAGCGGGTCACCGCCAGCAGTCCCAATGTCACCCGGGCGGACAACGCCCTGGCACGCATCGCCCAGCTTCATGCCACCGGCAGCCTGGCGGACGGCGCGGCGGCGTGGCGGCGCTACCTTTTGCGCTTCCCGCAGGGCCTGCATCGGGAGTCGGCGCAGCTTTTCCTGAAGGAGGCGGCGCGGGGGCGGAAGATGGAGCCGATCCCGCCGGGCCCGGAATCCCGGTGACGGGCCTCGCCTTGTCACTCTTCCTGGGTCTGTCCGCGGCCCTGCCGGCGGCGGAGGGTCATCCGTTGGCGCGAACCGATCGGCGTCTGACCCACGAGCGCCTGCAGGTGGTCACGGACGATACCGCATTGGGAGAAGAGATGGCGCGGGCGGCCCGGCCGTACCTGCGCTCCCCAGGGATTGTGGGGAAAGAAGCCTCACAAAATGAAGCAGTGCTGAAGCTCCTCTTGCAGCGGGAACCCGCGCCAGGGTTGCGGTGGCGGGTCACCCTGAGCCTGGGCCCGGCAAAAGTGCGGCGGACCCTTCACCTGAACGGGCCGACGACTCGCTTCGATCTGGCGGAGGCGGTGGCCATCGGCCTTCCCGCCATGCTCGATCGCCTGGCCCAGGGCACCCTTCCGCCGCCTTCGCGGGGCTTCCGCCCGGCGGCGCCCGGGGTCCCGGCGGACTTGCCAGAGCCCGCGGGGACCGAGCTAGCGATGGTCAGTCAACCTCACAACGATCCACCGCCAGCCGATGCGGAAAGGGCCCCTGCCCGCGACCCGGCACCGGCAGTTGCGCCGCCTGCCGACCCGCCTCCCATCGCAGAGCCGCCGCCGGCTCTCGTGACGCCCCCGCCCGCCGTCGCGCGACCCCCTGCCTGGTTTTCGCCAAAGGTCCCGCCGCCCAGGGCAAAACGCCTGCCCGCGCCCGCCCTGGCGCTTGTGGGCGGTGGTGCTGCGGTGCTGCTCGCCGGGTTCGGGACCGGGGGGGCCACGCTGGTCGCGGCACAGCAGGTGAATGTCCCGCTGGACATGATGAAGTTCGATCACGACCTGGACCGCCGCGGCAAGGCACTGAACACCGCCACCATCGTCCTGGACGCCTGCGGGGCGGCGGCCCTGGGCGCCGGCGGAGCGTGGCTGATTTACCATACCCTTCGGCAGACCCCGCGACAGCATTCGAAAGCTCAGGCCCTCACCCTGGTACCGGCCCCGGCGCCGACGGGGCTGGGAATGGGAATCGGAGGACGCTTCTGATGCCGCGGGCGCTGCTTCTGGCGTTGTTCTTGCCGCTGTCCTGCTATCAACCCGGCTACACCGGGCCCTACGCTTGCAAGCCCGAGACCGCCGTTGAGGATTGCCCTGATGGATGGCAATGTGTGACGGAACGCTGCATGCCGCCAGGCGATGCGGGCGTGACGCAGGACCTGGCCTTCGTGCCCCCAGATCTGACCAGCCCGCCCGATGCCCAGGGCCGCCCCGCCTGCATCCAGGGCGGCCTTCTGGTCCAGTTGCTCCAGCTTGGCGAGGTGTGGGCCTGCGACGGCACGTTTGCCCCGGGCAACTACGAATCGCTCTGCGATGGCAACTCCGGGTACCACGTCTGCGGCCAGAGCAGCCGGGATGGGGCGCTGCTCCCTTCGCTCCTCTGCGATCAGATCGCCGGTTTCTATGTCGTGCGGGCCGACATCACCGTGGTCCATGAAATAGTGGACATGAAGTACTTCGGCCACTGCGGGCTCCCATCCCCGGAGGAAAAGCACACCGTCCTGGGCTGTGGCACGGCCCCTTTTACGGTGAAGCTGGACGGTGAGGGATGCCTGGGATTGAACACGGCGCTCCTGTGCCCGGCAGGGGGCGACTGGTCGTGCAGCTCGCGCTTGGGCCTCATGGATGTGGCGCATCAGGGCGGGAGCGGCGGGACGCTCTGCTGCAAAAACAAAAAATAGCCCGTTTGTAAGCCATGCCCTGACGACGTTGTGATACCGGCGCGGCCCTTTTTCGGTTATCATCATGGGCCCCTCTCCACGCATGCATGGAGCCCTCCCCCATGATCCCTCTTCGCACCTGCGCCGTCTTCCTGGTCCTGACCGCCGCCCTGGGCAACGTCGCCGCCCGTCCGAAGGGTTCGCCCGAGGTCATTCGCACAGACACGCCCTTCGAGGAGGCCAATAAGCCACCGCAGTGGCCCCTGTGGCACATCGCCACTCCACGCCCCGGGGCCCAGGTGCCGTTGCCCGCGGGCAGCCAGGCTTTGGGGCTGGACGTGGACCCAACCGGGCGCTGGCTGGCGGTGCTTTACGGCGCGGCTGATGAGCCGCCGACCTTGTCCCTGTGGGACTTCAAGGGGCCGTTGCGGCCTGGCACAAGCCCGGCCCTGGCCGGCCGTCGCCTGGACGCGCTCACCTTCAGCAAGTTCGGCAGCGGCCTGTATGTGATCAGCCACAAGGACGCCGACTGGCGCATCGACCTGCTGCCGCTGACCGAGCAGGGCGAGATCGTACCCGAGGCAAAAAAGACCCGGACCGTGTACCGCGGCAAGGCCCGGCTGGATCGGCCGGTCTCCCCGTTCCTGCGCTACGATGGCGCCGAGCGTCTTTTCTTCGGCCGCGAGTATCGGGCGGGGCTGTTCCAGATCCTCGGGGTGCGGGCCGACGGCACGCTGGCCTACGAGCTGACCTCGCCAACCGGGACCCTTTCGACCCTGACCGACGCGGAGTTTCGCGGGCGCGAGGAGAAACCGACCTCGGACGAGGGTAAGCTGAGACCCGAGGTGGAATCGGCGCGCTCGGCGCTGCCGGTCTCGCTGGACGCGATCACCGGGGCCCTCACCTGGCTGGACGCGGGTGGCGGGCTGCATCGGCGCACCTACGGCACCAACTGGGAGCGCAGCACGACGCTCAAGGTACCTCGACGTACTCTGATCCAGGATACCCCCAACGCCTTTTACCGCCTGCGCTGGACCGCCGATGCCGCCGGGGCCGAACTGCTGCACCCTGACGGCCAGATCGCCGACCCCCTGGCGGGAAGTCGTCACTTCGTGCTGCCCCCGGTGATGGCCCCCAGCGGGCGCAGCCTGATCGGGGCCGCTGGCGAGGGCGGCGTGGTCCAACTGGTGGTCGAGCCGGTCGCCACGCCTCTGGCGGCGGTGCGCTACCTGGGCGACACGGACCTGGACGCAGACGGTCTGTCTACCCTGGGACACACCGGCCTTCTGACCGCGAACACCGGGGACAGCCAGATCTACCAGCCCTACGACCAGCTCATGTACTCCGAGTGCCACGATCACGTGCTGGTGCCCATCTTCGCTTCGCTGGACGGTTTTCTGGAGGTGCTGGACGGGGGTTTCCAGACGGCGTTCATGCTGACCGAGCAGCAGGTGTCGCGGCCCCGGCTGGAGCAGTTCCTGAAGGCGCTGGAGAAGGCCGCGGGGGGAGCCGGCCTGACCCGGGTCGCCGGGATCGCGAAGGTGGCGCATCAGGCCCTGGATGGGCATTATGCTTCCCCTGAGGGCAAGCTGATCCTGGCGGAGCGGTCGGCGCCAAGCAGCCTGCATACTGTGCCCAGGACGGAGGCCGTCGAGTTCGCCGACTTCCACCCCCGCGGCCCCTACACCGGGTCGACCCGGCTGAAGGACTACTTCCGCGCCTTCAAGTACATCAACCTGCTCAATTTCGACGACAAGGAGCGGGAGGTGCTGGGGAAGGACCAGGCGCTGGCACAGGCCTACCAGGGCTGGATTGACACGCAACGACCCTTCCTGAGCGGCTCGCGCCATCCCGCGCTGCTCGGGGCGGATCGGGCGCTGCCGCCCCACGTCCGGGCACAATGCGTGCCGCCGGATGTGAAGGAGACGCCGCAACTCTTTCCGCTGTCCTGGGGCATCGACAGTGAGATCTGGGGCAGCACGGTGCAGCACACCGGGGTGCCGGCCGGCTGCTCGGTGACGGGACGCCTGCTGCCCAACGGACTGGACCTCCTGACTGCGCTGGGCAGCCCCACGGCGCAGGCCATCCAGAAGAACGATCCCCTGGGGTACGCCGCGTTCCCCGAATTGAAGTCAGTTCACGAGGGGCTGAAGCAGCGCTTCGCCCAGCCGCTGCGCTCAGACACCGTACCCGAGGCCTGGCTGCGCCTGGTGCAGCTCCTGGGAGACGATGCCTATACTCCCGATGGGGTATCCCCGGACCTGTGGCACCAGCGCCTGCTGCAAAGCGCCCTGGCAAGCTGGACCACCTTCCGCCACACCACCGTGCTGGTCAACGAGCAGGGAGGCGCCGAATGTGGTGGGGGCATGTCGGCATTCGAGACGGCGGCCCGCGAGCCGGCCCGCGGCGCGGTCGATCCGGTGCCTCAGAGCTGGCGGCAGCTGGGCGCGGTGTTGCGCCTGCTGGCGCAGCAGACCCAGAAGATGAAGATCCCGCCGCGGGTGGCGCAGGTGATGGGCGAGGCGGCGGAAAGCGCCGACGCCTTCGGCTCGATGGCCGAGCGGCAGATGAAGGGCGAGCCGCTGACCGCCACGGAATACAGCCGCATCCAGACCTTCGCCGGAGAGGTCGAGCACCCCTTCAAGCTGCTGAAGACGGCGCTGAAGCAGGGCCAGCATAACGAAGGCGGCATCGTCGAGCCGGAGCCGATGATGAAGATCGTCAGCGTGCAGAAGGGCGGCGCGCAGTACTTCCAGATGGCGGTGGGTACGCCGATCCAGGTGAAGGTGCTCCTTTAAGACCGCGGCATCCAGGTGCCGGCCCCCGGGGACGTGTATTCCTACCATGAGGTGGTGGGCGGGCAGCAGCTCGACGATGGACAGTGGCGCAAGCAGGTGAAGACCGCGCCGCGGCCGTCGTGGCTCAAGTTCAACTTCCGCAAGCTGTGGAGCAACGGGCGCGGGCGTGATTGATGCAGCCGGGCGCTCGGGCCCGAACATGACCCGGCACGTTCGCGCGGCGCTTGTGCTGGTCGCGGTCCTGTGCCAGCCCGTGCGCGCCGCCCCGGTGCCGGGAGACGACGGCTGCGTCACCTTCGTCGGGGATGTGACCCTGGCCCGCGGGGTGCGCCGGGAGCTTTTTCGCGACCCTCGCTCGCCCTGGGCCGGCTTCTCGTTCGCGCCGGGCGACGCCTGGGTGGGCAATCTGGAGGGGGCAGTTGAACCGGGGGCAGGGCAGGGGTGCAAGAAGCCTCCGGCGCTGTGCCTGGGGATGGCGCCGGGGGACATCCCCCTTTTGCGCGGCGCGCCGTTCGTGGGACTCTCGCTGGCCAACAACCACAGCCGCGACTTCGGTGAGGCTGGCTACCAGGCGACGGCGCGGGCGCTTGAGCAGGCGGGGCTTTTGGCGCTGACCGAGGAGGGGGCACCGCACCTGCGGCAGATCGCCGGGCGATGGTGGGCCTTTGTTCCCATCAACCTGATCGACCGCCCGCTGACCGATGTGTCGCAGGCGCTGGTGCGGGCGCGGATGCAGATCGGCCTGGCCCGCGCCTCGACCCCGCGGGTGGTGGTGCTGCCCCACTGGGGCAAAGAATATGACCCGCGTCCGGGGCCCGAACAGGAGCAACTGGCCCGGCTCTTCCACGACTGGGGCGCCCTGCTGGTCGTTGGGGCCCACGCCCACGTGCCCCAGGGTCACCTGTGCCAAAAGGACGGTGACGGCGCCACCTACTACGGGCTGGGAAATCACCTCTTCGATCAGGCGCAGCGGGAGACCCACCACGGACAGGCGCTGCGCTGCTGCCCGGCGGGACCGACCGCCGAGGGACTTTCATGCACGACCTTCGCCACCGTCCGCGACGCGGACTCGACCCATCCGCGACCCCAGGCCCAAAACCCCGGCACCGACCGCTGCGACGTCCTTGATCCGGGACCGACCCCGACAAGCTGGCAGGCCCACCGGGGGCGCCGGCGCTTCTTATTCGTGCAGCCCTTCCGCTCCCTCGGACGGGAGGTTTACTTGGCGCTGCATCGACACTACGCCGAGTTTGACCACGAGGACGCGCTGCGGCCCTACGTGTTTCGCGTAGATGACGGCGGGCATACGGTGGACCTGTGGCGCGGCACCGCGCTGGCCTGGCCGCTCCTGGCTGCCCGGCTGATCCAGGTCGAGGGCCGGGAATACCTTTGCGCCTTGCACCGGGGGGACTCTTACCTCGAACCCAACCCCGACGCTCCGGGCAGGCGCCACGTCATCTATGAGTGGGGAGGCTTCGGCTTCCACACCGTCCAAAACGAAAAGGCCCAGGACCGCTGCCAGGAGCTATAGCCATCTGGCCAGCACCGAACGCGCCGCCTATGGCTTCGTCGCCGGGTGCCGCTTGCCGCCGCGCCGCCTGGCCAGCGAGGCGCGCACGAAGTCGTCCAGGGTCTTGCCCGCTTTTGCGTCCAGCGTCACCAGGGAAAGCGGCGGGCTGGATTCGCCCATGGCCTGCTGCGCCTCGGCCCCCGACCGGCGGATCGCCTCTTCCAGGTCCGCCGCCTCGGAAGGTTCCGTCAGAAAGGCGAAGTCCGCCCCGCCCAGGTGTGCCAGGATCGCCCCGGCGACCTCCCGGGCGGCCATCTGCAGGGCCTGCCCGTAGGTCGATACTACCTCCTCCGCGCGACGCCAGCCGTTCTGCTCCATGAAGGCGCCGAATCCTTCAAGGTCCACGAAAATCACGGCCACGTCCTCGCCCTCGTCCAGGCGGCTGCGCAGGTGGGCCTCGAAGGTCTCGCTGCCGGGGAGCGACGTCGTCGCCGAGCGATCGCGCTCCCGGCGGTTCTGGCGGATCAGCGCCCGCGCCCGCGCCAGCAGTTCCCGCAGGTCGAAGGGCTTGCTCAGGTAGTCGTCGGCGCCAGCCTCCAGGCCACGGACCTTGTCCTCCGTCGACGAGAGCGCCGTCAGCATCAGCACCGGCACCCGGGAATGGATGGGGTCCGCCTTCAGCCGCCGCACCGCCTGAATGCCGTCGAGGCGCGGCATCAGTACATCCAGGACCAGCAGGTCGGGCGACTCGGTCCGGGCCAGGAGCAGCGCCTCCTCCCCGTTGCGAGCGCGCAGGCACAGGAAGCCCGCGTCCCCGAGGGTCATCTCGATCAGGTGGGCGATGGCGTCATCATCCTCCCCAACGACCACTTTTTTCAGGAAAGCCACACAAAGATTATAACTGCATTGTGCTCGGAGGATCAATTCTTCCGCCCGATTGGGCCCAGCCAGGCCGACACCCGGCGCGACGCAACATGCGTTCAGTTGATCTTCATCAGCGTCGGCAGCACCCGCTCCGGGGGGGCGAACTCCTTCAGGCGCAGGGCCTCTTTGCCGGCGCTGTCCCGCACCACCACCGTGGGCAGGGTCTCCGCCTGGTAGCGGTCCATCACCGCGCGGGTGGGGTCGTCCGGGTCGGTGCAGTCGATGTGCACGAGCACGAAGCGGGCCAGCTCCTTGCTCACCGCCGGGTCGGAGAAGGTCTTGAGTTCCAGTTGCTTGCATGGCAGGCACCACTCCGCGGCGAAATCGACCAGCAGGGGCTTGTGCTCCGCCTGTGCCTGCCGCACCGCTTGCGCCTCGTCGTGAAGCCAGTGAAGCTTGGGCCCGTTCGCGGCAACCGCTCTGGGGGCCAGCGACCAGGCCACCAGCCCGAAGAGCCCCACGCACAAGAGCAGCACCCCGGTCCCCTTGCGCAGCTTCACCAGCAGCCCGTCATGGAACGACAGATGTACCGCCCCCAGGGCCACCCCGGCGCCGAGCAGCCCCGCGTTCAGCAGAAAGAACGACCGCGTCCCCTGGCCATAGTCATGAAGCGCCGGCACTACGTTGCGCAAGAAATACAGCGCCGCCACGATCATCACCACCCCAAAGATGCTCTTCACCCCGTCCATCCACGCTCCGGAGCGCGGCAGCTTCAGGGCGAAACCGGCAATGGCGAAGAACAATACGCCCATCCCCAGCGCATACACGAAGAGCAGCGAACCGCCCAGCACCGCCGAGTGCAGCAGCGTCGAGTGCGGGGCCGTCGAGTGATGGGTGGCGACGAAGGCCAGAAGGGCCGCCAGGGGAGGCCCGGTGCAGGGCGCGGCGATCACTCCGGCGACCAGGCCCATCAAAAACGCCCCCCCGGGCCCCTTGCCGCCAATCTTCGAAAGCCGCCCCTGCAATTCAGTTGGCAGCCCGATCTCGAAGGCCCCGAACATCGACGCCGCCATCGCCGCGAAGAACAGGGCGATCGGCACGATCACGTAGGGGTTGGCCATAAATGTCCCGAAGACCATGCCGGTGAGCGCGGAGAACACCCCCAGGCTGGAGTACATCACCGCGATTCCGCCCACATAGCATCCCGCCAGCGCCAGTGCGCGCACCCGCGTCACCTCGTCGTCTCGGGCGCCGAAGAGGCTGACGGTGATCGGGATCAGTGGATACACACACGGCGTCAGACTGGTGGCCAGCCCGCAGAGGAACGAGATGAAGAAGGGCCAGAAGAGCCCCCCGCCGTACAGGGCGTGTTGGAGCATGCTGCCCAGGTCGCTTTCCATGTCGGCCCGACACAGGGCGGGCACGAACAGGCAGGCGGTGGCGGCGCAGACGGGGAAGATCCAGGTTCGGCGGGGTCTCAGGGTGGAACGCATGTCCCTTCAGTATACATTCGACAGGCCGGAACTCAGGCGTGCTTGATGGCTCCAGCCGGGACCGTCACTCCGGGGGCCGCGGTCCCGCCGGTGCCGGTGTGGGCTGGCTTGGCGACGTGACCATGGGCCACGGTCCCGCCAGTGCCGGTGTGGGCCGGCTGGGCGACGTGGCCATGGGCCCCGGGGGTGGCGGCCGTCGGCGGCTGGGCCACGTTCAGGTTGATCGTCGGTCCCTGGGGAGGGGCCTCGATCGGAGTGGGCGGTTGGGCCAAAAGTGCTGCTGCCGCGGCGCTCTGGCTGAGCTGTTGATTCGCCGCCCGCCGGAGGACGCCTCGGGTCGCCGGGCCCAAGGTCCACTCCAGCGCATCTGTCAGGTCCACCTTCAGCGTCGGGTTCAGCACGAAGGTCGAGGTCATGGCGTTGGTCGAGGCACGCACGCGGTTGCCCAGGGAAAATTGCAGGTTGCCCTCATGGATGCCCAGCGTGTTGCTGAAGGGCGCGACCACCTGTTCCAACTTGGTGGTGTGGTTCAGCTCCTCAAGGTCGGCGCGCATGCTATCGCTGTCCACCTGGGCTACCGTCATCAGATAGGCCTTGTTGTCGGCCACGTCGCACAGGTTTTTCACCGCACCGGGCAGCTTCTCCTTGTAAAACGGGCTGCCCTGCGCCGCCTCGTTCGCGTTGATGCTCCGGGCAACGAGGACAAGTTGGAAATAGGTGTGCAGGCCCTCCGCCGCCAGGTCCTGCTTCAGCGGATCCAGCGCCCCCTGTTTCATCTTGCTGAGCGACTCGTCCAGCACCGTGCCGAAATCTCGATCCTGGATCGAGTCGACGATACGCTGGCGCTGCTTATCGGTGATGCCGCTGACGTCGCCGGTCCCCTTGTCGATGGGGATTTGATTGCCGGTGGCATCGACCGGGAAGCGGCCCGCGCGGGCCCGTCACGCCCCGCGGTCCCACCCCCTTCGCGGGTTGTATCGGTTGCGAGATTCGGCGATGGGACGTGAACCGCTTCTTCTGCCGCCTTGTCGCGGCCGGCTTTCGGCTTTTCTGATTTTGGTTTTTCCGCCGCAGCACTCATGAGTCACGCTCCTGTTGTGGGTGCTTCATATCTAATGGGAGTCGGCGTTCCGTGCAACCTATTTTTTGCGATCGCATTTCCATTTCCCCCAGGCCGAGCAAGAAATGTACAGGGGTGTTTTTGCCGAGGACCAAAGGACTGCGGCGGCCTCTACAAGCATTCATTTTTCCAGCATCCGCGCACAATTCTTCGCTGACCGTGTCCTCCTTGTGAATTACAGGAGGCGATCGTGATCGGCCAGCACATCGGGAACTATCAGATCACCGGCCTGCTTGGTCACGGTGGGATGGGCCAGGTCTTCGAGGCCCGTCACGAGCAACTCGGCCGCCGCGCAGCCATCAAGGTGCTTTACCCCAGCTTTGCCAGGCAGCCCGCTAGCTAGCCAATTCCTGCGCGCGGCGGGAACATTATGGGTCCCGCCGGCCCAAAAGCGAAACCGTACGGTGTCGCTTTTGCGCCCCGCCGGCCCCGCCACCTGCGCCGTAGTCGGCCCAGCCCCCGACGGCCCCGGAGCCTACGCGCGCATCTTAGCGCAAAGTCCAGGCCAGGCCGAATGGGAGCGCCCAAGGGGCGGCTCGCCAGGCCAGGGGG
>JBBRLA010000053.1:0-21628 GCA_038231615.1 Polyangia bacterium | reverse complement strand
GGCCGCTCGGACCAGCACCGGGATGACGCGCGCCCCGGCCTGCTGCCGGGCCAGGGCCGGGACCACCTCGCGAGCGCGGAGTTCGTCATCGGCCAGGTAGTCGGCGCTCACCAGGTGCAGGAGCAGCTCAGCCTCCCCGAGCTGCTGGCTGACCTCCGTGGCCACTGCGCCGCCGGCCAGGACCTGCCCCCGGTACCACAGCGTGATATGCCCCCGGCGGACCAGGGAGGACAACTGCGCCACCAGCGCCTGGCAGTATTCTGCATCGGCGGAGGCATAGCTGAGGAACACACGGATCGGCGGCTGGGCCATGGTCGAACGACATGTCCGATCGGCAGACCGGCGAGCGTATACTATCCTGATCCTACGGGGAGACGCCATGCGCAAGATGAGTTCTCTGGCCCTGCTCCCCTGTCTCTTGCTGGCCGGCTGCGCGGACGGACGCCGCGCCCTGCGCCCGGACCTGCCGCCTTTGCGCGAGCGCGTCACCGTGCGCATGGTCGTGTCGCTCTTGGGCCCGCAGGCCCGCGCGCTGGCGGGCGGCGAGAGCTTGCGCCCCGGAGATGGACTGCGGGTGAGCGTGGAGGTGGAGCGCAAGGTATTCGTCTACCTGATCGACATCAACGCCGGCAGGCCACCGGAGCTGCTCTTTCCCGTGCGGCCTGAAGACGACGAGCGCGTGGACCCGGGGGCCCCCTTGCTCATCCCGCCTGGGCAAGCGCTGCGCCTGGGCGAGGCGCCCGGCGAGGAACGCCTGGTCCTGATCGCCGCGGCGCGACCGCTGGCCCCCGACACCCTGCCAGCCCTTTTGGCGGGGTCCGCGCGGCGCGGCGTCCTGCCGCCGGACGATCCGGTGCTGCGCGACCAGCTCAAGGACCCCCGGCTGATCGGGCGGCAGAAGCAGCGCCTGAGCGATGATCTGCGGCGGACCCTTTTGCAGCCCTCCTGCGTCATCCTGCAGAAGGAGCTGGACACCGAGGGGATAGCCCTTTTGTGCCTGTCCTTCCGGGTCGGTGACCGCCCCAGCTCGTAAGCGGGGCTGGGCCGGCGGCGCGGGGGCCTGGTACGACGACGGCGGAGCGGTACGCGCTGGCGAAGGCGGTGGGGCGCAGGTGCCGGTGCCAGCCCGGCACCGCCCGCGGCAGTCGACTGCCGGAGCGGAGCGCCGGAGGCCGGTCACAGGTCAGTGGGCGCAGGGGATCGAGGCGCTGCGGGAAGGGGTGACGGCCCGGATGCGCGAAGAGGAAGGCAAGAAAGCCGCCCCGAGATCCGAAGGAGAGCGGGGCGCAACGGCCCTGAAGAGCGCGACCCGGGCGCTTTTGCGGCTGGCCGAGGGAAAGGCGTCCTGCTCATCGGCGCAGGCGCTGTTCCTGGCAGCGGAGAGGCTGATGGAGCATGCCAGAACGGTGGCGGAACGGTATGGATCGATGCGGAAGTCGCCGACTTCCGCAGCCAGGGAAACCGACAACGGCGAAGGCAACTGCCTTGTTTCAAACTCCGCCTGTCTCGCCAACCGATCGGGACCTGCTCGAGCAGGCCAACCTGAAGGGCAAGGGCGATACCATGATGATTCTCGCGCTACGGGACCACGTAGACGTGCTCACACAAGCCGATCTACGGACGCGCGACCAGCATGGAGATCTCGAGGCACTCGTGCGTCACATTGAGGATGACTTGTAGGCATGCGCCAACCAGAACGTCTCGACGACGCCCCTGAAATCATCCCTCAGGTGTTGCACCTGCGCGACCTGCTCAAATGGGTGCGCCAGGGGCGCGTGCGAGTACCAAACTTTCAGCGGGACTTTACCTGGGACCGCGAGCGAATGCTCAGCCTCTTCGACTCGGTTCGAAAACAATATCCAATCGGGACGCTGCTCTTTTGGGAGTCCACCAAGCCGCGACCGATGTCGAGCCGATTGGGTCCCCTTCGCCTTCCTGACTTCCCGGGAGGGAAGCTCCTTGTGCAAGACGGACAGCAACGCCTGACTACCCTTGCCGGAGTCCTGCTGCTTGATGAGTTGAAGGGTAGCCCTGGGGATGACAGCGACACGGATCGGTGGCTCATGCACTACGACGCCGCCTCCGACAATTTTGTCTACTTCGATGATCCGCCGCCTCCACTCTCGGCGGTGAGGGTCTCTGAGTTGATGGGCACCAAGGGTCTCTACGGTGCCGCCCAGCGGATCATGGGCGCACCAGGCGGAACACCTGACATCGCCATACGCGAAACCTGGGTCGAGCGCATAGAAATGGTCTCGTCGGCGCTCACGGCATATCGGGTCCCACTCGTCATCTTCGCGACGGACTCTCTGCGCTTGGTCGTCGAGAGCTTCACGCGCCTAAACCGCAAGGGGCAAAAGATTGGGGCCGACGAGATGTTCTCCGCCCTGACCTATACTGAGGACGATGGGAAAGAGACCTTCCGGCTTGCCTGGCACATCGATTCGATCGTGTCAGAGATCGTGCGTAGTGGATTTGGGGAGGTAGATCGCGTCGTGGTGCTGCGCGTCGTACTGCTTGCCGCAGAACTAGACCCCTTTCGAACGGAGTGGGACCAGCTCGCCCAGGAGACGCAAAACGCCGCCGCTGAGAATCTCCCCGCTGCCATCGTAGAAGCACGGAAAGGGTTGCTCGACGCGGTGGAGTTCCTACGTGCCGCGGGCATCCCAAACAGCCGCTTGCTACCGTACAGCATGCAACTCGTCGGGCTCGCGGCCTTCTTCGGCCGTTGCGACGGTGCGCCTTCCGAGGACCAGAAGGCCCTGTTGCGTCGGTGGCTATGGGTCAGTGCATTCACTCAGACATTCGGCGGGTTGAATCCGAGCCGCATCCTGGTGCAACTCAAGAATCTGCGGGAGGTGATTTCTAAAGATCCAGTTCCTAAAATGGTGGACGGGATCGAGCTTGACTTCCCTGCAAAGCCCTTCCCCGAGCGCCATGACCACCGAAGCGCGCGGGTGCGTGCACTCCTGTGTGTGATGTTGCGAGAAGGCGAGCCAGTCACCCAGGTGCGAGACGTAGGTCTTGGAAAGGAGGCAGCCACGCCCCGGACTCTGGGCTGCACAGTCCTTGCCGTCGTACAGGACGGCGTTGTTCACCTCGCGTCCGACGATGCGGTAGCGGCGCCCCTTGCCGCCCTGGACCTTGTTCTTCTTGGCGCGCTGCTGCCGTCGACGGTCGGCGGGCAAAAGCTCCTTGCCCGTAAGTTCTTCGCGCGTGATCGGAATGACCCCATCCAGTTCCAGGTACGCCACCTTAGGCATCTCCTCAATGGGCACGGCGTCAACGGGCCGCTCCTGCGTCGGGACCGGCAGTCCCCCGTCGTCAAAGGGCGCGCACCGCACCGCCTCCTGGTGGTCGATGGCCACGACCTGTTCCGCTCGGCGCTCGACCATGCCCTCGACGGCCTTGACGCTGACCTCGATGCCGCACAGCTTGGCCACCAGTGAGGTGGCCGTGCCGAAGGGCACCGTGGTGGCCATCATCGTGCACACCTCCTCCAACCGCGGTGTGAAATCCCCGTCGGGTAGCCCTAGCGCCTCCTGCGCCGGGGCGCGGCCCTTTGCGCACGGCTCGCAGTAGCTGTATCGGCGCTTGAGCGCAAGCGGACCGACCACTCCGTCCCAGCTTCGACCGCGACGTCCCTGTGACTCCATCGGCCCGTTGCACTCCACGCACCGGGTCGTGCCCGCCAGTTGCTCATCGAGCGCGTCAAGCCGAGCCTGCATCTTGGCCTGCAGCAGGGGGCGTACAACTCGCCGCGCGACCGCCACGGCCTCGGACTCCAGGTCGACGGCATCCACCATCGAGGCGGGTCCTTCGTCCGCGTACCGCGCCAACTCCGTCAGGCCCTCGACCAACGCCGCTGCCACGCGCAGACCGGCTGGCCGCGTCCACAACTGCCTGCGGATCGCCATCGCCATCGCCTGACTCGAACCATCCGTCTGCACGAACGCTTCTCGCACGACATGCAGCCACGACTCGTCTCGATTGTTGGTAGACTCCACTGGCGGGGTACCTCCCCCGGGCGGCTACCCGGGCATTGGTGTGGTTTGACCAAGTGGAGGTACCCCGTCTCTTTGCCCCGCGCCAGTTTCTGCTCTCCGACGACCCCTACGCAGGGGATCCGCGCCCCACGAGTTGGGTACCTGCTGGACAGCGTCGGCCCGCCAGGATAGGGTCACAGGCCGTGTCTACCATTCAGTACGTGGAGGCCAACGGCCTCCGGTTCGCTTACCTTCAGGAGGGCATGGGGCCGCTGGTCCTTTTGCTCCATGGCTTCCCCGACACGGCCCACACCTGGGACCAGATCCGGCCGGCACTGGCCGCCGCCGGCTACCGCGCCGTCAGCCCCTTTTTGCGCGGCTACTTCCCCACCGCCATTCCGGCGGACGGCAAGTACGACAGCGAGACCCTGGGCCGGGACGTGCTTTCCCTGATCGAGGCGCTCGGCGAGCAGCGCGCGGTGGTGGTGGGCCATGACTGGGGCGCCAGCGCGGCCTACCTTGCCGCGATCGTCGGCCCGGCGCGAGTCCGCCTGCTGGTCACCATCGCCATCCCGCACCCGGGCTCCCTGCTCCCCACCCCGCGGGTCCTGTGGGGCGTACGCCACTTTTTGCCCCTGCGCCTCCGCGGCGCCGAGGCCATGGTGCGCGCCCGCGACTTCGCCTACGTCGATGAGCTGGTACACCGCTGGTCCCCGGCGTGGCAGGTCCCCCCGCAGGAGACCGCCGCGGTGAAGGAGGCATTCCAGCAGCCCGGCTGCCTGACCGCCGCGGTCGGCTATTACCGCGCCATCCGCTTCCCGCCGCCGCCCGCTTTCCGCCGCAAGATCGTGGTCCCCGGCGTGGCCTTCTCCGGCATGGACGACGGCATCCTGCGCCACAAGGACTTCGAGCGCGCCCGCCGCCTGTACGCGGACCGCTACGAGATCGTCCACATGCCAGGCGGACACTTCCTGCACCGGGAGCACCCGGCGCACTTCATCCAGGAGCTGCTGCGCGTGCTCGGACCGCCCGGGCAGCAGTGAGCCGGGGGGTTTAATGGGGTTTGTGCATCCGGGCCCGTTCCATCGCTGACAGGGCCTTTACTTCCTGCGGTAACGATGTTACCCGCATCGTGGATGCGAACGGTTGTGCAGCGAGTCCGCCGCGCCGAGGTGCGGCTCGGCGAAAGCGGAGAGGTCCTTTGCCGCATCCAGCATGGGCTCTGCGTCCTTGTGGGGGTCGGGGTGGGAGACACCGAGGAGGACGCCGCCTGGCTGGTGGACAAGATCGCCGGCCTGCGGGTCTTTCCAGATGTCACCGTTGACCGGGGGATCGACGCTCCGGGCGATGGGAAGGAGGGCCCCATGAACCGCTCGGTGGGCGACGTCAGCGGGGCGCTGCTGCTGGTCAGCCAGTTCACCCTGTATGGCGATTGTCGCAAGGGGCGCCGGCCCTCGTTCACCGACGCGATGCCCCCGGGCCCGGCGGAGGCCCTTTACGACCACTTCGTCGCCCTGGCCAGGCGCACCGGCCTTTCGGTGGCCGCGGGGCGCTTCCGGGCCATGATGCAGGTCGAACTGGTCAACGACGGCCCGGTGACCCTGGTCATTGACTCCCGCGAACGTGGGGCGCGGGCGCCGCAGCACAAGCCCGGCACATGAAGCGCGCCCTCTTCACCACCTTGCTTTGCCTTTGCGTGGCCGCGCCGGCCCGCGCCTCCTTGCCCGACATCGTCTCACTGGGGACGCGGGGGCCGGCCCTGGGCGGCACCGGCACGGCCTTTCTGAACAGCTTCGAGGCGGTTTATGCAAATCCCGCCGGCCTGCTGGGGGCGAAAAAGAGCCTGACCGTGGCGGCGGTCTACGGCGCCTACCAGGTCTACCTGGACGGAGGCGCCCGACAGATCGACGATACCGCCGGGTTGCAATTGGGCGCGGTACTGCCCCTGCCTTTGGGCGGCTTCCTGCGCGACCGGCTGGCCCTGGGGTTTGGCTTCTACTTCCCCTTTGGCGTCGTCAACCGCGTCAGCGAGCCCTTCCCCGAGGTGCCGCGGGTGGCGCTGCTCGAATCGCGGACGCAGGTCATCTCGGTGCTCCTGGGCGGTGCGGTGCGGCTGCCGAAGGGCTTCTCCGTGGGCGTGTCGGTCCTGGCGCTGGCGGCGCTGGTCGGGGAGATCCTCATCGCCCCGGACAGCACCGGGCGCATCACTTCGGCGTCCCAGGAACAGTTGACGGTGAATTACGCTCCCATTCTCGGGGCGCGCTGGCGCAGCCCGGCGGGGCGTCTTTTGCTGGGGGCGGTCTTTCGTGGGGAGTCGCAGTCCTCGTATCACATTTTGGTGAAAAGCCAGCTTGGCGACGTGCTGCCCATCGACCTGCCCAGCATCACCGTGGCCGGGGTGGCGCAGTACGACCCGATGCAGGCCGCCGCCGAGGGCGCCTTGGCCCTTTCCCCGCAGTTGCTCCTCATCGCCAACCTGACCTGGAAGCACTGGTCGGCCTTCCAGAACCCGATACAGCCCGCCACCGCCGGGGCGGACCCGCTGCCGCCGCCGGGCTTCCATGACACGGGGGTGCCCCGCCTGGCCGTGGAGTGGCGCCCCCCAGGGCTTTCACAACTCTTGGGCCGCACCGACCTGCTTCTGCGCCTGGGCTACTTCTTTGAGTGGAGTCCTACCCCTTCGGATGAAGCCACACGCTCGCTGCTCGACGCCAGCAGGCACGTTTTCACCGTGGGCGCGGGCTACCACCTGCCGGCCCGGCTGCCGCTTGGGGTGTCGGCCTTCTTTCAGTGGCACCAGCTGGCGGGCAGCGACCGCGTTTCGGGCGGCTTCGGAATGGGCGGCGCCGCGGTGGAGCTGGATCTATGAGATCCCTGCCGCCTGGGCTCATTTTCGTGCTGGGGTTCGGGCTCGGGCTCGGGCCCGCCCGCGCCAACCCCATCGATGCTTTCGGGTTCGGCGCCCGCGCCCCGGCCCTGGGCTCGGCCTACTCCGCCGTGGCCGACGACAGCGCCGCGGGGTATTACAATCCCGCGGGGCTGGCCCGCTCCCGGGACATGCGCATCGACCTGGGTTACCAGGCGGCGCTGCCCCAGCTCCGCTTCTCCGGGGCGGTGCAGCCGGTGGAGGCCACCCGGGGCATGGCCGCCGGGCTGGTGGTCCCCGGCGATCTCTTCGGGGTGCATCTGGCCTTCGGTCTGACCCTTTTCCTTCCCGACCAGCACGTCACCCGCCTGCGCACCCTGCGCTACGAGCAGCCCCGCCTTCAGCTTTACGACAACCGCACCCAGCGCCTGTTCCTGGCGGCGAACCTGGCGGTGCGCATCGTCAAGGGTCTGTATGTCGGCGCCGGGCTTACGTTCATGTCGCGCACCTCGGGGGACGTCTCGTTCCAGGGCAACGTCACCGTGGGCGATGCCGAACGCAGCGCGCTGAAGACGGCGATCGAGGTGAACCTGGTGGCGGTGCGCTACCCACAGGCCGGCATTGCCTGGGAGGTCAACGAGTTTCTGGCCCTGGCCCTGGTCTACCGCCACAGCTTCATCCTGGACGTGGACCAGCGCTTCCAGATCAACGCGGATCTGGGCAACCCCGGGCAGGTGCCCATCGCCAAGGGGGCCTCCCTGGTCGAGCAGGCGCAGTCGGTGGACCTGTTCCAGCCCTGGCAGGTGGTGCTGGGCGGGGCGCTGCGCTGGCCCAGCTACCCGCGGCTGCTTTTGTCTGCCGACCTGACCTTCGCCCGCTGGAGCGACATGCCCGTGCCGGCGGGGCGCCTTACCCTGATGCTGGACATCGGCAGCCTGAACAGCTTCGTGCACCTGCCGCCGCCGCCGACCTACCCGTCGCCGGGGTTCCACGATATCTTGATCCCCGCGGTGGGCGTCGAGTGGCGGGCCCTCGACAGTGCGTGCAAGGATCGCCTGGCCCTGGACCTGCGCGCCGGCTACCGCTACGAGGCCTCGCCGGTCCCCGGGCAGCAGGGGGCGTCCACCTTCGGCGACGCCGACAAGCATACGTTCAGCCTGGGCGCCGGGGTCGAGCTGCGGCGGCTCTTCTCGGTGCTGCCCAAGCCCATCGAGCTGGACGCCTTTGTGGCGGTGACCTACCTGCCCGAGCGGGATTTCAACAAGGACGATCCACGCTCGCTGGTCGGTGACTTCACCGTCAGCGGCACCGTCTTCCAGGTCGGAGGTCAACTGAGATGGCGGCTGTGATCGGGGCGCGGGCGCTGCGCTTTCTTATGGGCGGGCTTGTCGGCGGGCTTCTTTCCGGGTGCGGCACCCAGGGGATGAGCGGCGAGCTTTCGGTGCCCTTTTTCCCCCAGAGCGGCCTGGGGGGGTTTCGTCTTCTGACCAGCGACCAGGCCCCCGACCTGAACGCGCCCTACATCCTGCTCACGCCGGGCCTGGACATCGACGAGCCGACGGTGTGGCCGATGGGCGACGGGCTTCTTCTGTGGGTCTCGGCGCAGCCGGCCGGGCAGCCCGATGGGCAGCGGGCGGGCGCCTACATCGGCCAGGCCCGGGTGGAACGACTTTTGTCCGGGGCGGGGGACCTGTCCCCGGCGCTGGTCCCCGATCAACCCTGGGAGAAAGGGGCGCTTCTGCACCCCACCCTGATCGCCGCGACACCGGGCCCGCCGCTTTTGCTGCTCTATCAGGGGCTAGATGGCAGCGTCGGCGCGGCGCCCTTCGGCCCGGACGGCATGCCACACAAGATGGCCGCGGCCCGGCTTTTATCCGCGGCCCAGCTTGCGGGCACCGCCGCGCTCGGCAGCGTCAGCGGGGTGGTCAGCGGCGGCACCCTGCGCCTGTACTACCTGGTCCATGGTGGCGAGATCCGCCGCGCCGACGCGGACCTCGCGGCAGTGATGCAAGTCACAAAAGACCCCGCCGCCGGCCTGACCTTCACTGTCAGCGTCGGCCCGTTGCTCCACGCCGCCGACTTCATCGTCCCACAGTCGATCTCCACCAGCCTTCCGGCAGAGCGCCTTTCCGGCCTCTCGGCGCGGCGGGTCGAAACCCCCACCGGGCGCGAGCGATACGACCTCTTTCTCGTCGCCGAGGCCGGAGGCAAGAGCGTCGCCTGCGCCGCCTCGTCCTACGACGGCGCAACGTTCCTCCCCGTTGCTCAGCCCATCCTCCCCAAGGGCGTGACCCCGTCTTCACCCACCGTCCTTACTTATCAGGACCGGGCGCTGCTGCTCCTGGGCCTGCGCGGCGCCGGGACCGGAATCGCGGCTGCACAAATCCCCTGACGGACTCTTCCCTGAGATATAGACTGGAAGAGCAAAGTGAAAGTCGATGCTCTTTCGTCCGGTGTGTGATAGCCTTTATTCAATGTCATTCGGGAGGTGGCACTCCTTTGGAGTCCCCGCGGGCCGCTGGCCGGGGGCGAGCAAGGTCGCCCCATGCCGATGAAGGTCCGCTTCTGGGGTGTGCGCGGCTCGTTCCCCTACCCGGGGCCCACCACCGTGCGCTACGGCGGCAACACCAGTTGCGTGGAGGTCCGCGTCGGGGACGCCGGGGACCCTGAGGCGCCGCGCATCATCATCGACGCCGGCACCGGCCTGCGCCGCCTGGGCAAGGAGATGATGCTCGACGAGTTCGGCCGCGGCGCCGGACAGGCCCACCTGCTGGTCAGCCACACCCACTGGGACCACATCCAGGGGCTGCCCTTCTTCGCCCCCCTGTACCAGGCCGGCAACCGTTTTCACGTCTACGCCAGGCAGCGCGACGACACCCACCTGCGCGCCATCTTCGCCACCCAGTCGGAGAACCCCTACTTCCCCGTGCCCTTCGACGTCGCCGCGGCCCACGTGGACTTCACCGAGCTGTCCGACAGCGCCGACTTCGAGATCGGCCCGGTCAAGGTGCGCTGCGCCCGCCTTAATCACCCATGGATCGCCATCGGCTACCGCCTCGACTTCGAGGGACAATCCGTGGCCTATGTGACCGACACCGCCCCCTTTCGCGACATCCTCATCGAGCAGGAGTTCATCCGCCAGCCGCCCAGGCCCGGCGACCCGCTGCCGCCAAACGACGCCGCCACCCTGGCCACCATGCGCGAAGGGGTGGTGCGCCTTTGCGAGGGGGCCGATCTGGTCATCTATGACACCCAGTTCACCCCCGCGGAGTATGCCGCCAAGCCCCACTGGGGGCACAGTTGCCCCGACGACGCCATCGAGATCGCCACCGAGGCCGGGGCCCGCTCGCTGATGCTTTTCCACCACGCCCCGGAACGCACCGACGACCAGATCGACGAACTCCTGCGCCAGCACCGGGAGGGGATCGCCGAGCGCAAGCTTCGGCTCTCGCTGCACGCAGCCGCCGAGGGCATGGAGATCGACCTTTCCCGCCCGGAGGAACCGTGGAGCTGACCTTCCACGGAGTGCGGGGCTCGATCCCGGCCCCCGGCCCGGATACCGTCCGCTATGGCGGCAACACCTCGTGCGTCTCGGTGCGCAGCGCCGGGGGAAAGCTGCTCATCCTGGACAGCGGCACCGGCATCGCCCACCTGGGGCGGACCCTTCTGCCGACGGAGTTTGGCCGCGGGCAGGGCGCCGCCGCCATCCTTTTGTCCCACGCCCACTGGGACCACATCCAGGGCTTCCCCTTCTTCCCGCCGGTGTTCGTCCCCGGCAACCGCTTCACCGTATTCGGGCCCGGGCGTTCGTCGGCCATGCTCGAGGGCATTCTCGAAGGGCAGGTAAACCCCCATTTCTCGCCCTTGTACACCATGAAGAACCTGGGCGCCACCTTCGAGCTGGTGCCGGTCCACGGGGAGGGCGAGGACGGCCCCCTGTCCTTCGCGGGCATCGACATCAAGAGCCGCAAAAACCCCCACGGCCACACCACGTGCCTGGCCTACCGCCTGGAAGAGGATGGACGCTCCCTGGTCTACGCCCCAGACGCCGGCTACCCCGAGTCCGGCCCCACCCCCGAGGTTTTGGCCCTTTACGCCGGGGCCGATGTCCTTATCCACGACGCCACCTACACCCCCGAGGACCGGCGGCAGCGCCTGGACCGGGGCTATTCGTCCTACGCCGACGCCGCGTACGCCGCCATAAATGCCCGGGTCAAACGGCTGGTCCTGTTCCACTACGATCAGGACTACACCGACGACCAGGTCGACCTGTGCTGGCAGCGCTGCCGCGCGCTCCTGGACGAGCACGGCGGCGTCGCCATCGAACTCATCGCCGCCCGCGAGGGGCTGACCCTGACCATCTGAGCCCCCTTGGCGAAGGGAAACCAGCCTGGCTCGCTTGCGCCAACCTCCGCCAGTGCCCATATGGGTGTCGATGAAAACAATTTCAGGACAGACCGTATCCCCCTGGATGAGCACGGCGAAGCCGGCGGACCTTGACGCCCTGACCGCGGATGTCCAGGCGGACGTGTGCGTGGTCGGCGGAGGAATTGCCGGCATCACCGCAGCCTACCTTTTGGGCAAGGAGGGAAAACGGGTCGTCGTCCTCGACGAAGCCGCGGTGGGGCAGGGGGAGACCAGTCGCACCACGGCCCACCTGTCCAACGCCCTGGACGATCGCTACTCCGAGATCGAAGGCCTGCACGGGGAGCAAGGGGCCCGCCTTGCCGCACAGAGCCACAGCGCCGCCATCGACCGCATCGAGGAGATCGTCCGCCAAGAGGGCATTCGCTGCGAATTCGAGAGGCTGACCGGCTACCTGTTCCTCTCGCCGGGCGATCCGGTCGAATTGCTCGACCAAGAACTTGCCGCCGCCCACCGGGCTGGTCTGGACCGGGTCGAGCGCCTGGACCGGGCCCCTCTGCCTTCCTTCGACACCGGCCCCTGCCTGCGCTTCCCCCGGCAGGGACAGTTCCACCCCCTGCTCTACCTCGCCGGACTGTCGCGGGCCATCCGGCGCCAGGGCGGTCGGCTCCACGGCGGCACGCGTGTCACGGCGGTCCATGGCGGCAAGGATGCCTGGGTGGAGACCCAGAGCGGCAACAAGGTGCATTGCGGCGCCATCATCGTAGCCACCAACTCGCCGGTCAATGACCGCTTCGCCATGCACACCAAGCAAGCCGCCTACCGCTCCTATGTCATGGCGGCCAGGGTGCCCCGCGATACGGTGCCCCGAGCCCTATATTGGGACACCCATGACCCCTATCACTACGTTCGGCTGGAGCGTTTCCCGGTGGGCACGGGTCACGCCCAGGGGGGCCGGGACTTCGGGTCGCACGATCTACTCATCGTGGGCGGCGAGGACCACAAGACCGGCCAGGCGGATGACGCGGAAGCTCGTTACCAGCGCCTGTTTGCCTGGGCCAAGGAGCGTTTTCCGGCCATGGAGAACGTCGAGTACCGTTGGTCGGGGCAGGTCCTGGAGCCGGTGGACGCCATGGCCTTCATCGGCAGGAACCCGTCCGACGAGGACAACGTGTACATCGCCACCGGCGACTCGGGACACGGACTGACCCATGGCACCATCGCCGGCATCCTGCTGACCGACCTCATCTGCGGTAGGGACAACCCCTGGGCCCGCCTTTACGACCCGTCCCGCAAGACCCTGCGGGCCATGGGCCAGTTCGTCAAAGAGAACATCAACGTCGGCCTCCAGTTCACGGATTGGGTGACGCGGGGTGAGGTAGACACCGCGGACAAGATCGCCCCGGGCGATGGCGCGGTGGTGCGCCGGGGCCTGCGCAAGATCGCCGTGTACCGGGACCCCGCAGGGGCCGTGCATGAGTGCTCCGCCGCCTGCCCCCACCTGGGCTGCGTGGTGGCCTGGAATTCCAGCGAGAAAAGTTGGGACTGCCCGTGCCACGGTTCCCGCTTCGATGCCTACGGCAAGGTGCTCAGTGGTCCGGCGATAAGCGATCTGGCGCCGGCTACGAAATGAGCGCTGGACAAGGCGATCAAGCGGTCGCCCTTGCCGACGCCCGCGCTTGGGCGTAGTCCTTGAAGGCATGGCCCTCCATAACCCGCCCGATCATCCCCTACAGCCGCGCCCCTGCCGCGTGGTCCACGAATCCATCGAAAGCGATGTCCTGCGCGGCAACCGGTTCGGCGATCCCACCCGGCGCGATACCCCGGTGATCTTGCCGCCGTCCTACGATGACCACCCGGAGCGGCGCTACCCGGTGGTGTACCTTCTGGCCGCCTTCAGCGGCACCGGCTGGCAACTGTTGAACCGCTCGCCCGTGTCGGAGGCCCTGGATGAACGCCTGGCGCGCCTGTATGCCGAAGACCCCACGACGCCCGAGGCGCTGGTGGTCCTGCCCGACTGCTTCACCATCCTGGGCGGTTCCCAGTACGTGAACTCCCCGGGCCTGGGTCGCTACGAAGATCATGTTGTCGAGGAGGTGGTCCCCCTCATCGACCGCCGCTTCCGCACCCTGGCCGCGCCGGAGCACCGGGGGCTCTGCGGTCGATCCTCCGGGGGGCTGGGGGCGATGTGGCTGGCAATGAACCACCCCGAGACCTTCCGCGCCGTGGCCGTGCACGCCGGGGACAGCTACTTCCGCGTGACGTTGATCCCCGAACTGCTCAAGTTCTGCCGGCGGGTGCGCCGGTACGGAGGGCCGGTGCCGCTTTTGAGCCAACTCCTTTCCCTGGGCAAGGGACAGCGCAGCGGCGACCTCTTCGATCTGATGACGATCATGGCCAACGGCGCCGCCTACAGCCCCGACCCCGAGGCGCCCCTCGGCTTCTCTCTGCCGATCGATTGGGAGACGGCCACCCTGGACCTCGCCGTGCTGGAACGCTGGCTGCGCTACGACCCGGTGGAGATCTGCGGCGAGGAGCCCTACCTTTCGGCCCTGCGCACGCAGCGACTCATCTTCCTGGATGCCGGCACCCGGGACGAATACCACCTGGACCTCGGCATGCGGCAACTCAAGGCCCGCCTCTTGGCGCTCGGCCTTCCGGTGATCCACGAGGAGTTCGACGACGGCCACATGAACACCCCCTACCGCTATGACCGCAGCCTGCCGCTCCTTTTTCGCGCCCTCACCGCATGAGGTCCCGCGCCGGCCCCGCGGGCTCGCCCAGCGCATTATTGATGATGATGAACGGCACTTCGCTTCGCCGCATGCTATCGATGGCCTCTTGCGCCGTCCCCGGGACCAGGTGGAAGAGCCGCGCCCCCAGCGCCCCCCGGAAGGGCACGATCTCCTGGCCGCGCTGCTCGCCAAGGAGCGTCACCACCGCCCCGGCGCGGACCACCCGGTAGCTGATGCGCAGATCGCCCAGGCACGGCGCCTTGTCGCTTTCCGGCTCACTCCCCGGCCCGCAATTCAGGCCACCCTTCAAATAGATCGCCCCCTGCAAGATCCTCTGCCGCCGGTCATCCCGCTCCAGCATCTCCTGCCGCACCCACAACGCCTCGTCCCCAAGCAGGCGGGCCGCCCGGGGAGAGAAGCGGTAGGCCCCGACGAACGCCTCCTGGGCGCTGATCACGTTGCCGCGCAACGGCATCGGTGGGTTGCCGCCGGGTGGCGCCGGGTCCATCTCCCCCGTGGCCGGGGGCTCGCTGCCGAAACGAAGCTCGTAGCCCGAGGCGCTGCGTTCCGCGCCGGCCGCACGTCGCCGATTCCCGAGATCGGCCTTTTTCACCTCGTGCCAGGCGTACATCTCCACCTGCCGGTGGATCTGGATGTAGTCCCCGGGCAAGATCCAGCCCGGATCGGAAAGGGGCGCCGCCGCGCGCAGCGTCCCGGTTACCGCTACCCCCTGCCGATCCGCCCCGGGCTCCACCCGTTCCGCCGAGAGAGGTCGGACCTGCCGCAAGAGCGGCCGCAGATCCGGCCCGCGCCCCCGCGGCCAAAGCACCGCCAGCGGGAGCAGCAGCACCGGTGGGAGCAGCAGCCAGGCCCGGCGCGGCGCCGGCCCGCGGGGGGGCCTTTGGGAGGGGCGTGCCATCTGGGCCAGGAAGAGCCTGTATCGATCGTACCCTGTCTGCGCCGCTTGCGATCACGATATTTTTCCGTGGCCGCCAACTTGGCCGCCAACTTATTGGTTCAACGAACCAGACCTCAGGCCGAGAATGGCGCTTGCCCTTGTGGCCATCGGAGGGCTACCCTGATCCCGCGCCGGTCAATGTTTGGTCGGCACGCAAGTCCCTCTCGTCAGGAGGAAGGCATGAAGGTCGCTTCTTTTTCAACTTTTCTAACCCGGGGCACGGTCTTGGGTTTGCTCTGTGCAGGAACCGCCCTGGCCACGTCCGGGTGCGGCGGCGTGGACCCCTCGCAGCCCACCGCAAATCCGGTGTCCATCGTGGCCCGGGGCATCACCGCGCCCGGCGGCCCGGTCGCCCTGACCGGGGACGACAAGGTGGGGAACGAGTACGTGCAGGGGGACCTGGGGGGCGACATCCCCAAGCTTCCCACTAGACCCGGCACCCCGGATCGCACGCCAGGCGGTGGGACCGCCAGCCCGGCCTCTGCGGGACGGGGCGTCCATGGCTGGAACGGTCTGACCCACTTCGATCAGCGCACCTCCGGCACCGGCAAGTACACCAACACCCAGTTCAGCCTGGAGCCGCCCGATCAGGGCCTCTGCGTCGGACACGGTAAGGTGATGGAACTGGTCAACGATGCCCTGGCGATCTACGACAGCAACGGCAAGCTCCTGTCCGGGCCGACCCCGATCAGCCAGTTCTTCAACCTGGCCCCCGAGGTCATTCGCAGCACGCCGCCGGTCTTCGGCGACTTCGTCAGCGACCCCAAGTGCTACTTCGACGCCGACACCAACCGCTGGTTCATCACCGTCTTGCAGCAGGACCCCGCCCCGTCCGTCCGCTCGCACACCGAGCTGGCCGTCAGCGCCACCGCTGACCCGACCAAGGGCTGGAACCTGTTTAGCATCGACGCCACGGACGACGGCAACAACGGCACGCCCAGCCACCCGGGCTGTCCCTGCTTCGGCGATCAGCCCCTCATCGGCGCCGACGAGCACGGGTTCTACATTACCACCAACGAGTTCGGCGCGGGCTTCAACGGCGCCCAGATCTACGCCCTGAACAAGAAGGCCCTGGCCGCTGGCGGCCTGCCCAACGCCGTGCACTTCGATAACCTGTCCCTGGCCGAAGGCATCGCCTACTCGGTCCAGCCGGCCACCACCCCGCCCGATGGCAAGTTCGCCCGGGGCCACGGCGGCACCGAGTTCTTCCTCTCGGCGCTCCAGTTCGGGCCTGATCCTTCGGACAACCGCATCGCGGTGTGGTCCCTGACCAACACCCGATCGCTTTCGAGCACGCCCGCGCTGACCCTGCAGAAGGCGATCGTGACCTCGGAGATCTACACCCAGCCGAGCCCCGCCGTCCAGAAGGTCGGCCCGATCCCTTACGGTACCTCGCAGGGGCAGCCGGAGTCGCTGATCAACAGCAATGACGACCGCATGAACCAGACGGTGTATGTCAACGGCTTGCTCTATTCGGGCCTGAACACGGCGTTCAAGGACTCCGCCGGCGTCACCCGGGTGGCCATCGCCTACTTCATTGTGAGGCCGCACTTCACCGCCGACGTGCTCACCGGCAGCATCCACGATCAGGGCTACGTCAGCGTCGACAAGAACAATGTGATGTGCCCGTCGATCGCGGTGAACGGCGACGGCGATGCCGCGATGGGCTTCACCCTGGTCGGGCCCGATTACTTCCCCAGCGCGGCCTACGTGCGCATTGACGGCGGCGGCAAGGCCGCCGACGTGAAGGTTGTCTCTGCCGGGGCGGCACCCGAGGACGGCTTCACCGGCTACGATGGCGGCGGGGTCTCCCGCTGGGGCGATTACTCCGCCGCGGTGGCCGACGAGCACGGCAACCTATGGATGGCGACCGAGTACATCCCCAACCTGCCGCGAACTACCCTGGCCAACTGGGGCACCTTCATCGCCCGCGTCAACCCGTAGCGAACGAGTCAAAGCAAAAAAGAGGAATGACCGCCTTGCGTTGCCGCGGGCAGTCGGGGAACTGCCTTCGGTAGAAGACCTCTTCTTGCCGTCCACTCATCGCCACCGTCCGGTCCATGATCGTCCCGTCCCCGCAAATCCCTTTACAGGCGGGTCCCTGGTTGACAGAAGCTTCGCGACAGGCTTTGTTCTGTACATGAGTTCTGCACGCTTCCTTCTGTGTACCCTCCTCCTCCTCTTCACCGCCTGTGGCGCTCCCAGTCACCTGGACCTATGCTACGCCTCCTGCGACAACACCGTCCGTTGCAGCCCAGTCTTTTTGGGCGGTGCGTTCCTCCCCAACTGTCAGAACACCTGCCAGCAGGGCACCGGTGCCTTCGCAGAGCAGGACCAAAAGGACGACATCCGCTGCCAGAACGCCGGCGACGTTCGCAAGCGCGTCCTCGACTGCATCCACAATACCTGCGGCCTCGATGTGGCCACATGCCAGACCAGCGCCGCCACCTTCTGCATCCTCCGCTGACGACCCTACCGGGCGTACCACCTTTGCCAGGATCGACGACAAAGCAACCAGCGCGGCGAGCGCCCTGCCTATCCCGATGCCCGAGCTACTCCGACAGAGCCCCCTTCGGACGATTGAGCGGCGACAGGGGCCGCGCCGCGTCCGCCTTCCCCAAAAGGATGCTGTCGATCAGGAACTGCAAGAGTTCCGCATCGTACTGATCGTCCACCATCCGGTACTCTTCCGGGTCCCGGTTAACCCACGCCTCGCTGACTCGATGCCCCTCCCCGATCGGCAAGAGCCGCAACGAGTAGATGCAGATCCCGGTCCAGCTTCGGTGGAGGTAGAGCCACTCCCCGTCCGGCCCGTCCAGATCGTCCGGCCCATCTAACCCATTTAAATAGATGAACCACTTGTCCTCCATCTCCCGCGGGACGAACCCCAACGCCACCCGCTGGTACTCCTCTCTGCTGAACGCTCGCTTGAAGGCAAGCTGCGTCCGGCGCTCCGGCAGCGGCCGGATCTTCCACGTATCTCGGGTCGCCCGATTGGCTGTGTTGGCTGGGTCGGTTTCGTTGGGTGGCTTGTCAGGCATGCGCGTCCGACCCTCTTTTTAGAACATCCGCGGCGAATTGCTAAGGACTTTGTGCCTGCTCCGTCCGGCGGAGTTGTTGCTGGCCCGAAGGCCCTTGCCAGGGGATAATGCTGGGCCATGAATATCCGCCAGCAGGAAGCCCTCGAATACCATTCCAGCTACCCCAAGGGAAAGATCGAGGTGGTCACCACCAAGCCGGTGAACACCGCCCGGCAGCTCGCCCTGGCCTACACCCCCGGCGTCGCCGAGCCCTGCCTGCGCATCAAGGAGCGGCCCGAGGACGTCTACGAATACACCGGCAAGGGCAACTTGGTCGCCGTGGTCACCAACGGCACCGCCGTGCTCGGCCTGGGCGACATCGGCCCCGAGGCGGGCAAGCCGGTCATGGAGGGCAAGGCGGTCCTGTTCAAGAAGTTCGCCGGCATCGACGTCTTCGACATCGAGATCAACGCCCGCGACCCCGACGAGTTCATCCGCGTGGTCAAGGCCCTGGAACCGACCTTCGGCGGCATCAACATCGAGGACGTCAAGGCCCCCGAGTGCTTCTACATCGAGCGCGAGCTGCGCCGGCAGATGAACATCCCGGTGTTCCACGACGACCAACACGGCACGGCGATCATCTCCGGCGCGGCCTTCATCAACGCCTGTGAGCTTTCGGGCAAGGACCCGGCCCAGGTGCGCATCGTAGTGTCCGGCGCCGGGGCGGCGGCCATCGCCTGCATGGACCTGTACGTCAGCTTGGGTGCCCAAAAGGAGAACGTCTGGCTGGTGGACTCCAAGGGCGTGGTCCATACCGAGCGCACCGAGGGCATGAACGAGTACAAGCGGCGCTATGCCCAGAAGACCTCGGCGCGCACCCTGGCCCAGGCGATGGAGGGGGCCGACGCGTTCCTGGGGGTGTCGGTGGGCGGCCTGGTCAGCCCGGCGATGGTGGCCAGCATGGGGTCGCGGCCGATCGTCTTCGCCATGGCCAACCCCGACCCGGAGATCGGCTACGACGAGGCCCGCGCCGCCCGACCCGACGTGATCATGGCCACCGGGCGCTCGGATTTCCCCAACCAGGTGAACAACGTGCTGGGGTTCCCGTCGATCTTTCGCGGCGCCCTGGATGTGCGGGCCCGGGAGATCAACATCGAGATGCACATCGCCGCGGCTCGGGCGCTGGCGGCGCTGGCCCGCGAGGACGTGCCCGAGTCGGTGGCGGCGGCGTATGGCGGGACTCGCTTCCGCTTCGGGCCGGAGTACATCATCCCCAAGCCCTTCGATTCCCGCGTGCTCCTGCGGGTGGCCCCGGCGGTGGCCGAGGCGGCGTTGCGATCCGGGGTGGCGCGGGTGCTGATCTCGACGTCGACCTACACCGCGGGCTTGCAGAAGCACCTGGGGCGTGGCCACGAAGTAATGAGCGTGATCCTGGCCAAGGCCAAGGCGGCGCCCAAGCGCATCGTCTTTCCCGAGGGGACCGAGGACAAGATCCTGCGGGCGGCGCACGTGTGCCTGGACGAGGGCATCGCGCAGCCGATCCTTCTGGGGCCGGTGGAGGCGATCCGGGCGCGGGCGGCGGAGCTGGGGGTGGCCGTGTCGGCGATGGAGCTGCTGGACCCCCTGGACCCGCAGCGCAAGGAACGCCTGGAAGCCTACGCCGAGCACCTGTGGCAACGGCGGCAGCGTCGAGGGATCACGCTGGAGAAGGCGCGGCAGACCCTGCGGCAGCGGACGCCCTACGGGGTGATGATGGTCGAGATGGGCGACGCCGACGGCTGCGTCGATGGGCTGGCCAAGCACTACCCGGAGGTGGTGCGGCCGGCGCTGCAGATCGTGGGCAAGCGGGAGGGGGTGGATTTCGTCTCGGGGGTGTATGTGGTGATTTTGAAGGACCGGGTGAAGTTTTTCGCCGACACCACGGTGAACATCCACCCGACCGCGGAGTGCCTGGCGCAGATCGCGGTGTCCACGGCGGAGGCATGCAAGTGGTTCGACATCGAGCCGCGCATCGCCCTGCTCAGCTATTCCAACTTCGGCAGCAGCGAGAACGACGACACCCGGCGGGTGGCCGAGGCAGTACAGTTGGTGAAGCGGAGGCAGCCGGGGCTGATCGTGGACGGGGAGATGCAGGTGGACACGGCGCTGGATGCGTCGCTGCGCAAGGAGTTCTTTCCGTTTTCGGAGCTGAAGGACGATGCCAACGTGCTGATCTTTCCGGACCTGGCGGCGGGGAACGTGGCCTACAAGCTGATGGGGCAGCTCGGCGGGGCCGAGCTGGTGGGACCGATTCTTCTGGGTATGCGCAAGCCGGTCAACGTGCTGCAGCGGGGCAGCGACGTGAACGCCATCGTGAACATGGCGGCGCTGACGGTGGTGCGGGCCCAGGGGGGGATCGGGGCGTAGGGCATCGAGCGGGGGAGGGGGGATGCAAAAAATTCCCGCTTGCTCTATTGTCTCGGCATGGTAAGGCGACGGCTTCGAACGGTCCTGGTGTCTCTGGTGGTTCTCCTGGTCGGTGGGATTGGCTTGCTGGTGCTGTTGACGCGGCACTCGCTGCCGCAGCTTGCCGGGGGCGCCGCCGCCGATGAGCAGGCCCACGCGGTGGAGCGGGCGGTACACAAGGAGGCCTGGGATCGGACCCAGGCGATTCGCTGGACCTTTCTGGGGGCCCACGAGCACCTGTGGGACCGGACGCGGGGGCTTTCACGGGTGAAGTGGGGCCACATCGAGGCGCTGGTAGACCTGGGGAAGAACGACGGCCGGGCCTACGAGGGCGGCAAGGAAGTCACGGGGCCCCGTCGGGTCGAGCTGGTGAAGAAGGCCTATGCGTTCTGGATCAACGATTCGTTCTGGTTGAATCCGATGGCTAAGCTCTTCGACGGCGGGGTGACGCGCTATGCCGGGCAGGTGGACGGGGAGCCGGCGCTGCTCATCCGCTATGCCAGTGGGGGGCTGACGCCGGGGGACAGCTACCTGTATTTGCTCGATTCGGACGGGCTGCCCAGAGCGTGGCGGATGTGGGTATCGATCATCCCGATCGGGGGAATCGAGTCCAGCTTCGCGGGGTATGTCACGTTGAGCACGGGGGCCAAGATTGCCACGCACCACAAGATGGTGGTGCCGGACATTGCCTTGACGGATGTGGCGGGCGCCGCGACCCTGGCCGAACTTGTGCCGGGAGCCGACCCGTTCGCGCGCCTGATGCAATAGCCCCCCTGCCCCAGAAAACCAGATAAACAAGCCATCCCGAGTCCCTGGCCCGACCGGGCCTGGGACTGGGAAGCCGGCCATCCAGCGTCAGTGCCCGAAGCCGACCACAAGAGTCAGTGACGACCCGGACCGGGCCATGTCTCAACGTTCATGCATCCTGGCCCGGCCGGGCCAGGTGCATGAGTGGCTACCTGGATTCAGAAAGAGGATGTTTGATCAGGAGGACAAACGACGACGGCGGATGAGCAGGCTGCCCAGCAACAGAATCAGCAGGCCCCCGACCTCGGAGACGCCGCGGGCCTTCCCGCCCATCGCGCAGCCACCTCCTCCGCCGCCGCCGGTGTCCGGGGCCATGGTACCCATGCCTTCCACTCCGACCGAGGAGATCAGGCCGCCGCTGTCCTTGGAGGTGATCGACAGGCTGGTGCCTCGATTCCCGGCCATCGTGGGCTTGAACGTCACCGTGAGTTGGAGGATGCCGTCGT
>JBBRLA010000052.1:0-21690 GCA_038231615.1 Polyangia bacterium | reverse complement strand
GGTATCGGCCCCCACGGTGCTGTGCCTGGCCGTGGTCACCGCGCGCGCGCCGGACGCTCCGGGGAAGGGCTCGGAAGAAGCCCCTGGAAAGACGGTGTACGGCAGGGTGGCCCGGGTTTATTTCCTGATGGCGGTGCTGGGTGTGCTGGGCGCTCGCTGGGCGATGGAGCGGACCCCGGGCATGGACAAGGCCCGACTGCGCCAAGCGGTCAAGGAGGGTGACTTGGTCCTGGCGGAGCACCTTTTTCCGCTTTCGCAGGTCCTGCATCCGGCGGAGTTTCACGTGGCACTGCTTGGGGCAAGCGCCGCGCTGGCCGATCCACGCGGGTCTGCCAGGGCCATGCATCGAGTGAACCGCGCCCTGAAGCTTCACCCGGCAGATGGGCAGGCGCACCGCATCGCCTTTCGGATCATGGCGCGCCATCGGCGACTGTTCGGCCAGGCCGTGCTGGAGGCCCGGCTGGCCTTTGAGCATGGCTGGGCCCTGGACGACGCAGCCCTTGGGGAGGTCGCCGGCCTGCTGGGCAACGCCGCCCTGGTGGACGCAGTGCCTCAGACGCCGGGGGTGCTGGATCTGGTGGCGCGCGTTCTCACGGCGCAGGGCAAGGCGGCCGAGGCAGAACCGGCCCGCTACCGGGCCCGGGTGCTTTGTCCCGATGGGGGCCTCAGATCGCTAGAGAAAGAAGGTGGCGTACGCGTAGACGTAGGGGACGGCAAAGAGGAGCGCGTCCACCCGATCCAGCATGCCGCCGTGCCCGGGCAGGAGCGCCCCGGAATCCTTGACGCCTACCGATCGCTTGATCAGCGATTCGCACAGATCCCCGAACTGCCCCAGGACGTTGGCCGGCACCGCGAGGCAGAACACGTCGAGCCACGAGAGCACCGGGAGATACCACAGCTTGGCCACGGAGATCGCCAGGATGCTGCCCAAAAGTCCCCCGAAGGCGCCGATCACAGTTTTCTTGGGGCTGACCGTCTCCCAGAGCTTGCGCGGCCAGAGGGGGCCCAGAAAACGTCCGGCGAAGTAGGCACCGGTGTCCGAGAGCCACGCCGTCGTCAGGCACAGATAGACCCACCCACCGCCATCGCCCTGCACCCGCAGCTTGAAGAGGGCCAGCGGGGTGATCAGCACCCCCGCGTAAAGCACCCCGCACAGCAGGAACGAGACGCGCACGGCCACCGTTTCCAGGCTCTGGTAACGAAAAAGGAAAAACAGGAACGCCGCGATTGTCGTCCCACAGACCGCCAGAAGAGGGATGACGAAGACCCGCTCCCACTGCCCGAAGAAGAAGGCCGCCACGCAGCCGACCCCGATGATCACCCCGATAAAGCGAGTCCCCCTGGGTTCGTCGGGCATGGTCATCGCCATCCACTCGCGCAGCCCGGCGACCTGGGCGAAAAGCACCCACAGGCATACGCCCACCGGGTTTTGCCACTGGATGGCGGCGATGAGCAGCGGGATCAGGACCACTGCCGTCAGAAAGCGCAAGACGAGGTTCGACATCAGCTCCCAGCCCGGGGCCTTTGGCCCTGCAGCACCGTGATGAGTTCCTCCCGGGAGAAGTCCGGCCACAGGGTGTCCGTGGTGTGGAATGCTGCCTGGGAGGCCTCCCACAGGAGGAAGTTGGAGATGCGCTGTTCCCCGGAGGTGCGGATCACCAGGTCCAGCGGTGGCAAGTCATGGGTCTGGAACGCCTGAGACAGGGCCCCTTCATCAATGGCGGCGGGGGCGAGTTCCCCTGCCGCGACCCGCCGGGCCACCTGCTGCATCGCCGCGACAATGGAGTCCCTGCCGCCGTAGGACAACGCCAGACACAGGATCATGTCGCGGTTCCGAGCCGAGTCTCGCATCAGCGCGTGGAGGGGCTCGCGGACAAACTCCGGCAGCCGGCTGGTATTGCCGATGGTGGTAAGGTGAATCCCGTTATCCATGATCTCGGCGCGCTCCTCGATGACGTAGTCGCGCAAAAGGAGCATCAGCCCCTGGACCTCCTCGATCGGCCGGGCCCAGTTCTGCGACGAGAAGGCGTAGAGCGTCAGCGCCTTGAGCCCGATTTCCCTGGCGGCCCGGACAATGGTCCGCACCGAGTCGGCTCCCTTTCGGTGGCCCTCCAACCGTGGTAGTCCTCTGCGGCGCGCCCATCTTCCGTTGCCATCCATGATGATGGCCACGTGCGCCGGCATAGAAGGGAACACCATATCAAGCTGACGTATCACAGCGAGGGGGAGTCCTCAACCCCATCGCCTGAGTGCTCGCGAACGCAGGCGAAAGAGCGCCTGGGCGGGCCTGAATAGGCAGAACCAATGGCCAGATTTCGACATCATGTCTTCGTGTGCTGCAACCGCCGCTCCACCGGCAGCCGGCCCTCATGTGGCGAATCTTCCGGGGGGGGCGAGGCGCTGCTTGGGGCCTTGCAGGGGCGCATCCTGCGAGATCGCGAGCACCCCGCGCTTGGCGCCGAAATCGCCATCACCGCCAGCGGATGCCTGGGGCCGTGCTTCGATGGGCCGATGATGGTGGTATACCCAGAGGGCGTCTTTTACCGAGGCGTCTCCGTGGGTGATGTAGAGGAGATCGTGCGATGCCATCTGATAGCGGGCAGGCCGGTCGAGCGGCTGGTCTTCCAGTGGAATTGGATGGACTGAGCGGAGGGAGACTGGGCCGCCTGGGCACAAACTTACATTCCCTCCAGATGCAGATGGACATCGGTGCGGTTCACTGACGCCCACTCGGCGACCCGAAGGTGCAGCGGGTCGCTGGCCCCGTAGACCTGGTCAAGGAAATAGTGCATGAGTTCGTGCGCGTATGCGCTTTCCCCAAAGTCTCCGCGCCAGGCAACGTCAATGGCGTCCTTTCGATAATAAAGTCCAGAGTAACATTGCTGCCCCAGGACCACGGCGCTTCGATCCGAGCCGGGGCATTTGTCGGTCCACCAGTGGACATCGGGTTCGAAAAGGATGTCTTTTGGCAACACCTGGGCGAACTGCTCGCTGATCATGGAGAATGCCTGGGACTGCCGCGGCATCCTGGCTTCAGGCGGGCCGCAGCCCAAGACCGACAAACAAGATGCCACCAGGAGCCCCTTCCCCAAGGGGATGCGCCTGGGGGTATGGAACATCTGACGCTGGTTCATGACGAAGCCCTCCTACGCTGGAGACTTCGTCCGTCCGCGCTCGCGGCTGTAGACGGGTGCCGTCGTACTGGCGTAATTCGGATCTGGCGTTCACCCAGCCTTCGGCTACAATCGAACCGCTGTGCGCCTTGCTGCTTCGACTGCCCTGCTTCTCCTCGTCTTTCCGCCCTTCGGCCTACTTGTAGCAGGATGCACACCGTCTGCGGTACGCTCCTATCCCACGCCGACTCCGGTGGAACTCATCAATCATCTGCGGATGCGGGCCGCGTCGCTGAAGACCCTGCGCGCTCGGGCCAAGGCGGATTTTCTCGATGGGAAAGACCGGATCAAGGTTGCGATCACCATGCTCGCGGCACGGCCGGATCGCCTTCGGCTGGCGGCCGAGAACACGTTCACTGGACCGCTTCTGACGCTGGCGACGGATGGGACGTCGTTCCAGCTACTCGATGCGCGTCAGAACCGCTTCCTCGGTGGGCCGGTACATGCCTGCACTATTGCCAGGCTCATCCGTGTCGAACTTCAGCCGCGAGAAGTCGTCGAGGTCCTCCTGGGGGGCGTCCCGCTCCCCGAGCGAGCCCAGGCCCCCGAAGTTACCTGGGATGGACATGACGGAGGGCGTGAGGTGTTGACCCTACGCGACGAAGCCGGGCGCACCGAGGTCGTCCGTCTGGCAGCAAAGGAGCATGTTTGGGACGTGCGAGAGGCAGAACTACGGGCCCCGTCCGGGCAGCCGTTGTGGCGGATAAGCCACCAGGGATTCAGCGCGTTACGTCTTGAGAGCGGCGGCGATGCGGCACTCAGCGGAAGTTCGGTACGACTGCCGTCAGAGACGTACATAGAAGACATGCGTCGCAAGAGCGACGTCCGCCTGCGCTGGAAAGAACGGGAGTTGAACCCGACCCTGTCGGACGAGGTTTTCCATCTGGACCCGCCGGCAGGCGTTCCGATGGAGGTCGCCACGTGCACCGGCTGAATCTGGTACACTGACGCGTGATGGAGGTCCAGAAGCTCCAACGATACGACCTCGTGGAGCGAATCGCCGCAGGCGGTATGGGAGAGGTGTTTCGGGCGCGTGCGACCGGCCCCCATGGGTTTGAAAAGACGCTCGCTGTCAAGCGCGTGCTTCCCGAACTCGCCTGCGACGAGGAGTTCGTCGACCGCTTTGTTCGTGAATCGAAGCTCGCGGTCACTCTGTCTCATGCAAACATCGTCCAGGTCTTTGACCTGGGCCGATCCGGAGACGACCTTTTCCTGGTCATGGAGTATGTTCATGGCACGGATCTGGCCCGACTTCTCACTGTCGCCCGCGCCGCCGGTCGCAAGCTCCCCATCAATGTCGCCCTGCTCATCGTGGCCGAAGCGGCTCAGGGGCTGGCCTACGCACATGGGCGCTACGATCTGGAGGGACATTCCAACCATGGGGGCACCGGGCATCTGGGCGTGATTCACTGCGACATCAGCCCCTCCAACCTCCTTTTGTCCTATGCCGGCGAGGTCAAGCTGACCGACTTTGGAGTGGCGCAGCTGGTGGATCACACCAGGCGGACGCCGGCACAGGCGCAGCACGTCATGGGCAAGTGGCGCTACATGGCGCCAGAGCAGATCCGGGGCGACGCGGTGGATGCCCGAACCGATCTGTACGCGCTAGGTGTCGTGCTCTACGAGATTCTCACCGGCTGCCGTCCCTACGGGGGCGAGGGAGTCAAGCTGACCTGCGATCAGGTGCTGGCGGGAGGCGCCCCTCACGTTCGGACCCTTCGGCCGGATGTTCCAGAGGCACTCGATCGCCTGATCGGACAGGTGATGTCCATCGATCCCCGGGACCGACCGCCTGATGCGCGGAGCTTCCTCACTCAAATCACAGAGATTCAGCGCACCCAGGATGAGCGGGTCACGACGCTGGATCTGGGGGCGTTGGTCCGGGAACTGGTCCCGCCTCTACCCGATACACAGCGGCGAGGCGGGCTCTTGGCCCTGGTGCAGCCGCTCATCGTCGAACCAACCGGGGAGCGGGGCTCCTCCGTGGTCCGCCGCCGCCGACCCGCGGCTAGCTTCATCGCGCAGGTGGACCCCACTGGATCCGAGTCCATCACCCAGTGGCTCCCGGCCAGCAATCCCTCCCTGCCACGCCTGACATTGGGAGGCCTTGGCTCGCTGGCCCTCATCGAGAATCGCTTTCGCTGGCGCATCGGCGCCGTACTGCTGGCACTGATGCTTCTGGGCCTGGGCATCGGCCTGGCGACGGGGCTGAGGCTGCGGAAGGGCGCCGAGAGGGAGCCGGCAGGCGAACGAACCAGCCGAGGCTCTGCCCCTTTGGGAGGTCCGGCAAACAACCTCGGTGCCCCCCCACCCACATGGGGGCAGGCCCTGCCTCCGGCACTGTCTCCCCCGATCGAGCAGATCCCTAGCGAACTTTCCCGGTTGCTTGCGCCGGGCGACGGCCGTCCCGCCCCAACGATCCTTCCTTATACACAGGGCCGGGTTGTCGTGCCGTCAAGGAAGCAGATTTTGGGATATTTGGACATCTATGTTGAGCCTTGGGCCAATGTGACCATTGATGGGCATTCCCTTGAGCAGCCGACTCCGCTGAAGAACGTCCCGGTGCGCTCGGGCACCCACCATCTCCTCCTTTCGAACCCGGTCCTGAAGAAGATCCGTATGGTCGACGTGACCGTGGCCGAAGGACAGACTCAGAAGGTCGAAGTATATTTGGTAGATAAGTAGCGTGTGCGCCTCTCTCCACTATGATTTTCGTCGAGCGCGGCATTACTTGCCTACAATTCTTGCGGGAGGGCTTGCGCTCTGCGGGGGAGGGTCGTCCTTTGGGACCGAGGTGAAAAAGCCGCGGGCCGCAATGGTCGTTGGCTCTCAGTTGCCTCCTGCGCAGCCAGTCCTTGCCGTCGTGCGCAGAAAGCTCAGTTCGGGGTACGTGCTGATCGAGGACGCGGATCTGCAAAAGGAGATGGAAGGTCTGGAGCGCGTGCGCAATCCCGAGGAGCAAGTGGCAGATGCACTCCGCGACGCGATCGAGCGCATGCGCCGGCTGGCTCTGGAGGATGTACAGCGAGTTCTAGATGAAGCGGAGCCCTACGTTCAGCAACTTCCGCCAACACCGGCGGGCCGCTCCTTGTTTTGCGCGGTGGCCCTGCGACGGGCTCACATCGCTCTTTTGCGGGGCGACACGACGGCGGCAGAGAGCGAGATCCAGCGCGGCCTCTCTGCGGATCCTGATTTTACCCTCGATCAGGCTCAAGAACCGCCCACACTGGTTGAGCTTTTCGATCGGGTCCGTGCCGGCATCAAGCGAGCTCCGCCGATCAAACTCACGGTCACGACGAAGCCCCAAGGCGCCATCGTAGTCATCAGCGGATCGCCCAGAGGAGTCGCCCCCATCGAACTGAGCGTGCCCTCTCGAGTGGCTTTGACCATCTGGGCCGTCCAGGAGGGTTACCTGCCGCGCAATGTCACGGCCAAGGCCGGGGCCGAGCGGGATGTCAAGGGCCAGACCCTCTCGGTCCAACTTCAACTTGATCCGGTGCCTCGCGCCCAGCAGGCCCGGCCGCTGCTGGATGCTCTGCGGGGGACTGGTTCGGCCTCTCGCTCCAGTACGGCCGGCACGCTGGCCCGCTTCCTTCAAGTAGACGCCATTCTGCTGACGCAGCTTGGTCCGAACGGTCGCCCGCGAGTCAACGTCTATGGAGAGGCCCCGAAATGGCCCTCTTCCACCGTTACGCCGCTGGGTCTGGAATTGATCATGGACATGCCCAGATCCAAGATCGGCCACGCGCTTCCCCCGTGGACCTGGGCGCTCATCGGTGGCGGCATCGGGGCCCTGGTTACTGGCGTCACAATCGGAGTGGCGAAGCCCTGATCCAAACCGGGTAGGTGCCGTACTGTAGACGGCGCCACGGAGCTAGGATTTTTTCTCGTGCTTGGGGGCGCTGGCGCAAAGCCGTTCGATCAAGTGCCGCGATTCTTGGCTCAGCTTGCGAAAAACCACTCCCATCCCAGGAGGAGAGGTGGATACCCGAACGACCTCTCCGATGCCCTCAATAAATTCGATCTCGTCAGCGACGACCGAAAACTTCAAGTTTACTCGGGTCCCGACTGGAAGGGGGTCCCTGGATCGAATGAACGCGCCAGAACTGGAGATGTTGGTGACGTACTCGTTAATGTGTTCCTCGACCGAGGAAAACTCGCGATTGATGTTGATCCGCTCGGCGCGGGGAACATAGACCCGGCCAGCCATGAAGGCGCCTCCTTGCGGCAGGATAAAGTCGCCTCACCCGCCAAACATCAAGTGCTAGGTCCGATCACCCTGACTACTGTGAGCTAACGATGAGGCGCCCCGGATCTCGAACTTCTCCAAGTGGAACCGCTCACGTGGCTTGATGGAGATCTTCTTCTGCAGGCGTTTCTCTAAATCCTCCAGGAACTGCTGATCGGAAGTCGCCAGAAGCTCCGCGATCTCCGGGTGCACACTGACGATCAGGGTGTCTTCCGCATGGGCATGTCCCTCGCGACGGATCTGGCGGAGTACCTCATAGCATACCGTGATCTTCGACTTCAGGTAACCCTTCCCCTCGCAGTAGAAGCACGGCTCGGTGAGGGTCCTGCCCAGGGACTCCCGGGTCCGCTTGCGCGTCATCTCGAGCAGTCCGAGTTCCGAGATCTGGGTCACATTCGTCTTCGCCCGGTCGTGCTTCATCGCTTCGGCGAACGACCGCATCACCTTGTCCTGGTTGGCCTCGCGGTCCATATCGATGAAATCTACAATGATGATCCCACCGATATTGCGCAGCCGAAGCTGATCGACCACTTCCTTACACGCTTCAAGATTGGTCTTGGTGATCGTCTCTTCCAGGTTCCGCTTGCCAACGAATCTCCCGGTATTGACATCGACCGTGGTCAACGCCTCGCCCTGGTCGATGACCAGCGAACCGCCGGATTTCAGGAACACCTTGCGTTCCAACGCTCGGTCAAGCTCCATTTCAATGCCATACCCATCAAAGATGGGCTCACTTCCCTCGTGAAGCTCAATTTTGCTGACAAACTCCGGCATGAACGCACCGGTGAACTTCAGCAGCCTGTCATATTCCGCTCTGCTGTCGATGATCAGCTTCTCGACATCGGCAGTGAAGAGGTCGCGAACCGTGCGCAGCAGCAGGTCGAGATCATTATACAGCAGGGCTGGGGCCTTGGCGGTCTCGGCCTTTTTGAGGATGGAGTTCCATAACTTGATGAGGAACTCCATATCCGAATGCAGCTCAGTCTCGGACACGGACTCCGCCACCGTGCGGACGATAAACCCCGTGCCAGGCGGCCTCATGGAATCGACCACGCCGCGCAGGCGCTTGCGCTCCTTGTCGCTGCTGATACGTCGCGAGATGCCGACATGGTCGACCGTTGGCATGAAGACCAGATTGCGACCAGGCAGGGAAATGTAGGATGTGCTCCGCGAGCCCTTGGTCCCGATGGGCGCCTTGGCCACCTGCACCATGATGTCTTGCCCCGCCTTGAGCAGATCCTCGATGCGGGCCCCCCGGCCACCTTCATCCAGGTCATGCATCTTGCGGTCCCGGTGCTCATCATCTTCGTCGATAAACAGGGATTTTACGTCTTCCGGCGATCCCCGGACATCAGCGACATAAAGGAAGGCGGCCTTGTCGGTGCCAATATCCACGAAGGCGGCCTGCATCCCCGGGAGGACCCGCAGCACCTTGCCTTTATAGATATTGCCGACGATGCCCCGCTCGCGACGTCTTTCTATATAAATTTCAGCGACTTGACCATTTTCGATAAGCGCGACGCGCGTTTCGGGGCCATCCGCATTGATGACGAGAAGATTGGGCACTTTTGCCTGAACCTATGCAAAAAGTTTCAAGCCAGACGGGATGCCGGGCAGAGATGTCATACTTGCCTGACCGGGCCTCTGGCAGCCGAACCCGAGGTACCACGCTTCCTCCCGTCTTTCAAGCACATCACCCCACCAACCGAGTTTCGGACCGCCTTTGAGCGCCTTGGCATGCCGGATGCTAGATCCTTTCAACATATACCTTGGCAAGATAACTCTTCTTACTTTTGCCGACTCCTTCCGCCTGACCTACTCTCTTAACAGGCGGGGCGCGGCTGGTGGTCAGAAAATCAAAAGACTTGGGCACAGCCCGAAGGAACTCCTTCGGGCTGTTTCCTTTTGTGCTCTGGCCCAGTTCAGCGCCACTCCATCTTCTTGCTCTTGAGGAAACCGATCCCGACGGCGACGGACCACCCCCAAGCCCCGATTATCATCAACAGGCCGAATAAAAAGTGCCCGGTGAAAATCCCCCCCAGGCCCAGGATGCTCAGGCCAAACTGTGCCACCCCCATCCCCGAATGGCCCCGCACCAGCGACCCCAACCCTGGGACAAAGACATTCATGGCCAGATGATTGACGCCCGTTTGCTCCGCCGGTGCCGAGACTCCTTCAGTCAGCGACCCGCTGCGCTGTGGGAGCGGCTCCAAGTCCACCTCGGGTACCTTGACCAGAGCCTCCCGTTGCGACTGCGTTCCATCTTCCATGCGGGACCTCCCTCTACTTCACAGGATACATGGATTGCCTGCTGATAATGCCTCCCGCCACGGAGATCTGGGCGTGGGCGCCCGAAAAAACCACCGCCCGTGAAAGCCGCACCCCTTCACTGACCACTGCGTTGCGCCCCACCACCACATCTGGTCCAATCACCGAACCTCGTCCAATCACCGCACCCTCTGCGATACGCACCGGCTCGATGACCTCGACACCCGGGGAAATCTGGGCCGTGCTGCTGACCCCGGTTAGTTCCCCTGGAGGAAACTTGAGCTGCGCCTTGCCCCGGAGCACATTGATGTTGCCCTCCAGGTAGCGTTCCTGAGTCGAGTGCTCATGAAAATATCCCGAGACCAGATAGCCCGAGACCACGTCTCCGTCGCGCAACGCAGGCAAGTATCCCTGCCGGATCACGCACGAGGGGCCCCGTGGCAGCCTGGCCAAAAGCGACGGCTCGATGATGTGCACCCCGGTGAACATGCATTTGGTCAGCCGCTCCCGCCGCGCTGCGTGAGGCGACTCTTGCCCCAGCAGCCGCTGCACCCGGCCGTCGCGTGAGATTTCCACTGCGCCCCACTTCTCCGCATCCGGGGTCTCGCGCAGCACCATGGTGGCCACAGCGCCGGTGACCCGATGCAGGGCCAGCACAGCCTCCAGATCGATGTCGATGAGGATTTTGCCGTTCATCACCACGCACGGCTCGTGGCCGTTATGGGTCAGATATTCTGCCACCCGGCGGATACCCCCGCCGGTGCCGAGAATCTCAGACTCGCGCGAATAGAATAATTTCATGCCCAGATCGGCACCATCGCCCAGCTCGGCCTCGATCTTGTCACCCAGGTGGTGCAGGTTGACCACCACCTGGTCGATCTGGTACCCGCGCAAAAGGCAGAGCGCGTGGCGTACCAGGGGATAATCGCATACGGGCAGAAGGGGTTTGGGCAGCTCATCGGAGAGCGCGCCCAGGCGCGTGCCAAGACCCGCGCACAGCACCATTCCTCGAAGGGGAGTTCCGAACACGCCTTGCATCAAGCTTCCTCATAAACCACGAATTCCCGATCCATCCTAGCGCCGCAGGCACGGCGATAGAACTCGACGGGGCCAACCCAGGCGATCGTTCCCCCTTCGGGGCGATCGCTTACATCCAGGAGGCAAGCTAGTAATAGGGCCTCGCCGAGTCTTTTTCCACGGTGAGTTGTAAGTGTTCCCATGGGACCGAACCATCCCAGCCCCCGGTTGTTCCCATCGTGCGCCGCGAATGCCACCGGCTCTCCCGACGGCAGGAACGCCGCATGAACGCCGTCACCCGCCATCGCGCGCGCCACCTCCAGGGCCCATACCCGAGCGAACTCCCTCCCGATCATCGCCAGGAGCGACGATGCATCCGCTGCCTTGGCCCGACGCACGACATAGCCCAGAGAGGCGGCCTGCTCGCGCAATTCTAAAGCCCGGTCCTGCGTGACAAGCGGGTTTTGGCGTACGAGCGCACGCAAATTCTGCACCCGCCCCACCTCGTGGAACCCTCGGCGCAAGAAGAAGGTCCGCCCTTCCTGGTAGCGCTCGTCGATCCCGGGCGACAGGTAATTGCCTGGGTGATCGCCAATGCGGAGCCGAAGCGGGGTCGCCTGCTGCCGGGCATCGGCATCCTTTGGCAGCGCCCGCCGGGCATCCTCTAGCAAAGCGCCGCCGATTCCGCGGCCTCGCTCCTCCTTTTGCACCGCCAGCACCTTGATCCATCGCCCTGCCTGGGCCAAAACTCCAAGGAGCCGCCCCGTCCGCCGGTCCATGGCACCGATGGCGCGCCCGGCCCGGGTCCCGTTGTCGCCAAAAAGCTTCTCCCTGGCCACCACCGAGATCCTATCGTAGGGTAGCGCCGTCTGCATGAGCACGCTTGCCTCGCCAAGATCCTTTTCCGCAAGGGGCCGAAGGGACCACTCCTGCCCCATCCCCGCCGGAGGGCCGGCTGCCGCTGGTTCGTCCATCAGCGCGGTTGTGCCCCTTTGTCGTCCTCGGTGAGCAGTCCGCTGCGGTGGCCGGCGCGGTTGTGCTTCCAGGCATAAAGTGCCCCTACCAGGGCCGATACCGGCAGCAGCGGCAGCATCGCCATCAGCAGGAAGAAAAGCGAGGGGAAGCACCACATCACCAGCAGGAACACGGTGGTGGCGGGCACTGCTTCGCGCAGCGGCGCGGCGTAGAGCCAGCCTATCGGCCCCAGAAGCCCGAGGAGCCCCGCGGTCAGCAGGCTCTTATCCCCCTCGGGCGTCGCTTTGAGCAGGCCCTTGCCTTGACCAAAGAGGGTCAAGGCCGATCCGGCCCGCTCCACATCCATCCGCAGCGCCCGCAGCCGCGAATCCATCGTCTGCCCGCAGCGTGCGCAGCGGCTGCTTCCCGTGCCCGACGGGGTTGCCCTGCCGCATGAGACGCAGCGGGCCAGATCCGTCGCCCCGCCCGCCGGGCGCCGAGCCCCCCGCAGGGTGTAAATAACCTCCCCCTCATCATCGCTGTCCAGATCGAGCAGTCCATCGCCGACCATGCCATCCAGCCACTTGTCGGCCTGCTTGCTGCCCGCCCCGGTGTAGAAAAGTACGTTCGCGCGGGTCAAGGGGACGCGGGTCGTTATCGCCAGTTCAAGGATGGCCTGCTCGAAATCTTTCGGCTTCACGATCATCAAGGATAGCACGCGCTTCGCTCCCGCCACGGCTTTCGGCAGCGACGTGCTAGCATCCGCGTCTGATGGACGACTTGCCGAAGAAGGCACCGAGAAACGCCGCCGTCGCGCGCCCGGCCCTGTCTCCCGCCCGGCGCGACAGCATCCGCGCGTACCTTCTGTCCTGGTATCGCCATGGGCACCGCGATCTGCCCTGGCGAAAGCCTGACGACCCCTACGCCACCTGGATCTCGGAGATCATGCTCCAGCAGACTCGGGTTGAGACGGTGAAAGACTACTTCCGCCGGTTCATGGCCCGGTTCCCGACCCCCACCGCGTTGGCCCAGGCCAACCTCGACGACGTGCTTTTCCACTGGAGCGGCCTTGGCTACTACGCCCGCGCTCGCAACCTCCACGCCGCCGCCTGCGAGATTGTCGCCCGCTACGACGGCCATTTCCCCCGGGACCCCGATGCGGTGCGCGGCCTCCCCGGCATCGGGCCCTACACCGCTGGCGCGATCCTGTCCCTGGCCTTCCGTCAGCGCGCCGCTTTGGTGGATGGCAACGTCATCCGCGTGCTTTCACGCCTCTTCGCCATCGGCGAGCCCGTCGAATCCGCGGCGGTGAAACGGCGCCACTGGGAACTCGCCGAGGAATTGGTCCCGCCTTCTTCGGCCACTGCGCCGCATGACAGCCAAAACGACCCCGGCGACTTCAACCAGGGGCTGATGGAGCTGGGTGCGACGGTCTGCCTGCCCAAGAACCCCACATGCCTGGTGTGCCCCCTTTTCGCCTTGTGCCAGGGCCGCCGCCTCGGCGACCCTGAGCAATTTCCGGCCAAGAAGCGCGAGCGGCAAGTACCCGTGATCCAGATGGTGACTCTCCTTGTCCGCCACAAGGCGCAGGTGCTTCTGACCAGGCGCCCGCCCATGGGCCTGTGGGGCGGTCTGTGGGAGCCCCCCACTGGGGACCTGGTCGAGGGCGAGACTCAGCGCGACGCCCTCCTGCGCCTCGCGAAAGACCGCCTGGGCCTGGCCCTCGACCGCCGCACCGCGTCTCTTGAGGCGCTGCCACCCTTTGATCACCGATTGACCCACCGCCACATTCAGTTCTCGCCCTACCGGCTGCTCCTCCGCGCTGCGCGCCCTCCTCCGCTGCGTCTGGATGGAGGGTACCAAGAAGCGCGGTGGATTGATCCGGCAGCGCCCGCCGCGCTGGGGCTTTCGGCCTGGGTGAGCACTCTGTTGGCCTCGCAGTTAAACCCCGGCTCGATCCGTTGAAACGCTTTCAGGGCCGATGGATGAGTAAGATTTACTTATTCGATACTCATGCTACGATTGTGCCATGAATGCTGATCTGAAGCGCCAGAACTTCAACATCTCCCCCGAGCAGGATGCTGAACTGGCATGGCTGCAAGAGACGCTGGGGTCCGCCAGCGCCAAGGAGGTGATTCTGCGGGCGCTTCGCTTGCTGGCGACGCTGGTACGGGAGGCCAGACGCGGCAACGCATTCTTCCTTGGCTCCGAGGAAGGGCGGATGACCCGCCTGCTCATTCCCGAATTGGAGCCGGTCGGAGCGGAAACATGGAAATACCTGGTGGCTCGCCCGCATCCGTGGCGGCGGCAGCTTCATGTCAAGGGGCGGCGACTTTCGGCCTCGACGGTATGTCGCGACATGCAGGCCAACGGCATGTCGACCGCGCAAGCTGCGCACAACTGGGACCTGCCCGAAGAGGCGATAGAAGAAATCCTCCGCTATTGTCAGGTTCACCAGGGATTGCTCGCGCTGGAAGCTGAAGAAGAAAAGGTCCAGCTCGAAAGTCGCGGCGTCAATAGCTCCAGCAGTTGAGCACGATGAATTGTCCGGCGAGCCGCTGTTTCGTGTCGACCACGTTGGCGATCGCCTTGACGATCTGCGCGTAGGACAGGTTCTTACCGCGCACGGCGTCTTCGTAGACAGCAAGAACCCCGGGGTGGTCTGGAAGGGTGCTATGCAGCGCGAGAAAATCGCTACAGTTGCGCGTGAGCAGCACACGATCTTCGGATCGGGCCCGGTCCATCACCTCCAGGTCACTCTTGGCCCGCAACCCTGCCTCACTCACGGTGAGGACACCGTGGCGTGCGTCCCTCAACAGGTGCACGAGCATCTTGCTCTGTGAGTCTTCGGCGATCAGTAGACGGAGCGACACGATTGGCCTGTAGGTGAAGGGATTAAAAAAACGACCAGGGCGGAAGTTACTTGTCTCCCAGAATTCGGCTCCCACGACTAGCTGTTGTGCTCGCTGCTGCAATTTTTCACTTGCAACAGATCCGGGGATGGCGTCCAGTGACGGATAGCCCAGACACCGGATCATCCGCTCAGTGATTTAGCACTTCGGCGGCGGAGCACTAGATGGAAAGAAATATGCCGAACCAACAAGCTGCCCTCCTTCTAAATCAGGCGTACGGCCTGATCCTGCAAGCCTACGAGCTTATGGGCTATGATATCAGAGGGGACGACAATTTTCGTGAAACCGCTGCCCGCGCTGCCCGCGCTGCACAGGAGACCGTGCGCCCGCTGTCCGAGATCAAAGCCGAGATCGACCGCATGATGGACAAGACCTTTCCTGCCCGCTATGACGAGATGGTCATCAGCAAGCACAACATCTGCTTCGGCGTCTGCCCGCATCACCTCTTACCGGTGATTTACCGCGTCTCGGTGGCCTATTTACCCAAGGACCGGGTAGTCGGCATCAGCAAGCTTTCCCGCCTGATTCGCCTCATGGCGCGTCGACCGGTGTTGCAAGAGGACTTTACCCACGAACTGGCCGAGCTGCTTCACCGTCGCCTCGACTCGGGAGGCTCGGCGGCCTACATTGAAGGGCTTCACCTGTGCATGGCCGCTCGCGGCGTCCAGGCTCACGAGGCACGCGTGGTGACCAGCGCAGTGCGCGGCACCTTCCGCGATCTACCCGCCACCAGGCAAGAGTTCCTCGACCTGGTCACTGCCGCTCCCCTACAACTCCTTTAGCTGGCTTAGCCGCTTAGACGATTGTTGGTTGATCAAAGGTACGAATTCACGATATTCTTGTGCAAACACATTCAGCGCACCCAGGCTCAGCCCGCGACCGTCCATAGCGACGGGATGCTCAGCCAGCACGACGCATCCGCGGAACGCTGATAAGGAGCACTCCATGGCCCGACATGTACCCACAGTCGATTCCATCACCCACGCCAACACGAAGAACCCTGTCTCTCGCCGGCAGATGCTCGGCGTGTCCCTGGCCTCCCTGGCCGTCGCCGCCGTCCCCTCTCTCTTCAGCACCCGTGCCTGGGCTGCCGCGGTCCTCGACGCCGTCAAGGCCGCAAAGCTGATCCAGGAGCGCCAACAATTGGAGGTCAACCTGGCTTGGCAACTCCTGGAGGTCTTCAACAAGACCCCGGAGCTGATCCAGCCCCTGCGCGACTGCGTCGACCTGGCCTTGCAGGAGATGATCTGCATCCGCGATGGCATCGACCCCGCCGGCGTGCAGGCGGCCATCGACGAGGAGAAGGGCATCATGAGCCTGCTGCGCAAGCAGCGCCTCGGGGACGCCACCAAGCTCACCGACAGCGGCAAGGCTGCCCCCTTCAGCATCGACAAGGCCGCCCAGCTGGAGGTCATCCTGAAGGAGGTCCCCACCATGGACGCCCAGGAGATTTCCGACCTCATCCGTCTTTACGGCACTTTCGTCGAGAAGGCCAGCGGCCTGAAGGCTGACCAGCTCTCCAAGGAGAAGATCGACGAGCTGCTGAAGAAGGGCGACGAGAAGTCCAAGCTCCAAGCGTTCTACGCGCAGGTTTATCAGAAGAAAGAGGCCTACCGGAAGGGCACCGAGAAGCTTGATACCAAAGACGTGTGGAACCAGGGCAAGGCCGGTGAGGAACTGGGCCGCCACCGTCAGGCGCTCCTGAGCAACGAACTGAAGGACAAGCTGAAGAAGCTGGAGGTGGCGAAGGCCCCGCCAAACGAGATCCTGGATGCCAAGATCAAGTTCCTGGCCGAGGCGGGCTACGACTACGAGAAGACCTCCCGCGGGGGGGTGCAGCACTTCCTGGTCAGCATGCAGGGCGGGCAGTCCATCTTCGCGCTGAAGGACAGCAGCACCGTCGGCAAGATCGACCGGGCCTTCGGGCTGGTGCCGGCCGCCGACATCTCCGGCACCACCGCCGACACCATCTTCTTCCTGTCAAAGTTCCCCGGGATCGACCCGATCTACCAGATTCTCCCCATCGCCAGCATCGTCGCCGGGGCCCATCACTCCCTGCTGGAGGTCGCGCTGCCCCTATCGCAGAACAAGATCATCGATTACGACATCGGCTTCTACACCTCGCTTTTGCCGGCCCAGAGCAAGCACAGCGCCAAGGACGCTGTCCTCAAGGTGCTGAAGCTGGCCGAGAACGAGGCGCTGAACCACCACCTCCTTGTGTACTACGCCAAGGACGGCAAGGCCGTGGAGGGGGCCTACGAGTTCGTGGCCAAGGACGCCAAGTCCTTCGAAGCGTACCGCAAGTTCGCCAAGGCCACCCATGCGATGGAGGTGCTGGCCAAGACCTCGTCGCTGGACAAGGCCACGGTCGATGGCCTGGTCAAGACCCACGGCCTCGACGCCAAGTAGGCCGACCTCAGATTCTTAGCAGCCCGGCGCCGCCAGGTAGCGTTCCAGGTGGGCGGCAATGGCCTCGAAGAGGATCGGTCGTTCCACGTCCAGGGAAATCAGGTGGTAGCTTCTCGGCAGAGAAAGCGTGTACACGTCCCCGGCGGCAGTGCCCAGGCCCCGGGCGATGGCCCGCATGCAGGCGTAAGGGGCGGTGTGGTCCTGCACTCCGTGGCACAGCAGCGCCGGGCGATCGACCTGCAAAAGGCCGCCCCGCACGTGCTCTATCAGATCCAGCAGGCTCCCCACAGCCAGAAGCGGCATCGCCTTCGTCGAGGGATTGGTCCAGCGCATCTGCGGGTCGCTCACGTCGGACCCGAAAAGCTTGGGCAGCGAGAGCCCCAGCCCCGCGGCGCGAACCAGGCGCACGCCGTAGAGGCTCAGGCGACCCAGCCACAAAGGACACGACATCACCCCGATGGCCTGGATCAGCGCCGCATGCCGCCGTGCCAGTTCCAATGTCAAGAGCCCCCCCATCGACAGGCCGATGACCGCCAGCCGCGGCGAGGACCCGCTTTCCTCCGCCACCCGCCGGTGCAGCGAGAGCAGGGCCGCCTCGGCGCTCGCATACCAGTCCCGCCAGTTCGTCGCCGACAAGGCCGCCACGCTCCGGCCATGCCCCGCAAGAAGCGGCGCCACGCAACGGTAGCCCCGCCGGTGAAGATCCTCCCCCAGAAGGTGCAGCTCGAACGGGCTGCCGCTGAAGCCATGGATCAGCAGCACCCCACGGGGGTCCGATGCACGTCCCGGGTGGCTGAAGGCGTCCGTCGTGCCCTCCCCCTGTCGGCGCGGGGACCCGAACCACGATCGCTTGTTCGCCGCCGTCACGAGCACGATCATATCCGAGAGCGACTACGAGAGGCGGACTTCCAGAGTCAGGCGATTGGTCAGACCATTACCCAATTCCAGAATGATCGAGTAGGCGCCGGCCTTTAGCGTCAATCGTCCCGGCTCTGGCTCCCGGGGCTGCCCATAAACCCTTTTCAGCCGCGCTGCCAGGCCGTCGTAGCGCGCCTGCAACGACCCTTGCCCATCCTGGCTTTCCTCGGCAATCACCGCTACGATCTGGTTGGTGCTCCGATTGACCTGCTCGGTCACCAGCGCCTCGGACAGCGGCGAGGGCAGGGCCGCGCCCAGGCAGCTCTCCAGGAACCCCCCTGCCGCTGAATCAGCGAGCGCCCCAACAAGAACGCAGCCCAGTCCCATGCTTGGCCGCTGGCCGATGCGGGTGCCCAGGGAAGACAGCTCGGGCAGCGTTTTTTCCGCCAGCACCTTCGGGACCGGGCCGGGCTTCACCTGCGCCGCCCGTGCGATGCCTGGCGGTGTCACCGAGGCACGGGCGCGGGCCCCCGGGCGGACGGGTCGCAGGGCGATGCCGGTGAGGCGCAACGCCTCCAGGTCCAGAAAGTAGGGCGCGGACTTCGGGGGCGGCGCGCAGGCGCAAAGCAGCAAGAGCAGGAAGGTCCAGGGCGGGAAAAGGGGTGTCATGGTGAAGATCTCGGCACCGGAGGCCCTTTTGCAAGGACCTTGCCGGTCAGGGCCTTGTGTTCCTTTCTCGGCCTCATCGCCAGGGCGGCTAGGCGGCCCGCCCAGATCAGGATCTCCCGGATGCTGAGGCGGCGGAAAGCCTCGCGGTAGATCGCCGGGTAGCGGCGGGCCGAGCCGCGCATGAAGCAGACGAAATCGGAATAGCCGATCTCGTCGCGAATGAAGGACGCATAAACTCCCTCGCCAAGTTCCGCCAGCGTCGCGAACGCCGCGTCGAGGAGGCGGTTGATGGCGCCGGGATCGCCCCCCACCGAGCCGCGAGGCGACATCATCAGGGTCAGGCCGCCCATCACCCGCAGGGCGGGAGGTTCGACGAAGATGCCGGCCAGCGCCCGCCGGGTCAGGCGATCCCCGCGGAGGCAAGCGGCGATTCCCTGGGAGATGGGCCAGAAGGAGCGAATCATCGAGCCGAAGCCGCAGAAGGTCAGCGGCGAATGCCTGCTGGCGGCGTCCCCCACCAGAAGCACCCGGGGCGCGGGGGACACGGGCATGGGCTGAAGGCGGGTGTAGGCCGGGATGAAGCCGTAGGTTGCCTTATCCAGCGACAGGGCACCTCGCTTGTAACGCGGCAGGGTGGTGAAGAAGCGTTCATACAGATCAAGCAGGGGGTGCTGGCCCAGGTGGCGCGGCTCGCAGTAATGAAACAGGTAGATCGTCATCCGGTCGGCGGTGGCGGGGTCCCGGCCTTGGTCGTCGTTTGGCCTGGGCGGGGCCGGGAAGCCCTCCCAGATGTGCTGGCGGTTTTGTTCGATGCCCTCGGTGGTGACCAGGATCTCGCCGACCTCTGGGTCCAGGTCCAGGGGGTCCTTTCCCCGGTGCAGGCCGGACATGATGCCGCCAACGGTGGGGCAGCTCAGGTCGAAGCGGGCGTGGGGGCTGGATGCACCCATTCCATCCAGGAGCAGCCGGGCGGTCAGCTTCACCGGATCGCCGGGCCGCTCCCCCGCGGTCGTCTCGCGCAGGGTCAGGGTCACCCCCGACGGGCCCACGCGGTATCCTTCAAGCCCGTGGTGATCGAGCAGGGTGGCGCCCGCGGAAAGGGCCCGCTGCCGCAGCCCCGAAAGCAGGGCCTCCGCATCGACCACGCAGTCCAGGACGCCGGCCACGGGGTAGGTCCCGCCGCCGTGCCAGCGGCACAGGCCGACGCGGTACTGCATCTTGATCAGGCGGTCCACTTCGTCCCGGGTAAAGAGGCCGGACTGCCACAGGGGAAAAAGCTCGTCCCGGGAGATGTTCCACTCCCGGTGGCCGCAGCCGATGCGGCGGCGATCGAAGACCGCGACGCGAAAGCCTTGCCTTGCCAGGGCGGCGGCGTAGATCAGGGAAAGGCCGCCCCCGGCCAGCGCGACGTCAAAATCCGGCGGTCGCGAAAATGGCCCGTCCGGCGATGGGGCGATGGCCACGTGGTCGCGGCGGCCGAAACGAGCCTCCAGGTCCAGCACATGTGCCAGGATGTCATCGCCCCCGGGCACTTCTTGAAAGCAGGCGCGGGTCCGGGGAAATCGCGCCGAAAGGTAGCCGGGCAGGCTCACGGCACCACCTCGACCTCCTTGAGGAGCGAGAGGAGCAGGGCGTCGGGCGCCCCCGCAAGGGTGGTGGCCGGCAAAAGCGGTCGGGAGAAGATCGGATGAACGAAGGCCCGCAGTACCCGCCAGATTTTGCCCAGAAGAGGGACGAAGGCGCGGCCGGTGATGGAATCGTGACCGCGCCGGGCCAAGCGGCACAGGATGCCCGCGTAGATCAGCCGGGCCGAGCGGATCGCCAGCCTGCACGGCGGAGGCAAGAAGTCGATCCCCGCGTCGGCGGAGGCGTAGAAGGACTGGGCCAGGGCGGACAGTTCCACCAGGGCGGCGCGCAAGGCCGGGGTGGGCGGCTGCTCTCGCTGGCACAGGTCCAGCACTTCCTTTTGGGTCGTGCCGTGCCGCAAAAGAAGGTCTGCGGGCAGGTAGACCCGGCCGCGCCGGCCATCCTCGCCGACGTCGCGCAGGATGTTGGTCAGTTGCATGGCCACGCCCAGGTCCGCCGCGCGGAGCAGCACCTCGGCGCGGCGCGATTCCGGCGCGAAGCGACCCATGACCGCATTCATCATCAGGCCAACGGTGGACGCCACATAGAAGCAGTAGCGGAGCAGGTCCTCGAAGCGGAGGTAGGCCGTGTCCCGGGCGTCCATCTCCATGCCTTTGAGCAGGGCCTCCGGCAAGGCCCGGGGCATGCGGGTGCGGGCCACCACCTGTGCGAAGGCCCGGTCTACCGCCTCATCGCTCTGGGCGCCTACCCGTCCCTCGTATACCCGCCCGAGGCGGCGGCGCAAGGTGGCCACCCGGCGCAGCCCGTCGTCTTTTTCTCCAGGCGCCCCGGGCTCGTCCACCGCGTCGTCAGCCCGGCGGCAGAAGGCGTAGAGCGCCCAGGTCTCCCCGCGCACCGATCGCGGCAGCAGCAGGGACGAGAGATAAAAGCTTTTGGAGTGGTGGGCAATCCAGGTGCGGCAGACGGCGAAGTCGGACGCCGTGGCGGTGGGCACAAGGAACAGCCCGGTCCCGGCGTTCATGAGCGATCCGCGTGGCTGCCGGCCTCGGACCAGCCGCGCCGGGCGCCGGGGATCAAGGGGATCAGTCGATCGACGACCTTGGCGGTGGACAGTACCCCCGGCATCCCGGCCCCGGGGTGGGTGCCGCCGCCGACGAAGAAGAGCCCATCCACGTCCTCGGATCGGTTGTGCGGCCGGAAGTAGGCGGATTGGGTCAGGATGGGCTCGATGGAGAAGCCGGATCCATAAAGCGAAGACAGGTCGTCCCGAAAATGCTCCGGGGTGATGAAGCGGGACGACACCAGGTTTTGCCGCAGCCCGGGAAGCAGGGTGGCCTCCAGATGGGCGTAGAGCTTGTCGCGATAGGCCGGCCCTTCCTTCTGCCAGTCCACCGGGTGTGCCGCCCCCAGGTGCGGCACCGGCGAGAGAACATAGAAGGCATCCTTCCCCTCAGGGGCCAGGGACGGATCCGTGCGCGTCGGGCGATGCAGGTACAGGGAAAAGTCGTCCGCCAGCCGCTTCCGGTCAAAGATGTCGTCGAGCAAACTCTGGTAGCGGGGGCCCAGGAGGATGACGTGATGCGCGCAGTCGGGG
>JBBRLA010000051.1:0-21734 GCA_038231615.1 Polyangia bacterium | reverse complement strand
TTGAGGCCCTGGTCGATGCCTTGCTTGAGGGCAAAGCTCAATCCGCCTCGGTAGTCCTGCTCGGCCATCTTGGCCCGCTCGTACTCGGTCCACTCCATATCGGTGAAGTTGACCCGCCGCACGACCTCCAGGGCTTCCGCGAAAGGAGCGTCGGCCAGCTCCGCCGGGACCTCCCGCAACCGCTGGGCCTCGCGGAAAAAGTAGGCCCACTTCTCCACCAGGGTGGCGGGCTTGTTGTTCTTGTCGTACTTGGTCAGATCCAGAAAGATGTACTGGATTTGCCCCAGGCCCCGCTCGTTGCTCTCTTCCTCTCGCATCCGCCAGCGGCTGAGCATTGGCACCTTCTTGGAATGGAGGGTGAAGTTGCAGATGGCCACCGAGATGACATCGCTGAGCTTGTCGTACACCTCCCCTGATTCGAGCTGCTCGACGTAGGCCTTGCTGGCGTTGAGGACCACGCGCTTCTCGAAGCCGTCCACGGGGAAGACCTGCATTTCGACGACGTAGCGGGTGCCGGAAGCATCCAGGCACTTGACATCCAGGATAGACAGCTTGAGCCCTTCGCGTGGGGGCAGTTGCTCGCCGGACAGGTATTCCAGGTCGACGATGCGCAAAGATGGCGGCAGGCGGAGCAGATCGTTGAGCAGCTCGATGAGCAGGTTCTTGTGTTCTTTGGTGCCGAAGATCTTCTTGAAGGGAAGATCGAGTTTGGGGTCGGCGAAAACGGGTTTCATGAGCTTTTGGACCATGGTACTGATATACAGGGTTTGAAGGGGGCTTGTAAGACTACGCGGGCTTGTACGACAGGGGCTTGATCGGGCGGCCCGCTGCCGCATCCTCGATCAAGGTCGCCAGTCGGCGCTGCCGGGTCTGCTCCTGCTTGGCGCTGATGACCCAGTGGGTTGCGGCCTTGCGGTACCACAGGGGGCGCGCCTGGAAGAATTCCCACGCGGGCTGGTTCGCGCGGAGCAGTGCCTCGTGCGCAGGATCGAACTGGCTGTCGTGGCGCTGCTCGTAAAAGTAGATCGCCGAGTTGTCGTCCGTGCGCAGGGCGAAGGCGTCGAGCCCCGGCTGGCGCATGCGCCCCTGATCGCTCAGCTCCTGCACCCGGCGGATGTTGACCAGGCTCCAGGTGCTGTCCGCCTTGCGCGGCGTGAAGCGGACGCGGTAGCGCGTCGCGTCGATGCTCTTGCGCAGCCCGTCGATCCAGCCGAAGCAGAGCGCCTCGTCCACGGACTCGGGCCAGGTCAGGCTGGGTTTGCCCGAGTCCTTCTTGTAGAAGCCGACCCAGTGTTCGTGGTGCCGGTCATGGTTATGCTCCAGCCAGCGCCGCCAGACGGCGGAGTCCGCGTAGTACAGGATGTCCGGGGCCTCCGGGGCAGAGGGGGTACCCATGGCCACACAGGTGGTATAGCACACTGCCCGGCTGCTAATTTACCCGGTGACGATGTGGGCGGCACGGCAAAGCCAGCTTCAATCACCGTACGGGAGGCGAGGTCAGGCGCGCCTCGATGCCATCTACTCCATGAATTCGGCTTCTTGACCATTGGTCATCACTTGACTTACGGCGGATCCGGTCCTATCTTTAAGTATGCTGACGCCAGCGCAGGCGCTCGTCGACATTCGCGGCTACGCTGCGGCGGGGCGGATTGAATATACGGAGCATGCGATCAAGGAAATGGATGAGGCGCATGCTGATTTTGGCGACACGCGGCATGCGCTCATGAAAGCTGTCAGCGCCGTGTTCCAAAACAACGGCCGATGGAAGATCAGAGGCCCAGATAGGGACGGCGACGAATTGATCCTGGCGGTTACTATTGATGACGGAATCTTGGTGATTACCGTCTTCTGAGGTTGACCATGAAGAAGTGCGTACAGTGCTCCGGGGAGAAGTGGGAAAATTCGGATGTGCCCGTGTCGCGGACCATCGCCGGATGCACATTTTCGGCTGAGGTAACCGGGCGACGATGCCTCCAATGCGGCGCACGCTACGCTGGCCAGCATGCCCTGGAACTCTTTGATCAAATGGTGGCTCGCGATCTCGCCGAATCGGGCGTCGCCTCCGGCGAGGCTGTCCGATTCATGCGCAAGGTCATTGGTGTGTCAGCCAAGGAATGGGCCGATCTCCTGGGCGTCACCCCTGAGACCGTGTCACGTTGGGAGAACGACCAGCGGGCCATCGACCCCACTGCCCTGCGCATGCTCAGAGCCGCCACGCTCGACAGGTTCCACGGTCACACGACCACGGTGGACAAGTTCCGCCAGACCCTGACCACCAGGACACTCGGTGCCGCCATCTCGCTTGGCCGCATCGTGGACGCCGCCTGAGCCAGCGACCACACCCCGGGTAGGCGCTGAAGTCTGGCCGGCGCGGCCGTCGGGCTCAGCCGCGGTCGAGCAGGCGCCGTACCACTTTATCCAGGGTCACCTGGCCGCGCAGATGCCGCGTCCCTGCGCCCAAAAAGGCCACGCGCCCCGAGTCGATTCCCTCGGACATCTCGCGGTACAGGCCGGCCATCTCCTCGCCAAGCCCGGTCTGGGTCAGGGCGGGAATGATGCCCTCGCGAGGCACGGGCACCACGTTGATGGTCTTGCCCAGCGCCTGGGAAAAGACCGCCGCCGCGTCGGTGAAGCTGTACTCCTTGGGCCCGGACAGCTCGATGATCTCGGTGCGCGTGGGGGGGTGCAAGAGCGCGTCCGCGGCGGTCTTGCCGATGTCGGCGGTGGCCACCATCGGGATGCGCTTCACCGGATCGAAGAGCGATGGCAGGACGCCCGCCCCCTGCACTGCCCCCAGCATGGCGCCCAGGTTCTCCATGAAGTAGGCGGCGCGCAGGAAAGTGAACGAACCGGGCAGCGCCCCCAGCGCCTGCTCCGCGTGGTAGAGCGAGGCGATCGGGCCTGTCCCGTCCGGATGCTGCGCCCCCGTCGAGGAGAGCAGCACCACGTGCGGCACCGGGCTCTGGCGCAGGACCGCCGCCAGAACGTCAGCGATGCGGCGCCCCCGCTGAAGGATGCCCTTGACCTCGGGCCCCGGCGGCGGGACCAGCAGGTAGGCGCCGGTGGCACCGCGAAGGGCGGCGCTCAGCGCGTCGGCGTCCTCCATCGAGGCCACCGCCACCTCCGCGCCGCGCTCGCGATAGCGCTGCCCCTTGTCCTGGCTGCGCACCACCACCCGCACCGGCTTGCCCGCGTCGAGCAGCGCGCTGGCCACCACCGAACCCGTGTTCCCCGAGACTCCCGTGACAACATACATAGGTTTTCTCCTGGATGACCTGACTGGAGCGAAATCGCCGCCCAAGTGTAGCTGCCGCGGACCTCTTTCCGCCAGGGGGGCTTTGTAGGGGACATCCCCCCATCATGGGGTTAAAAGTACCTCACCCTGGGGCTTAATATACCTCACTACTAGGAGGGGGGGCCCCTCACCCTGGGGCTTAATATACCCCACCCTGGGGTATATTATACCCCACCCTGGGGTATTTGGCAGGGCGACGGCGTGCCAGGTGAAAAGGTCGGCTACCGGGTCAGGCTGATCTTATCGGTCACCACCGCGGCGCCCATCCGGGAAAGAACAGTCCGTACCAGTTCGACCGCCGACGGCTCGATGACCACGTGACGCTGTCCGAGCAACCCGCGCAGGTACGGCATGAGCGCGGCGGTCTGCACCAGGACCGCCCGGCTGGCCTCGTCGGGGCACTGCAGGACCGTCAGTTGGCCCAGCACGAAGGGCAGAAGCTCCCCCGCCCAGGCGCGCAACATCAGCATCAGGGGCGGTGGCACCGAGCCCGTCGCCCGCGCCCCCAGCCAGGCGGTGAACGCGACAAGCGACTCGCCCGCCGCCATGGCCTGTCGCAGGCTGTCCCGGCTGATCTGCCACCGTCCCGGCCCTAGCGCCTCGGCCCGCCGGTTCATCTGGGCGCGGATGAGCAGGTCCTCGCGCCCCATCAGCACCACCTCGCCGTCTTCTCTCAGATACAGGCAGCGAAGGGGCGCAGAGCGGTAGTTTATCACCGTCGTGCACAAGGTCCTGATCTCGTCCGTCGTGGCCTCGGGCGAAAGCAGGATGAACCGCTCGCCCGCCTTGCGCCCCACAACCCCCTGCAATTGGGCCAGGTCCCGCGCCGCCGCGCTCTCGAACTCGAGCAGGCACGCGTCGTGATACACCGTCGCCTGCTCCCGCTTGGCCGCCCATTGTTGCAATTGCACCCGCACGTTCTGCGGCAGCGGTCCGCCGCCCGCCTCCAGGGTGGACAGCACGTCCTCGATATGGCTGCCCCGCGAAAGCGCCCCGTGCAGGGCTTCGCCGGTCAGCCGGTACAGGGCAGTGTGCTGTTGGTTCTCCAGGCGCTCGCCGTGGCGCACCATGAAGCAGAGTTGCGCGGCGGTGGCATGTTCCAAAAAGACCAGGACCTCGAAGGTCGCCTGGACGACCCAGGCGCGCCGGGTCACCGCGACGGCGGTCGTATCCCGCACCGGCTGGCCGTCAGGAAGAAGGACCATCCGCCCAATGTCGGTCAGGCGGAAAAAGAGCGCCATGGAAGGGTCGGTGGCGGTCTGCACGAACCCCAACGCCTGCAGCGGCCCCGTAAGGGCCGCCTCGATCCACGGCTGCTCGTCCTTCACCCAGGACTGCGCCCGCTCGGACCGCCAGCGGCGCTGGATGTACTCGGTATGTTTGTTGGTGGCGGCGGATTCCGGGAAAAGGCTCTGGTGGGGAGACAGGTGGAAAAACTCGCCCACCCGCGCCAAGAGCGCGTGGCTGAACCCGGCGGCCTCGACGAAGCAGCGCCCCTGATCGGGCAGGCTGCGCAGGCCCTCGATGACCAGCCTGCGGCCCGCGGGCAGCGCGGTCTCCCGCAAGCTGCGGGCGGGCACGGGAAGTTCCTTCCAGTGCAAAAGACGCAGATAGGCGTGGAGCAGGCTGACGAAGAGCACCTCCGGGGGCCGCTGAAGCGCCTCGTCAGCGCCGCGGGCCAGCACCAGGTGGTCCTGGTCGGCGACGAGCAAACCCGCCGCCGAGAGCAGGGCCAGAAAAAAAGAGAGCGGCTCCCGAAGCTGTGTCACGCCCTCGGGAAGGCACCGGTCCCAGCCGAGGTTCTTGGTGACGTGGCGCAGATCGTTGCTCCGCAGCGTACCCAGCTTGGTCGACCGGAAGCCGCCGAGCGCCGCCACCTCCTGGACCACGGCAATCAGGTCCAGGGTGACCGACCGGGTCCGACGTGCCTCGGCGGCGACCCGCCCGGGGTCCGGCAGGCCCCCGAGAGACAGGCTCTGTGGCGACGGCAGGTCGACGAACGCGAGCAGCCGCGGATCGGCCCGCAAAAGGACCGGCTGGTCCGAGAACTGGAAGGCGTAGGGGGTGAAGTAGGGGGTGGCCACCAGGCCGGCGCCGAGCATCTCCCGGAACAGGTCGCGGATCGCTTCGCGGCGATGGGGCTTCGGCAAAGGGGTGAACTGGCCGAAAAGGAGTGCCATGGCCACCGCGTCGCTGCGGCCGTTTCCGCCAGTCTGCTTGAGCACCCCCAGCACCCCCCGCTCCTGGTCCGAGAGCCCCCGGGCGACTTTCCGCACCCGCGCCGCATCGTTCAACGCGTCGGGCAGGGCGGACAGGAACTCGTCCTTGCGCAGCCGGTTCGCTTCCTTACCCAGCCAGCGCCGGGAAAGGGAGCGCAGCATCTCGTCGCTGTAGCTGGAAAGGAGCGAAAGATGGGGCGAGCCGGCCTGGGCCTTCATCGGCGGCCCTTGGCCGGGGTGACGACCCGGGGCAGGAAGTCCAGACGGCGCAGGTGGGACAGGAGCGACTCGGTGTGGGCCGGGGCGACCACCGCCAGGGTGGGCGAGATTCGCTCGGCGACCAGCGGGCCGCACCGTCGGTCGCCCTGAACAAGGTCGAGCAGGTGCGGCTCGGCGACCTCGATCAGCGTCAGGTTCATGTGGGCGACGACCCGCTCTGGGTCCACGTGCGATCCATCCTTGTCCTGCGGGTTGTCCTTGATTTTCATCGTCTGACCTCGTCTCTGGGGCGCCTTTCTTAGCACCAAAAAGACGGTTGTGGGGGCGAACCATCAGAAAGTTCGCCAAATGCGCGTACGCTCGCGGGCAATGCTGCGCGAGGGTAAGATGGGTCCATGACCACGGCCACCGTCCCGTCCGCCTGGATCGTCAGCCGCCGCTTCGACCTGACGTGGTTCTTCGGCGGGGCCGGGCTGGGGCTTTTGTGGGCGCTGCTGGTGCTGGTCGCGCGCCTGCCGGTGACGCCGCTGGTGTGGCTGTGGATCATGGCCTTCGACGGGCCCCATATGGCCGCGGCCTACAGCCGCACCTACGCTGACCCGACGTGCTGGAAGCAGCACCGCCGCCTGCTTCTGGGGTCCTGCCTGATGTTTCTGCCCGGGCCCCTTTTGCTCTGTGCCGGCGTCCTTTTCCATTCCCCTGCCCCCTTCACCGCCTATCTGGCGATCTGCGGCCTGTGGGCCATCCATCACACGGCGCGGCAGCACTATGGCTTCCTGGCCCTGTACAAGGCCAAGAGCGGCGACCGGCAGGACATCGTCTTTGAGCGTTGGTGCCTTTACGCGGGGTGCTGGCTCCCCTTCGCCGCCTTCATGCTGGCCCATCCACACATCCGGGCGCTTGGCGGCCTATCCCCTTTGCTGAGCCCGGCGGAGTTTGTGCTGCTGGTCGCGCTGATCGGCGCCTGGGTGGCGACATTGGGCGTTTTCGCGCTGCGTGCGGCGCGGCGCTGGCGGCCGGCACACGGGCAAAAAATCGCCTATTTCTTCACAACCGTGATGATGTACGGCCTGACCTATTTTTTCCTGTCCCGCTTCGAGCCGGTCTTTCACGGGAACGGCAGCCCCGACCAGGAGTTCCTGCTCATCTCGATGGTCCTGGCCCTCTTCCACAGCGCGCAGTACGTGGGCCTGGTGTGGTTCCACAACCGCAACCGCTACGCCACGGCGCGCACCCTTTCGGGGGCCCTTTCGCGGACGCCGGCCCGCTACGTTCTGGCTCTTTTGCTCTTCGTGCCGTTCTACGTCGCCATCGCCGTCGCCGCCGCGGTGTATCCCAGCCTTGCGGCGCCCGCCGCCTGGGCCCTGGGGCCTTTCACCTTCAACCAGGTCGCCCTGTCCATCTGGTGGGGCATCGGACTGCACCACTACATCCTGGATCAGCGCATCTGGCGCGTCAGCGGCGACACCGGCCTGCGTCAGGCATTGAGACTGTCTTGACCGCGAATTCGCTTGCGCGAAAAAAGCGCGCAGTGCTACAAAGCGCAGATGGCCACAGTGCTCGCCGAGAACCTGGCTGAAACCCGCGACCGGCCAAAACCCAGGGGATTCACCGACCACGTCTATTACTCGATGACCAAGTCGCTCTGCGCCCAGTGCAAGCGCGCGGTGGACGCCAAGATCATCTTCCGGGACAAGCAGGTCTTTCTCGACAAATTTTGCCCCGGCCATGGGAAGCAGGAGGTGATGATCTCCTCCTCCGTGGACTGGTATTTGGACGCGCTCTCGTTCCTCTCGCCGGCGGACCCGCCGGAGGACCGGCGCAAGGTGGAACTCGGCTGCCCCTTCGACTGCGGGCCCTGCGCCTCGCACCAGCAGAAGGTGGCGATGCCAGTGGTGCCGATCACCTCCGCCTGTAACCTGGACTGCCCCATCTGCTACACGGTGAACAAGAACGAGGGGGCGCACCACATGTCCAAGGAGGAGTTCCAGACGCTCCTCGACAACCTGCTGAAGCAGCACCACGAGCTGGACATCATCAACTTCACCGGTGGCGAACCCACCGTCCACCCGCATTTCGTGGAACTTTTGGAGATGGCGCGGGCCGCCGGCATTGAGCGGCTGACGGTGTCCACCAACGGCCTGAAACTTCTGGACGAGGACTACCTGCGGCGGGTGGCGGCCCTGGACGCCAGGATCGTGCTGTCCCTGGATACCTTCCGCCGGGAGGTGGACGAGAAGCTGCTCGGGGCCAACACGGTGAAGGCCAAGCTGAAGCTCCTGGACATGCTGGAGGCGCACGACGTCAGCACCACCATCCTGCCGGCGGTGGCCGCGGGCTACAACGACGACGAGGTGGGCCAACTGTGGGATTTGGTGGTGAAGCGGCCCAACGTCATTTCTCTGGAAATGCATACCCTGACCTTCACCGGGCAGGGCGGCGTCGGCTTCGACCGCAACGCCCGCATCACCACCCCCGACCTGCAACGCCGCATCCAGGAGCACACCGACGGGCGCATCGTCCCGAACGACTTCGTGCCCTCGCCGCTGGCCCACCCCCATTGCTACTCGATCTGCTACGTCCTTCTGATCGAGGGCGGCACCTACGTCCCCTTCGCTCGCTTCATCCCGCGGAACACGGTCTACGATCTCTTGCAGGACTCCCTGTACCTGGAGCCGCGGGAGCGCACCGAGCAGGTGCTGCGGGAGGCCATCGACCGCCTGTGGGTCGATCCCGACACGCTGCCCGAAAGCGAGGCAGTGCTGGCGGCGCTCAAGCGTCTGGTGGGGAACCTGTACCCCTCGGATCGGCCGGCTCTTTCCCTGCGAGAACGGCGCCGGGCGGCGGAGCGGGCGGTCAAGTGCATCTACATCCACTCCCATATGGATGAGGAAAGCTTCGACGTGGCCCGGGTGATGAAGTGCTCCATCGGCGTGCCCCTGGCCGACGGGGGAAACATTCCGACCTGCTCGTACAACGTGATCTACCGCGAGCGCGACCCGCGCTTCGCGGAGCCCGAGACGCTGCAGCGCATGGACGAGGGCCGGAAGCGTTCGCTGCCGGTGTTGCGCTAGCCCCGAAGGAGTCTCCATGCACCTGCCCCTCTTGCAGCCACAGTTCCACTTTACCAAGGACGCCGCGGAAAAGGAGGTGTTCCACTCATTTTCCCGCGGGATGTGCCCCACGTGCAAAAAGCTGGTGGACGGCGCGCGCATGATCCGCGGCGGCAAGGTCTATCTGCGCAAGCAGTGCCCCACCTGCGGACAGTCGGAGGCGCTGATCTCCGGGGACTCCGAATGGTTCCTGCGCTCCCTGACCTTCGCCAAGCCGGGCTCGGTTCCGCACCGCCACTCCACCGAGGTCAAGCACGGCTGCCCCGACGACTGCGGCCTCTGCGCCGATCACGAGCAGCACAGCTGCCTGCCGATCATCGAGATCACCAACCATTGCAACCTGGAATGCCCCATCTGCATCGTGCAGAACCGCCACAACTACAACATGACCCGCGAGGAGTTCGGCCGCATCATCGACGGACTCATCGAGAAGGAAGGCTATCTGGAGACGATCAACATCTCTGGCGGCGAGCCCACCCTGCACCCAGAGTTCATGGAGTTTTTGGACATCGCCCAGCGCCCCGAGTTCGGCCGCATCTCCATCTCGACCAACGGGCTGCGCGTGGCCAGCGACTACGCCTTCTGCGAAGAACTGGCCCGGCGCGGGATCTATGTGAGCCTCCAGCTTGACGCCCTGTCAAACCCGGCGCTGCGCGTGCTGCGCGGGGCCGGCGATCAGAAGACCGCCAAGGAGCGGGCGCTGGACAACCTGGCCCGCGCCGGGGTGCGGACCACCCTGGTGTCCACCGTGGCCAAGGGGGTCAACGACGGGGACATCGGCGCGGCGGTCAAGCTGCTTTACGAACGGGACCATGTCCTCTCGTTGATGTTCCAGCCGGCGGCCTACACCGGCTATGGCGGCGCCCACTTCGCCCCGCACAACCCCTTGGACACCATCACCATCCCCGACATCGTCCGCTGCGCCGAGGAGCAGAGCGGCGGGCTCTTGCGCCAGAGCGATTTTTTGCCCCTGCCCTGCTCCCACCCGAGCTGCTTCGGCCTGACTTATCTGCTCAAAACCGACGAGGGATATGTCCCCTTCCCGCGCTTCGTCGACCTGCACCGCTACCTGGACCTTTTGTGCAACCGCGGCACCATCAGCCCCGACCAGGACCTGGAGCAGGCCATCCGCGGGTCCATCGACGACCTGTGGTCCAGCGCGGCGCAGGTGCCCGACGGCGACAAGATCCTGCGGACGCTGAAGCATACCCTGCGGGTCATGTACCCAGAAGAGCGGGTGCTGGAGCTGGAAGAGCGCCTGCGCCTGGGCGAACGATCGGTCAAGACCATCTTCATCCACGCCTTCATGGACGAGCACACCTTCGAGGTTGACCGCATCAAGAAGTGCTGCACCCACTACGCGCTGCCCGATGGTCGCCTGATGCCCGGCTGCGCCTACAACATGTTCTACCGCGCCAAGGACGAACGCTTCGTCGGCCCGGTGGGCGATCCGGTGGTGTGGGGCAAGCCGCGGGTGCACAAGCGGGAGGCGGAATGAATCAGGTCCTGCAAGGCAAGCGCGCCTTGATCAGCGGTGGCTCGCGCGGGCTGGGGCAGGTTTTGGTAAAAGTCTTCGCCGAGGCGGGGGCGCGGGTGGCCTTCACCTATGCCCGCAACGAGGAGGCCGCGGAGGCGACGCGGCGCGTGGCGGCGGCGGCGGGCGCGGAGGCGCGGGGCTACCGGGTGTCGGTGCTGGATCGGGCGGGGACCGACACCATGATCCGGGACCTGGAGGCGGTGTTCGGCGGCATCGACATCCTGGTCAACAACGCCGGCGTCACCCAGAACCTGCCCCTGGCGCTGATCGAGGAGGAGGACTTCGACCACGTGATGGACGTGAACGTAAAGGGCACCTTCCTTCTGAGCAAGGCGGTGCTGCGGGGGATGATCCGCAACAAGAGCGGGGCGATTCTCAACCTGGGATCGCTGGCCGGGATGAGGGTGCTCGACGCCCCGGTGCACTACTGCGCCAGCAAGGCGGCGATCTCCGGCATGACCCGGGCGATGGCCAAGGAGGTCGCGCGGCACAACATCCGCGTCCTGTGCCTGGCGCCGGGGCTGCTGGAGGATGGCATGGGGCGCAACCTGCCCGACTACCGGCTGGCGGACTACCTGCACCACTGCTCCCTGGGACGGGTGGGCGCCCTGGAAGAGGTGGCGCGCTTCGCCGCATTTTTGGTTTCCGACGAAAACGGCTTTATGAGCGGCGAGACCCTGGTCATGGACGGCGGGGTTTGACGATGAAAGACGGGGCCCGGTGCATCCTGCTCGGCGGCTCTGGCGCGGTGGGCCGGGCCGTGTGCGAGCGCCTTTCGCTGGGCGGGGCGCGGGTCGGCTTCACCTACCTCCGCGGCAAGGAAGCGGCTCAGGCGTTGTGCAAGAAGCACCCCGAAAGCGTTGCCAGGCAAGTGGACGTGCGGGAGATCCGGGCGCTGGAGCAAACCCTGGATGAGCTTTCCGCGGAGCTTTGCGGCGTCGATGCGCTGATCCACGCGGTGGGCATCGGGGAGACCCGGCCGGGCAGCGAGCGGCTGGGCTTCGAGACGCTGGGCGAGATCGATCTTGCCGCCTGGGAAGAGATCCTGGCGGTGAACGTGCGCAGCGCCTTCTTCGCCGTGCGCAAGCTCCTGCCCGCGCTGACCGCCGCCCGGGGCAACATCGTGCTGATCGGTTCCATCGACGTGATCAAGGCGGTCAGCGCCCCACCCCACTACGCCGCCTCCAAGGGGGCCCTGCGGGGCCTGATGACCGCCCTGTCGAAAGAACTGGGGCCCGCCAGGATCAAGGTCAACCTGGTGGCGCCGGGCCCGCTGGATGGGGGCATCGGCCGCGCCATCCCCGGGCTGCTCAAGCAGGAATTCCTGAAGCACAGCGGCCTGCGTCGCCTGGGACGCCCGGCGGAGGTGGCGGCGGTGGTGGCGCACCTGGCGCTGGAGAACACCTATCTGACCGGGCAGGTGCTGGCGGTGGACGGGGTCTTATGAGCATCCTTTCACGCAACACTGCGGCGGCGCACCCGGCCACCGAGACCTATGCGCGGCACGTCAACCCGGCCTTCGTGCGCCTTTTGGGGGTCTTCGGCTATGGCCGGGTCTTCGTCCGTGCCCGAGGGGTCAGCCTGTGGGACCACGAAGGGCGGGAGTACCTCGACTTTCTCTCAGGCTTCGGATCCGTGAACCTGGGCTACAACCACCCGCGCCTGGTGGCCCGGCTGCGGGAGTTTTTGCTTGAGGATGCGCCCAACGTCCTGCATGTGGGCCCCTCGCCTCACGCCGCGGCGCTGGCCGAGGCGTTGTCCCAGGCCGCGGGGCCGCCGCTTTCGATGTCCCTTTTTGCCAACAGCGGATCCGAGGCGGTGGAGGGGGGGCTGAAGCTGGCCCGCGCGGCCACGGGACGCACCGCGTTTCTGTACTGCAATGGCGGCTTTCACGGCACCAACCTGGGGGCCCTTTCGGTGATGGGGGCGCCCCGGCTGCGGCAGCCCTTTGAGCCGCTCTTGCCGCAGTGCGAGGCCATTCCCTTCGGCGACCTACCCGTTCTGGAACAGGCGCTGCGCAAGCGACGCCCCGCTGCGTTCCTGGTGGAGCCGATTCAATCCGAGGGCGGCGTGGTGCTACCGCCCACGGACTATTTGAAGCAGGCGCAGGCCCTGTGCAAGAAGCATGGGACCTTGCTGATCCTCGACGAGGTCCAGACCGGCCTGGGGCGGACCGGCTCGCTCTTTATGTACCAGGCCGAGGATTTTGTTCCCGATGTGCTGGTGCTGGCCAAGTCCCTGGGGGGCTCGCTCCTGCCGATGGGGGCGGCGCTGACGTCGCGGGAGCTGGTCATCAAGGCTTACGGCACGATGGAGCGCTTCGACCTGCACGGCTCGACGTTCTCCGGCAATGCCTTCGGCTGCGCCGCCGCCCTGGAGACGCTGCGCATCCTTCAGGACGGGCACAATGGGAAGCCCGGGCACCTGGACCTCATCGGCAACGCGAAAAGGATGGGGCGCCTGCTGGTGGATCTTTTGCGAGAGCGCCTGGCCGGACACCCCCTGGTCCGCGAGGTCCGCGGCCGCGGCCTCCTGGTCGGGGTGGAACTGGGTCCCACCGACCGGGGCCTGTGGCAACGCCTGGCCCCGGCCCTTTTCCGCGGGGTGGCCAAGAACGTTTTGGGGCAGTGGCTGGCCGTGCGCCTGCTGGAGCATGGGATAGTGGCGCAGCCGGCCTCGCAAGAGTGGAACGTGCTGAAACTGGAACCCTCGCTTCTCATCGAGGAACACCACATCCGGCAGGTCGTCGGCGCCATCGCCGAGATTCTCGCGGACTACCGCGACCTGGCGCCGCTGCTGAAGGACGTGGCCAGCCGGGTCGGCGCTCAGTTTGCATCGGGATGGAGTTTCCGATGAACCTGGCGCAGGCGCGCAAGGACGCCTCGTTCGCCCTGGGCATCCTGCGACGGCGCCCGTTTCAGGTGCTGGTCCAGGTGACCAACCGCTGCAACCTCAAGTGCAGCTTTTGCGACTTCTGGCCCAACCCGGCCCCGCGAAACGAGGAGCTGACCGTCGCCGAATACAACCGGGTGGCAGAGGAACTTTCGGGCCTGGGAACCTTCCTGGTGTCCATCGAGGGCGGCGAGCCGCTGCTGCGCCCCGACATCCTGCCCATCGTGGAGGCCTTCGCCGCAAAACACACCCCGGTGCTCTTCACCAGCGGCTGGCACATGAACCGCGAGAAGGCGGCGGCCCTCTTCGCCGCGGGGCTGACCCACGCCAGCGTCTCCATCGACTACCCCGACGCGGCCCGCCACGACAGCAAGCGCGGCCTCCCCGGCACCTTCGATCGGGCCTGGCGCGCGGTGGAACTTTTGCGCGACGCCGCGCCCCATGGTGGCAAGCAGGTCCACGTGATGACGGTGCTCATGCGGGACAACGCCGACGACCTGGAGGCCCTGTACCAGCACAGCGCCGCGCTGGGGGTGGGCCACCAAGTGACCCTGCTGTCCACCACCGGCTTCCGCCGGGGACGGGGCCAGGGGACGGCGACAGGGCCAAGGACAGGGCCAGGAATAGACCAGATGCCCCAGCCCGGCCTCTCCCCCCGCCTGGTCGAGCTGTGGCAGCGGTATCCCCACGTGCGTTTCTTCCGCGACTACTTCGACCGGGTGGATGCTTTTCTGTCCGGCGGACCGATGCCGGCGTGCGGCGCGGGCCTGCAAAGCTTCAACCTGGACCACGTGGGCAACGTCTCCCCGTGCATCGAGAAGATCGACCGGGTGGTGGGCAACATCCGCACCGAGTCCCTGGCCGCACTGCATCAGCGCCTGCGGGTCGAGCACGAGGCCCTGCGCGGCTGCCAGGACTGCTGGACCGCCTGCCGCGGATTCACCGATGCGCTGGGAAAGGGCGGCACACTCGGGGGCTGGCGCGATCTTTCCTCCCGCATGAGGTCCTGGTGATGCGCTTCTTTCTGCTCGACAAGATCACCGAGGTGCGGCCCGGCGAATTCGCCCGCGGCCTGAAGGCCGTGACCCTCACCGACGAAGTGCTTCACGACCATTTTCCCGATTACCCGGTCTTCCCCGGCAGCCTGATGATCGAGGCGGCGGCGCAGCTCGGAGGGTACCTGCTGGAGGCCAGCGGGCAGCCACCCGACGCTCCGACCCCCCTGCGGGCGCTTTTGACCCAGGTGCAGAAGGCCAAGTTTTACGAACCGGTGTGGCCCGGCGACTGCCTGGATTTGAAGGTCACTCTGGCCTCGCGCCTGGACACCGCCGCCGAGGTCCGCGCCGAACTTCATGTTCGCGAGCGATTGGTTGCACGCATGCTCCTGACCTTCGTGCTGCGGCGCATCGATTCAGAGCGGGTGCATGAACAGCGGCGCTACCTGTACAAGCTCTGGACCCGTGAGCTGCCGGAGGCGCCGAACCCATGATCCTCGATGGGCTGGCCGTCTCCGGCATGGGCTGCGTGGTGCTCCTGGGGGAAGAGACCGGGTGCGACCCGCTGCCCTACCTGAAGGTCAAGAAGAGCCGCAAGTTCATGGGGCGGCAGGACGACATGGCGGTGGTAGCCACCGGCCGCGCCCTGGCCTGCGCCGGCCTGGCCGAGACCGCGCAGGGGGAGCGCACGGGTCTTTATCTGGCGGTGGGCTACATCCCCTTCGAGGCCCGCGACATTGACCCGGTGCTACAGGCATCCCTCGACGCCGACGGCGGCTTCGACATGCGACGCTTCGCCGCCGAAGGCTACCAGCGAGGCAACCCGCTCCTGACCTTCCGCTGCCTGCCCAATATGCCCGCGTACCACATCTCGGCGAATTTTGATGTACAGGGGCCCTACGTGGTGCTCTACCCCGGCGTCGGGCAAGCCTACCAGGCCCTGGAAGAAGCGGCGGCGGCCCTGCACGCCAACGAGATCGATCGGGCGCTGGTGGTGGGCGTGGCGCACCAGCGCAACTTCCTGGTCGAACATCAACTGCGCCGCCTGGCACCCGCGGGCACCGAGCCGGATCTGGCTGCCCTCGGAGACGCCGCGGGCTGCCTGGTGCTGGAACGCGCCGGAGACGCCGCCCTCCGCGGGGCCCGGGATCGCGCCCGGTCTTTGTCCTTTGCCCTGGGCTATGCGCAAGATCCCGCGCCCCTTTTCGACCCCCTGGGCGCCGCGTCCCTCCCCGTCGCCCTCTCCCAGGCCGCCGCCGGGGTGCTGATCCACGAGGCCCGCCACGGGGACGGGCTTTGGGCGCAAAGCCGCTGGGAGGTCGCCTGATGGGGACGCACCGCGTGGTCATTACCGGAATGGGCGTGGTCAGCCCCGTGGGCACCGCGGTGGAAGCGTTCCGCGACGCCCTGCTGAGCGGCACCTCGGGCATCGGCCCGATCACGATCTTCGATCCGGCCACCCTGAACACCCGCATCGCCGCAGAGGTCAAGGTCCCGGTGGCGGCGCTGCTTTCTCGCGGGCCGCTGACCCGCGAGGAAGCGGTGTGGGCGCACAAGGACCGCAAGGTGGCCTTCGCCCTGGAAGCCGCCCGGCAGGCCATGGAGAGCGCGGGCCTGGCGGGCGGCTTCCAAGGCGACAGGACCGAAAGAAGCGCGGGCGGCGTCAGCCTGGGCGTCGGACTGGAACTATTCTCCATGGACGACCTGGCCCGCAGCCAGCGCCCGGGCTTCAACCTGCCGGAAGACCCGCTCCTGCGCCGCGCCTTCCTCCAGACCCCCTCGGATGTCTGCGCCAGCCTTCTGACCCGGCGTTATGGGTTGGGTACGCCGCCACTCATCCACGTCTCGGCCTGCGCCGCCGGGACGGATGCCATCGGGGCGGCCTTTCGCCTGGTGCGCGACGGCCGGCGGCGCTTCATGCTGGCCGGCGGCACGGATTCGATGATCAACCCGCTGGGGGTGGCCGGCTTCTGCAAGCTCTCGGCCACCAGCACCCGCAACGATGCCCCATCCCGCGCCTCCCGCCCCTTCGACCGCCGCCGCGACGGCTTCGTGCTGGGCGAGGGGGCCGCGGTGGTGGTGCTCGAACGCCTCGATGACGCCCGGCACCGCGGGGCCGCGCCCCTGGCGGAGATCGTGGGTTATGGCAACTCCTTCGACGCCCACGGCATCAGCGAGCCCCACCCCGAGGCCCGCGGGGCGCTCCAGGCAATGACCCGCGCGCTGCGGGATGCCGGCCTCTCGCCGGACCACATCGACGCCGTCAACGCCCACGGCACCAGCACGCCGAAGAACGACCCGGTGGAGACCCTGGCCTACAAGCGGCTCTTCGGCGCGCGGGCCGGGCAGGTGCCCATCGTGGCCACCAAGTCGATGATCGGCCACCTGATCTCCGCCGCCGGCGCGGTGGAACTGGTGGCGGCGGTGGCGATGATGGCAGTGGGGCGTTTGCACCCGACGCTGAACCTGGACGAGGCGGACCCGGCCTGCGACCTGGACTACGTTCCGCATCAAGCCCGCGCAGTGCAACAGACCCACGTCCTGTCCAACTCCTTCGCCTTCGGAGGGCAGAATGCCAGCCTCGTCATCCGCAAAAGTGTTGCCACTTCAGGGTAAGCGGCTGCTCATCACCGGCGCCAGCGGCGGCATCGGCCGGGCGGTGGCGCTTTCGTGCTCGCGAGAGGGCGCCGCGGTGATCGGGCTGGGCTACCGCGGCAACACGACGGCGGCCGAAAATCTAGCGTTCACGCTGCAAGAAGAATCTGGGGCCAGATCGATGCTGCTGCCCTTCGATGTCTCCCGGGGCGAGGAGGTGGAGGCCGCCATCGGGCGCTTCGTCGAATCGGCGGGAGGGATCGATGGTCTCCTGCTCTGCGCCGGGGTGGCGAAGAGCGGCCTGCTTCTGACCACGCCGCTGGAAGAGGTGGCCGCCACCCTGAACGTCAACCTGTTGGGCGCCATCGCCTGCTGCCGCGCCGCGCTGCCCGCCATGCTGCGGCAGCGAAGCGGGGTCATCGTGCTCTTCTCATCGGTGGCCGCCGAACGTCCCTACCGGGGACAGGCGGCCTATGCCGCCAGCAAGGGCGGCATCGAGGCACTGTGCCGCGCCCTGGCGGTGGAATACGCCCCCAAAGGCATCCGCGTCACCTGCGTCCGCCCCGGTCCCATCGACACCGGCATGCTCGAGAGCACCAGGACCCTCGGCCAGAGCGAGCTGCTCGGGCGGGTGCCGGCGCGACGCCTGGGGACCCCCGAGGAGGTGGCGGGGCTGGCCACCTTCCTGCTCAGCGACCGCGCCGCCTATGTCACCGGATCGGTGCATGCCGTGGATGGAGGCTACCAGATCGGATGATGACCTCACCTGACCCAAGTTTCGCGGAAGTATTGCGCAGCCGCCGCAGCGTGCGCCGCTTCCGCCCCGACATGCCCCCGCGCGACCTGATCGAGCAGGTGCTGGAGGCCGCGACCCTGGCCCCCTCTGCCAGCAACCGCCAGCCGTGGCGCTTCCTGGTGGTGAAGAACCCCGAGCGGATTGCCGCCATGGCCGCCGCCGTGCGCTTGGCCAAGGAGCGCGTAGCCACCCATATCGACGATGGCTGCCGCGACGCCTTCCTGGCCTACGGCGACTATTTTACCCGCTTCGAGGGCGCCCCCCTGGTGATCGGGGTGCTCTGCCGCGGTGCCCAGGTCCTCTCACACCTGGTCCGCCCGACACTTCCCGAAGAGGACCGCCGCAACATCGCCCGCATGGAGCGGGACTCCGGCCTCATCGGCGCGGCCATGGCCATGGAGAACCTGTTGCTGATGGCTCAGGCGCTGGGGTTGGGGGCCTCCGGCATGACCGGCCCGCTTCTGGCAGATGGAGCGCTGCGGACGATCCTGTCGGTACCCACCGGCTGGGAGATCGCCGCGCTGATCCCGCTGGGTTTCCCCGATGAGGCCCCCGCGCCGACGGAGCGCAAGTCCGCGGCGCTGGTCACAAGGTGGATCGAATGATGCAAATACGTGAACCGATTTTTACCCAGGTGCGGGCCTGCGTGGCCGAGAGCCTGGCGATCGAGGCCGAGCGCATCACCCCCCACAGCCGCCTGGTGGATGATCTGGGGGCCAACTCCCTGGACTTCATCGACATCGTGTTCATGCTGGAGCGGGAGCTGGGCATCCGCGTACGCGACACCGAACTGAATTTCCTGACCCGGCTGGACTTCTCGTCGCCCGAAGTGATGAAGGAGGGGTTCCTGACCCGGCCGGTGGTGGACCGCCTGGCAGAGTGGCTGCCGGCGCTTTCGGCGGTGCCCGACCGCGATCAGGTGAACCCCCGGCAGCTCTTCTCCCTGATCACCGTCGAATCGATCTGCATCGTGGCCCAAATGAACCTGGACGCTAACCTGCATCGGCCCCCCCCGGCCGGCGCATGAGCTCCGGCCGGCGCATGAACCCCGGCCTGCGGATAAGCTCCGGCCGGCGGATGAGTTCCGGGTTGGGCGGGCCGGCGCGATCCGGAGTGGCGCTGCTCGCGCTGGTCTTCTACGGGGCCCACGCCAGCACATACCTGTACCGAGGAGAACCCCAGGGCCTGCTCTGGGCCTGCCACGTGGCCACGCTGCTCATCGGCGCCGGGGCCCTGCTCGACGCCGCCCGACCGGCCTGCATCGGCCTGTGCTGGGTCATCGTGGGCAGCGGGATGTGGATCGTGGACCTCCTTTTCGGCGATTCCTTCATGCCCACCTCGCTCCTGACCCACGTGGGCGGCTTTTTCCTCGGCGTCTTCACCGTCAGACGCCTGGGATGGCCCCGGGGGAGCTTCCTGTGGGCCGGCCTCTGGGTGGCCCTGCTCCAGGTCGTCACCCGGTTTTTGACCCCCCCGGCGACCAACATCAACCTGGCCTTCGCCATTTTCCCCGGGGTGCGGCGGTTCTTCCCCAGCTTCCCGATCTATGCCGTCTGCAACCTGCTCTTCGGCGTCAGCCTGTTCTATCTGATCGAGCGCCTGGCGCGGCGCCTTCTGCGTCAGCGCCGGTATGCCGGCCCCAAGGGCAGCCCAGGTAGCGAGGCGGTGCTGTCATAATTCGGGCCCGCCCCCGGCGCCCCTTTCATGTCATGCTAAAAGGAGTCATGCCATCCAAGTCCCTTGCCGGGTCCATCGGGGTCCCGCTGTGTTTTCTTTTCCTCTGGCTCGGGGCGTCCGCGCCGGTTTCGCAGGCCCGCGAGAAACATGGCAAGAAGGAGGGCAAGGTGAGCGAAGCCAAGCCGATCACGGGGCGCTTCTCCGGGGCACCGAGCGGCTATGTCGGGCGGCTGATCCTGGATCTGTCCGAGGACGGGACCTACACCCTGATCAACCTGGTGTCAATGCACCTGCCGCCGCAGGAACTGGAGAACCGGCGCGGCAAGGTCACCTGGAAGGGCGCCCAGGGCTGCCTTCTGCCGGTGCCGGAGGCCATCGAGCCCTGCTTCACCGCACAGGGGCGCGACGTGATCCAGGTGATTCAGCGCCAGGGCAACCAGCCCATCACCCTCCAGCGCATCGTCGAAGCCCGGTAGTACCTGTATACTGGGGGCACATGTCGCGGCCTCGACAGCCCGGGCAAAAGCCCGCCCCCGCGCCCGCCGGGACCGATCCACCCAAGAAAACCCCGGGCCGCTCTGCGTCCAGCGTCGTCAGGACCCCGGCCCAGAATCGCCTGGTCGAGGACAACATCCCCTTCGTCCGCTCCATCGCCCGCAAGCTCCGGGAGCAGATGCCGGGGATCGAGTTCGACGACCTAGTCGGCTTCGGCATGCAGGGCCTGATCGAGGCCGCGCAACGCTACGACGACCGCCACGGTGCCGTGTTCAGCACCTTTGCCTACTACCGCATCCGCGGCGCCATGTTCGACGGCGTACGCACCATGGGCTGGCTCCCCCGTAGCGAGTATACCAAGGTGCGCTTCGAGGCCCGCGCCTCCCGCTACCTGGAGCAGCTCACCGATCAAGAGGCCGCGGAACGCAAGAGCGGCATCGAGGCCGGCAAGGGAGACGAGGCCGACTCCCCCGAGAAGCACGTGCGGGAGCTGGCACGGGCCATCCACGGGGTGGTGACGGTCTTCGTGACCCTGCTCGGGACCGTGGGGGAGGACGCGCTGCTCGACGAGCGGCCTGCGGCGCACGAACAGCTCGAACGGCACCAGCTCTCGCAGCGCGTCCGCCGGGTGATCGAGACGCTGCCCGACAAGGAGCGGCACCTCATCGATCTGTATTACTTCGGCGATCAGACCCTGGAGCAGGTCGGGGCCAGCATGGGGCTCTCCAAGTCATGGGCCTCGCGCCTGCATGCCCGCGCCGTGACCCTCTTGCGCGATGGGCTGCTGAAGGAAGAGTAGGCGGCGATGGCTGCGGCCGCGCGCTGATGAAGCAGCGCTCCGTCGCCCAACTAGAGACAGCCGGGCGGGCTGGTGTAGACCGTCACCTGGGACAGCTTGAGCATCCGGTCCAGAGTCAGGTAGTTGGCCTTCTCGGCGACGAAGAAGTCGATGTGCGCCGCGATGATGTGGCCGCCGGTGTCGACGGCGTCGAGACAGCCGTCATGGACAAACCCATAGGCGGCGGGCATGGTCACCCCGACGAGTTCCGGCACCCACAGGCGGGTATCCAGCGAGATGTGCATGGGGTCGACCGCCGTGGATCGATAGGGCACGAGCGGCCGCGAACCGGCACCCATGCCCCAGGGATATTTGGTCGTGTCCAGAACGATGTAGCAACTGCTCATCCCTGAGGAACACGCACAGGACCCGCCGATGTTGAGCACGCGGCCATCCAGAAGGCGCCCGGAGCCCTCGATCTGCAGGGACCGGGCAAAGGCCAGGGGCACCGTCGCCAAAATTTTGGCATGCACGTCGCAAAGCGCGGTGTCCTTGGCGCCGGTGTAGTCGGACTGCTCGGCCAGCCAGTAATAGGTGAAGGTCGCCTTGCCGGTGTCCTTGCCGTGGCCCAGGTCAGAGGTATGACCGCCATCGTTTGGGACGATGGCGCGAGCGTCGGCTTGTCCGCTGTCGATGCCCGCGGTGCCGTCCGTCACGGGAATGGGTTGATTCGCCCCGTCAGGCGCCGCGGATTCGGAGACGCCCGCGCAGCTTCCTGTGAGGACCGCCACAAGCAGCAAGTAGGTACGCACGGCGCTGAAGGTAGCACGGTTCATGCACGGCGACCACGACAAGCGAAGGCGCAGCCTTCATCGAAACGCAACGCAGCCTTCATCGGATCTTCATATTTCCTATACAGGGTCGCGTCAGATGATGAAAAGTCATCTAAGCAAGAAGCACATGGCCGGAGCAGATTTTGGCGCTCCCCACGGCTTCGCATTCGCTCAGCCGCGTGGGCCCATTCCGCAGCGACCGAGGGAGCGTACTACTGTACGTGACCGAAGGGAGTGAGGCGGTACGCCAAAATCTGCCCGGTCCAGGTGCTTCTGTTTCCGGCCAGGTG
>JBBRLA010000050.1:0-21736 GCA_038231615.1 Polyangia bacterium | reverse complement strand
GACATGGAGACTGAACTGGGGCGGCTGCGGGGACGGGCGGAGGTGGTGGGCCTGTCCGTTCCGCGGCGGGTGTCCTTCGATCTGCGGGGGGACGAGGTGGACCTGGACGAGATCCTCGGCGTGGCCAAAGAGATGAAGGCGGCTGCGCCGCCGCGCCCAAAGCGTGTGCCGAATCCGCGTCGCTCGGCGGCGTGGTGGCGCTGGCTGCGCGCGGTGCGGATCGACGGTACGCTGCGCCTGCAAAATTTCGTCGCGCGAAAGGAGCGATTCCGCGACGTGTTTCTGGCCGTCTCGTTGACAGCGGGACGGGCGGAGGTGAAGACGCTGCGCGGGCAGGGGTTCGGCGGGACGGTGACGCTAGATGGGTCGTACTTCGACTTTGGCACCACGCCGTTTATGTGGGGGGCGCGGCTGCGCCTGGGCCGGGTGGACACCAGCCAGCTCCTGGGTCTGGGGGGACCGGCGCTGGCCGAGAAGCTGAAGGCGCTGGCGACGATCCGGTTGCAAGTGGTCGCCCCGGCGCTGGGCTGGCAGAAGATGGCGCCGCGGCTGCGGGCGCAGGCCGGCATTCTGATCGAGAACGGGGTGATCCGTAATGTAAAGATCCACGCTAAGATCACCAACAAGGCGATCGCCGGGCTGATGGGACATCGGGGAGAGATCAACTCGTTTCGCGAACGGATCAACCTGGGCGGTCTATCGGTGCGGGTGCAGGCCCGGAACGGGCAGGTGCGGATCGTGGAGCCGCTGCGCTTCGTCAACGACGAGGCGCGGGCGCGGCTGGAGGGGGACATCGGCCTTCTGCGCGGGGATCTGGCGCTTTATGGCAGCATGGACCTTCTGCCGCAGACCATCGAACAGGGTACCAAGGGGATGCTGGTGACGGAGCGCCCGCTGCCGGTGGACCTGAGCATCCGGGGCGATGGGGACGAGCCGCTGGTGGAGGTGAACAACCTGAACGACACGACGCGGGCTCTTTTAGGCGGGATTTTTGGGGTGAAGAAAGACTCGACCGTGCCCCTGCCCTCAAGGGACGTGGTGGAGCAGCAGCCGGGGCCGGATCTGGTGCCCCTGCCCGGTGCCTCGCCGCTCCCGAAGGCGGATGGCGGGGGGGAGCGATGAAGTCAGGCTTTCTGGTAGCGGATAGCGCGGTTCTCGCCGTGGATCAGGTCGTCGATGTTGGCGATGGCCAGCCGGCCGCGCTTCACCAGGTATTCGACGTGGGCCGCGGTCTCTTCCAGGGCCAGAAGCTGGCCATAGTCGGGCCGCGAGCCGAACATCGCAAGGGCGATCTGGGAGATGGTCTGTTCCTCCTGGCAGAGGTCGCGGACGATCGTCAGGCGCCCCTTGTGGAAGCGGGCGATCTCCTCGACGCGCGCCATCGGGTCGTGCATGGGCTTTTCGTGACCGCCCAGGCAAAGGTCGATGTGCTGCTCCTGAAGGAGCGCAGCGGTCTTGCCCAGGGACAGGAGATAATGATCCAGCCCGGTCCACGGGGTGATGCTCTCGGGGGACTGGTGCGGGGTGATGCGCGAGAGGAGGTGGTCGGCGGTCAGAAGGACGTGATCCACCGTCAGCATTACCTGTCCGGGGCAGTGCCCGGGGACGTGGGTCACCTGCCAACCGTTGACCGCCTCGCCATCGGCCAGCTCGCGGTCCACCGGGACCGACTGGAAGGCCCGTTTGGCAAAGAGGTTCATCGCCAAAAGGTCCCGGGTCACCTCGGGGGCGCAGCCGGCCTCGCGCAGGAAGCCCCGCAGGTGCACCCCGGCCTCGACGACGCGCTCGTCGAAGCGGGTGAGGACGCGCAGGTCGAAGGGATGGACGTGCACCCGGGCGCCCTGTGCCTGCCAGTCGCGCACCCCGCCGAAGTGGTCGATGTGGCCGTGGCTGATGACCACGTCTCGCACCTCGGAGAGGATCGCGCCGTCGCCCCGGGGACCATAGACGACGTCGAGGACCTCGCGGGCGCGGGTCAGGTCGAGGAGCGATTGGTTGAACTGGGAGCCGGCGTCGAAGAGGGTCAGGGTACGGCCGCCCGATCTGGCGGCGGTGCGCTCGATGACCAGGTAGAGGTTGTTGATGTGATCGGGGAAGGTTTCCGCGGTCATCATGTAAATTGTCGCCTCGCCACGTGTGGCAAAGCGGGTCACCCCGACGCAGCCGTGCTGGTCGAGGTAAGCGGCGCGGGTGGTGGCATCGGCGGCGGCGCGGGACAGGGCACGGACCCGCTTTTGTGCCGGTTCGCCCAGGGGCGCTGCGGCGGCGGACAGAGCGGTTTCAATCTCGGCGGCGGACGTGGGGACTCTCTTGACCAGGACGTCGTATTCGATCTGGAGGATCTGGCGGCGGAAGAGGCTGCGATCGCGGGCGCTCATCTGGAGCTATTCATAGCGCAGGGCGTCCACCGGGTCGAGGTTGGCGGCCCGGCGAGCGGGCACCACCCCGGAAAGCACCCCGACGACGGCGGAGAAGCCGACGGCGATGGCGACGATCTTGGGGGAAAGCTGGATGGGCAGGGTGGGCACCAAAAGGCGCGCGGTGAAGATGATCGTCGCCCCCAGGAGCAGACCGATGAGGCCCCCGAACAGGGAGATCAGCACCGATTCGGCCAGGAACTGAAGCAGGATGTGGTGGCGTTTGGCGCCGACGGCGCGGCGTACGCCGATCTCGCGGGTGCGTTCGCGGACGGAGACCAGCATGATGTTGGCGATGCCGATGCCGCCGACAAGGAGCGCGATGCTGGCGATGGCCAGAAGGACCAGGGACATGGTGGCCATGATGCCGTTCACCGTGCTGAGCATGTCGTCCTGCGAGATGATGGTGAAGTCGATCTGGTCGTTGTGGCGGCGGCGCAAAAGATCGGTCAGTTCCTGGATGGCCTCGTCGATGTTGGCCTTGTCGCGGGCGCGGCACAGGATGCTGGTCAGGCCGTCCACGGCGAAGAGGTCCAGGGCGGTGCTGCTGGGGATGAAGACCAGGTCGTCGAGGTCGAAGCCCAGGGTGGTGCCCTTGTGCTCCATGACGCCGATGACGCGGAACTCGCTCTCGGCGACCTTGATGACCCGGCCTAGGGGGTTTTCTTCGCCGAAGAGTTCGGCCACGACGGTGCGCCCGAGCACGGCAAAGCGGCGGTGGGCGTCCAGATCTTCTTGCAGGAAGAAGCGGCCCTGGTCTACGCGCATCTGGCGGATCTCGTCAAAACGGGCGCCGACGCCGAGGATGAAGGTGTCGCGACGGCGGTTTTCGTAGCGCACGGTGCCGCCGCCGTTGACCACGCCGCTGACGCCGTCCAGGGTGGTGGCGCGGCGGGAAAGGGCCTGCTCGTCTTCGCGGGTGATCTTGTGGATTGTGCCGAGGGGCGGGTTGCCGAAGCCCTTGGTCTCGCGCTTGCCGGGGGTCACCTGGAGCAAATTGCTGCCCATGCCGGCGAAGGTCTCGGCCAGGTATTCGCGGGCGCCTTCGCCCAGGGAGACCAGGAGGATCACGGAGAGCACGCCGATGACCACGCCCAGGGTGGTCAGGAAGGCGCGGATCTTGTTGGCGCGGATGGTGTCCAGGGCGGTGAGGAGCAGCTCGAAGAAGGGCATGGCCGGTCAGCTCGCCGTCGCAGGGGTTTGGGGGTCCTGACGATTCGGCGGGTTCTGGCTGTCGCTGGCAATGAGGCCGTCGACAATCTCGACGCGGCGCCGGGCGCGCTCGGCCACGTGGTTGTCATGGGTCACCACGATGACGGTGACGCCGTCGTGGTTGAGCTGCTCGAAGAGGCGGATGATGTCGGCCCCGGTGCGCTGATCGAGGTTGCCGGTGGGCTCGTCGGCCAGAAGGATCGCCGGTTGATTGACCAGGGCGCGGGCGATGGCCACTCGCTGCCTTTGCCCGCCGGAGAGCTGGTCGGGGCGGTGGGAAAGGCGGCTGCCCAGATCGACCCGCATGAGGGCGGCGACGGCGGCGTCGCGGCGCTCCTTGCGTGGTGTGCCGCTGTAGAGCAGGGGCAGGGAGACGTTGTCCACGGCGGTGGCCCGGGGCAGGAGGTTGAATGTCTGAAAAACGAATCCGATCTTGCGGTTGCGGATCTCGGCCAGAGTGTCGTCGTCCAGGTCCTGCACCTCGGTGCCATCGAGGACGTAGCGCCCAGCGGTGGGGGTGTCCAGGCAGCCGATGAGGTTCATCAAGGTGGATTTGCCCGATCCGGAGGGGCCGACGATGGCCAGATATTCGCCGCGGCACACGGTGAGGTCCACGCCGCGCAGGGCTGCGACGATCTCGCCGCCCAGGACGAAGCTGCGGGCGAGGCCGGAGATGGCGATGACCCGATCCTCGCCAGCCTGGTCCGTCATGGGGCGGGGGTCTCCCGGTCCTTCTGGAGGCTGCACAGGACGCCGTCGTCCAGGCCCTTGGTGTTCAGCGAGGCGACGACCTGTGCCCCGGCGGAGAGGCCAGAAAGGATCTCGGAGCGGTCCCAGTTGGTCAGGCCGACCTTCAGGTCGGTTTTCCTGGCGCGGAAGAATTTGCCCTCGGGGACCAGGAGGAAGACCGCGCGCGAGACGCCGCGACCGATGATCACGTTGGTCGGCAGGTTCAGCACATCGCGCTTTTCGGCGACGATGATCTCGACGTTGGCCGACATGCCGGGCAGAAGGCCGGTGGACAGGGCTGAGGCCACGTCCAGCACCTCGACCTCGACGCCCAGGGTGCGGGCACCCTTGATATCGCGCTTCACCGCGGGATCGACGCGGCTGACGCGCCCCTTGATTGGATGGTCGGGCAGGGCGTCTAGGGACAGGGTGGCCTCCTGGCTGGTGCGCACTTTGGCGGCGTCGGCCTCGTCGATGGTTGCGTCGACATGGAGGCGGCGGTCGTCGATGATCTGGAAGACCGGGGCGCTGGGGATGATGTCGTCGCCGCGGTTGGGGAGGATCTCGGTGAGGAGGCCCGCAAACGGGGCGACGATCTCGGCGTGGTCCTTGGCGATGCGGGTGACCTGCTGGGCGGCCTGGGATTGCTGCACTTGGCCCTGTGCGGCGCGCAGGGCCTGGGCGGCTTCGTGGACGGCGGCTTCGGCGTCTTCGCTGAGCTGGGCGGTGCCGGCCCCACGGGTAAGGAGGGTGCGGGCGCGTTCGGCCTGGTGCTTCAGGGTATCGAGGCGCGTCTCGGCTTGCTTGAGCTGGGCCTCGGCGGCGAAGCGGGCAGCCTGGGACTGGGCGAAGCGGGCGGCCAGATCGGAGGGGTCGAGCTTGACGATGATTTCGCCCTGCTTCACCCGGTCGCCGACCTTGTGGGTGATGGCCAGGATGGTGCCGCCGATCTCGGCGCGGACGGTGGCGTGGACCTCGGGGATGACCTCGCCGGCCACGGAGGAGGACACCACGTCCCGCACGGTGCCGACGGTGGCGCGGGTGGGCCGCACGGCGATGGTCTTTTGCGGGATCAGGCGGTACAGCTCGAAGCTGGCGCCGACGATACCTAAGAGGATGAGCAGGCGCGTGAGATAGCGCCTCGCCCGCGAGGTGGTAGGCTTGGCCATGGAGTCAGGTTGACCTTTGATGAATGGCGAAGCGCAGAGCGCAGCGGTGATTGGCCTTCAGAACCAGGATGGGCGATATCATGAAGCGTCATACTAGCATTGCATCGAGCATGTCCTGGGGCATTCCGTTGTGCCTGGCGCTGGGCTTTGCCGGCTGTGATCCGCCCGCAGACTGGGCCGGGACGGGAGTGGAGGGGGGAGGTGGCTCGGGGAAGCTGGCACTGAGCTGGACGCTGGACGGGGCGTTCTTCACCCTGGACCGCTGCGCGGCGCAGAAGATCGATTACATGGAGGTGCGGATTGACCCGATCAACGGCACTGGATCCGTGGGCTAGACCCAGGTGCGCTGCGATCTGGATCGGTACTCGCTGTCGATGACGCCAGAGGGGCGGGTGCACGTGCAGGTCGATGGGATCGGTCAGGACAGGACTGGGCAAGCTTGCCGGCGGATGACGGGGCAGGCGTTCACCTCGGCGGGGATCAGCTTCCCCGACCCGCCGGCAAAGGTACCGCTGCACCTGCTTTCGGAGTGCCAGTGACGGCCGGTTATTTGGCCAGTTCGTCGATGCGATCGACCAGGCCGCGCTGCATGTCCTTGGAAAGGGTCTTCTGCCCCAGCCAGATGTCCCACAGGGCCCGGCAAAGCAGCGGGTTCTGGGGGCCTTCCTTGCTCTTTTCGGCGATCTCCAGGGTGATCTTGCCGCTTTCCTCGGTGTGGATGCGGATCTCCTGGCCGTCCTTCATGTCCTTGTCAAAGAGGGCCACGAAGGCCTGTGCGTCACGGGACAGGTCGGCGGGGGCCTTGTCGGAGAGGGCGCCCTTTAGCCCCTCGCGGTACGCTTCCTGGATCTTGTCCTTGTCGACGTCGCGGACGAAGTGCAGCACGCCAAGCTTGCCGAAGTGCCCCCACGAGACGAAGGTCTGGGCGCGATCGCCGGACAGGAGCTTGGCGCGATCGCGGCCGCCGGCCTTCTCGACCAGCGAGGGGAATGCCTGGTGGCCCGCGGCTTGTTCGACGTAGAGGCCCATGGCGTAGACTTTGATGATGAACTTCTTGCGCAGGGCAACGCCGACCAGGGTATAGGGCTTGCCGTGGTACGTGAGGGAAGTGGCGAAGCGGTGGCCGGTGGCTGGCTCGGCGATGTCCTCGGCGGAGGCCGGGGCGGCGAGGCCCAGAAGGACGACGAAGGCGATGGATGACGCGAAGGCCGACAAGAAGAGGTTGGCGGCGCTTCGGGAAGGGCGATGGACATTCATGGGGCCTCCAAACGGGCAGGTTGGGCCGCGTCGCGTCAGATGATACACCGGTCCAACCTGCTGGGAAACCGATGGCCTGGATAATAAGATGAGGTCGGTGGTGGTGAAATTTGAACGGTCGCTGATGCTGGTTGTGGTGAATGTCTGACACGGGAAGGGGTGGCGCTGCGCACTTGTGGTCATCAAGAGCCACCAGAAACCTGTACATGGCGGGCCCAGGACGGGAGCAGGGCTGGCGACAGTCTTGCAGGGGAATTTGTCGCGACGTGAAAATCTTTGACGCAATAATTACGATACGTAAGATGTCCGTTCGATGATCATGCACGGGTTCAGTGGGGCGCCTCTGTGGCGCATGTCGTGGATTGACTTGGTGCCGATGGTCTGTATGCCGGCGTTCTGGGTGGGCTGTTTTATCATTTATTGCATTCGTTGCGCCCTTTTTGGAATGGAGCGCACGCCGCGCATCGATCAGCTTGCTCAGAGCCTCTGGCTGCCGCGTCTGGTGATGGAGTTCGGCTACTGGATGTTCCGCATCCCGGTACAACTCTGCATTGCGCTGGGGATCACGGCGAACATGATCACCATGGGGTCGCTGGTGGTGACGCTGGCGGCCGCGGTCGCGGTCGGTATGGGGCACTTTGCCCTGGGCGGGTGGACGCTGCTCTTCGCCTTCACCTGCGATAGCTGGGACGGCCTGGTGGCCCGGGCCACGGGCACGACCTCGGTGACCGGCGAGTTCTTCGACGCGACGATCGACCGCTACAGCGACCTGATCACGTTCTTCGGGTTCATGTATTACTACCGGAACGACCCGCTGCCGCTCTTCTTCGTGCTGGCGGCGATGGTGGGGTCCACGTTGGTCAGCTATGCTCGCGCCAAGGGAGAGGCGGTGGGGGTCGATCCAAATGTCGGCTACATGCAGCGGCATGAACGGGCGGTGTGGCTGGGGATCGGCACAGTGCTGGCGCCGATCCTTTCGGCCTTCGTCGAGCCGGACGCCGTGCATCCGATATATCATCTGCCGGTGGGAGTGCTGGCCTTGGTGGCGGTCCTGACGAACATCACGGCCATCTGGCGGATCCGCTTCGTGATGGCAGGGCTGCGGCGGCTGGGTTTGAATACGCCACACGGAGCAATCAAGTGAACCAAGAGAAGCAGGGGCTGATTCCCACCGGGCGGCTTTTTGCCAAGGTCTGCACCGAGTTGCCCGGCCCCAGGTCGCGGGCGATGCGAGCCGAGGAGCTTCAGTACCTGGCCCCGGGGACGCAGTCGATCTCGGCGCTTTCTGGGCTGGCGATGGAGGGCGGGAAGGGGGCGCTTTTGACCGATGTGGACGGCAATACCTTTGTGGACTTCGTCGCCGGGATCTGCGTGGCCTCGCTGGGGCATGGGCACCCGGCGGTGGCGCAGGCACTTATGGAGCAGGCGGCGCGGACCAGTTCAGGCAGCTTCACCACGACGGCCCGGCTGGAACTACTGAAGCGCATCGCTCAGGTGGCTCCATCGCCGGAACTGCGGCGGACGCAGCTTTACTCGGGAGGGGCCGAGGCGGTGGAGAGCGCGCTGCGTCTGGCGCGGGCGTACACGAAAAAATTTGAAGTGGTGGCCTTCTGGGGGGGGTTCCATGGCAAGACCGCGGGTGTGCTGGGGCTGATGGGGAGCGATTTCAAGCATGGCCTGGGGCCGATGCTTCCGGGGCAGCACCTGGCTCCGTATCCGGACTGCTATCGCTGCCCCTTCAAGATGGAGCCGACCACCTGCGGCCTGCACTGCGTGGATTATCTGCGGCAGGTTATCAAGATGCAGACCTCGGGGAGTGTGGCGGCAATCCTCGTCGAGCCGATCCAGGGGACCAACGGCAACGTGCTGCCGCCGCCGGGCTGGCTGCCGGCCGTGAAGGAAGTTGCCCGGGAGAACGGGGCGCTGCTCATCCTCGACGAGATGATCACCGGCTGGGGGCGGAGCGGCAAGATGTGGGGGCAGGAGCACTACGGCGTCACCGCCGATATCATCACCTTCGGTAAGGGGGTCGGGGCGGGGTTCCCGGTGACCGGGCTCATCTCGACCGATGACATCGTCAAGTCCGAGCCGTGGTCGCGGCCGTCGTTCTCGTCGTCGTCGTATGGCGGAAGCCCGTTGGGGGCGGCGGCGGCGAACGCGGCCACCAAGGTAATCGTGGAGCAGCGGCTTCATGAGCACGCGGCAGTGGTGGGGGCGGAGATGCTGGCGGCGCTGCAGGTGTTGAAAGAGAAGTACCGATTTGTCGGGGAGGTGCGCGGCAAGGGCCTGCTCCTGGCGATCGAGCTGGTCCGGGATCCCAAGACCCGGGAGCCGCTGGAGAAGGCGCACTGCGAGTGGATCTTCCATGAGTGCCTGAAGCGGGGCCTGCTGACGATGGCATACGCGCCGAGGGTGCGGATCAACCCGCCTTTGGTGATCAGCCGCGAGCAGGCGTTGGAAGGCGTGGCCATCTTTGATGAGGTCTTCGCCGCGCTGGAACTGCGCCTGCCGGGGGCGGCGTGATGAGGAACGAGATCGAGAGCGAAGGCCGTGGCCGTCGCGGAGGGAGATGATGCGAGAGTCCGCCTGTTACGTGGGTGAGGATCGGGGCGCTGTTCGCGGGTTTCATCAGGAGATGGAGCACGATCTGAGCGACCTGGGGGCGGCAGAACTGGCCGATCTCTGGATGCGCAACCGTCGTCAACTGGCCGACGATCATCAGAAAGGGCGCGTGGTGGCCAAGGGGCGACCGGCGCACATGAAGATCGAACTGACCAACTTCTGCAACCTGGCCTGCCCGATGTGTCCGCACAGCCAGATGGAGCGCGACGTCGGGTACATGAAGCCCGAGCTGTTTCGCAAGATCATCGACGAGTCGGTACCAGACCTGGAGTTCGCCTATCTGCACCACCTGGGAGAGTCGCTCTTTCACGGACGCATCGGGGAGCTGATCAAGTACGGCCGCTCCCGCGGGGTGGGGATGGGGCTGTCCACCAACGCGACCTACCTGGACCACCGCAAGGCGAAGCTGATCCTGGAGAACGGGCTGGATTTTCTGGTGATCTCCATGGATGGGGCGTCGCCGGATACCTACCAGCGCATCCGGGTGGGCGGAGATTTTGCCACCACGGTGAAGAACGTGCGCAACTTCTTCGATCTGAAGAAGCAGATCCCGAATGACACCACGGTGGTGGTGCAGATGATCGTCACCGAGGCGAACCGTCACGAGGTCGAACCCTTCGCCAAGCTGTGGGACGGCAATGTGATGATCAAGGAAGCGCGGGACTGGGCCGGGCAGGTGCAACTGGGCAAAAAGCACAAACCCCCGGCAATCAAGCACACCCCCTGCCGGATGCTGTGGACAGAGCTGACGGTACTGTGGGATGGGCTGGTGGTCCCCTGCGTCAACGTATACGAGAAGCAGAACGTCTTGGGCGACCTGAAGGTGCAGACGGTGGATGAGGTGTGGAACAGCCCGCTCATGCAGGACATCCGAGGGGCCCACCTGCGCGATCAAGTGGGCCACATCCCGGTCTGCGCCACCTGTCCCCGGCATGAGTTCGATCGGGACGACTTCATCAAGCTCGATCAGCTGACCCAGCGCGTGCGAAACTACGTCCGCACCGATCTGACCCCGCAGCCCGGGCTCTCGTAGCCGTCGATCGATGCGGCGCGGCGCCTGGAAGCGCCCCAGTGCCCCATTGATAGATCAGTGACGCTTTCCCTGGGGCCCGGGGCGCGAGTGCCACAGTCGGGAAATGAGCACTGCCCCGATGATCGCGAAGGGCAGCGGGACCAGGGGCCAGACCTCGAACTCCGCCCCCGGGTGCAGCGAAGTCTTGTAGTGATCGAGGATGCGGCCCATGCCGCGGCCCACGATGGACCCGGCCAGGTACTGCGCGCCATCGAAGAGTCCCGCGGCGGTGGCCACCGCCTTCTTGCCCCCGAAGTCCATCGAGGCCGCCCCCCCTACCAGCGAATGGGCGCTTTGGATGAAGAACGAAATCAGGACCAGCGTCATGCAGCTCAGCCACGCGTCGTGGACCGTCCCCCGCAAGAGCAAAAGGCACGCCGCCTGCCCCACGAAGGCCAGGCAGATCACCGGCGCCCGCCGCGAGCCGAAGATGCGATCCGACGCGTTCCCGGCAGCCAGCCCGCCCAGGATGGCCGCGATGGGCATGGCCACCGCGGCGAACTTGTAGGGGGCGAAGGTGGAAAGCCCTCTGGCCGAGACGTGGAATTCCACGGTCAGGAAGGCCGTGAACCAATGGTCCACCGAGTTTCTGACCATCCCGATGCACATCGACGAAAAGGCGATGATCCACGGCGCCCGCCGCGCGAACACCTTGCGCACCACGAAGCCGAGGGTGGCTTGATCGCGGGCCTCCTCCGGCGTTTCGTCGCCAGTGTCGAACTCCCCCAGCCCCGCGTCTACCGGTGAGTTCTCGACGAAATAATAGAGCACGACCCACATGAAGAGCAGGAGGACGGCGGGGACCCAGAACACGTACTGCCAGGGCAGGTAGAACAGGATGAGCGGGCTCAGGTTGAAGGCCAGCCACCGCCCCCCCTGGATCATGACCCCGAAAATCCCGGCAAATTTCCCCCTCTCGCTGACCTGGAACCAGGCGGCGTTGATCTTGACGATGGAGAGCGCGCCGAACGATTGGAAGTAGTGGTTGCAGGCCCACACCCCAGAAAGGGTCGCCAGCAGGGTGGCGCCGCTCATGCCGTAGCCGAGCTGGGCCGCGGCGACCACCTGGCCGTTCGTGACCACCGCCGGCCGTAGCACAAAGAGGTGGCAGAGCCCGAAGAGCAGGTTGAAGAAGGCCGCCCCCGATGCGCCGATCAGGATGGCCCGCTTGCCCCCGATGCGATCCGCCAGCGGCCCGTTCAGGAAGACCGAGAGCCCGTACACCAGCAGGCCTGCGCTGATGATCGACCCGCGGTCGGAGTAACTCCAGCCAAACTGCTCGGCGATGGCTGTCTGCACCGCGCTGAAGTTGTACCGGCTCATGTAGAAGAAGCCGTACATGAGGCCCAGAAAGAGCCAGTTTTGCGCACGGCGGATGCGAAACGCGGTTTTCGGCATCACCAGAGCGGAAGGCATGTGAGCAAGCCATAACACAGGTCCGATCTCGTCAACTACACAATTGCTCGCCAGGCGGACCCTCTTCTCTTCCGCCATTGCGATGTTATCCGCCGCGAAGGTGGGATATCCTCGCCGCGCATGCGTCCAGACCCCGATGCTGAACTGGCCGATGATGCGGTCCGTCATCTTCAGGCCCTCCTGCGGATCGACACCACCAACCCCCCGGGGAACGAGACCGTCGCCGCCGAGTACCTGGCCGATCTCCTGTCTCAAGCGGGGCTCTCGCCCATGCTCCTGGGTGCCTCGCCTGCCCGTCGTTCCCTGGTCGCCCGGCTGGCGGGAGATGGCAGCGCCCCGCCCCTGCTCCTCAGCGCCCACCTGGACGTAGTGCCCGCCGAACCTTCCCGCTGGCGCCACCCCCCCTTCGCCGGCACCCTCGCCGACGGGTACCTGTGGGGCCGGGGGGCCATCGACATGAAGCATATGGCCGTCATGTCGGCGCTGGTCCTGTGCCGGCTGAAGCGCGCCGGCGTCCGCCTTCGGCGAGACTTGATCTTCGCCGCCGTCGCCGACGAGGAGATGGGCTGCGACGAGGGCTCCCGCTACCTGGCGGTCCATCACCCCGACCTCGTCCGGGCCGAATACGTGCTGACCGAGGTGGGCGGCTTCACCCTCCACATCGGGGGCCGTCGCCTGTACCCGATCCAGGTGGCCGAGAAGGGCATCGTCTGGATGCGCATGTCCACCCGGGGCGTGGCGGGCCACGGCTCCATGCCCCGCAAGGACAGCGCCGTGGTGCGCCTGGCACAGGCGGTCGCCAAGATCGGCCTGGCCGAGCTGCCCTTGCACATCACCCCTCCCGCTGAGACCTACCTCCGCGCCGTCGCCGCCACCCAGCCCCTCGTCGCCCGCCTCCTTCTGCGCGGCCTGACCCTCGGGCCGCTTTCCCCGGCCCTCCTGAAGCTGCTCCCCGACCCCTCGGTCGCCCGGGCCATCCGGGCGGTCCTGGGAAACACCGCCAGCCCCACCGTCCTTTTCGCCGGCAGCAAGACCAACGTCATCCCCGCCGAGGCCTTCTGCGAGATCGACGGCAGGGTGGTGGCCGGGCAGACCGCCGACATGCTGATCCGCGAACTGCAAGCGATCGTCGGCAGCGGCATCGAACTGGAGGTCCTGCGCCAGGCCCCCGCCATCTCCACCGAGCCCGCCTCGCCGGTGTGGGACGCCCTGTGCGCCACCCTGCGCGATCACGACCCGCAGGGCCTGCCCGTACCCTGTATGATCCCCGGCTTCACCGACGCCCAGGCCTGGTCCTCCCTGGGCGCCCGGGTCTACGGCTTCGCGCCTGTGCGCTTCCCCGAAAATGGCCCGCGGTTCGCCGAACTCTTTCATGGTGACGACGAACGCATCCCGGTGGACGGCCTTCGCTGGGGAGTGCAGGTCTTGCATGACGCGGTGCTGCGGATCTGTCAGGGGTAGGGTCTTCGTCAGCTAGCTATCCCTGAAGGGCCGCCTGCCCGGAACGCAATGTCCGCCGCCGCCTCAGCAAAAGCCCCAGCCCGATCAGCCAGAGCAGCTTATTCGGCCCCGGCGCTCCTTTTCGCCCAACCTGGCACTGGCACGCGCCCCCGGTGATCTCCAGCGGCAGTGTATAGAGCGTCCCATTTGGCACGCTGGCGTCCGGGGCGTCCAGGTCCGGGTGGGGCACGGGCCCATCCTTGGAGGCGGCGTCCTGCGGGTGCATCCGGGCATCGGCCCTGGCGGCGTCCGCCGGCATGTCGAGCATCATGTCGACCGGCAGCGCCAGATCTCCCTGCATGTCCGACTGCATCGCCGAAAGATCCCTGGGCGACATGTCCCTGACCGACAGGTCCAGCGTCATCGTCAGATCCGGCATCGAGGCCAGCAGGTCCGCCGGGGGCAAAAGGTCGCAGATGTTCACCGCCACGCAGCCGATCCCCGGTATGCAGCTATCCTTCTTCAAGCACCGGTCCCCGTTCGAGCAGTCCCGCACCGCCGTGGCCCGGCACTGGCCCGCCACGCACCGGCTGCTCTGGCAGACGTCCGGGCCGATGCACGACTTGCCCTCGTTGAGGGCGGCACCCTCGACGCACGTCCCCCCCATGATGCACTGCCCCGGGGACCGGCAGATGCCCGGCCCCACGCAGACCGTGCCCGCGCCCTTGGCCGTGCCCGCGACGCATTCTCCCATGGCGTCGCAGACGCTGTCGTCCACGCAGGGGTTGGTCGAGCGGTTGCAGATCGTCCCGGCGGGCAGCCCGACACCCTTGATGCAGTCTCCCGTGGCGTTGCAGACCATGTCCCCCGAGCACGGGTTGGCCGCCGGCCCGCAGAACGTGCCGCTCGGCCGGGGTGCGCCCGCGACGCACGTGCCAGCGCCGTCGCAGCGGTCGTGGTCCAGGCAGGAGTGCGACGAGATCTGGCAGATGCTTCCGCTGGGAATCATGTCGGTGCTGACGCAGTCCCCTTTCTGGCAGACGCCGGGCCCCTGGCAGAGGTTCAGCGGGCTGCACACCAGGCCGTCGGGCCACGGGGCGCAGACCGAGTCGGCCTGGGCCTCCCGCGGGAAGGGGAAGGGGAAGAGGAAGCACAGGGCAACCAGCAGGGACACCGGGAGGTGGCTGTGGCGCCAGGATTTGTTCGTTGTGATCGCCATGCCGGATACATCGTCCCCACCCCGCCGGTTCTTTACTCCCCCGGCTTCGCCGTGGTAGCCCCAAGAGCGTGAACCAGCCGATCAACCCCCCCGACCTTGCGCCGCCCCGAGGTTTTTCCCATGGGGTCCTCGCTCCTCCCGCCAGGCAGTTTCTCGCGATCGCCGGCCAGATCGCCTGGAATTCCGCCGGCCGCCTGGTCAGCGGCGACTTCGCCGAGCAATTCGCCCAAACCCTGCGCAACGTGGCCGCTGTGCTCCAGCAGGCCGGCGGCGGGCCCCAGGACCTGCTTTCCCTGCGCATCTACGTCACCGACAAGCAGCAGTACCTGGCCCGGAAAAAGGACGTCGGCGCAGCCTATCGTCAGGTCCTGGGCCGCCACTACCCCGCGATGGCCCTGGTCCAGGTCGCCGGCCTGCTCGAAGACGGCGCCCTCGTCGAGATCGAGGGCCTCGCCGCCCTGGCCGTTCCTCACGACCCCCTCCCAAAGGCCGAGGCCACCCCATGATCAACCCCCGCACCTTTCGCTACGCCGTCGCCGAGAGCGTCGCCACCCTGACCCTTTACCGCCCCGAGTCCTTGAACTCCCTGACCTTCGAAGTCTACCGCGAGCTGACCGACACCCTCCGAGCCCTGCGCCACGAGCCCGGCCTGCGCGCCGTGGTCCTCACCGGCGAGGGCCGCGGTTTCTGCAGCGGCGGCAGCGTCCACGACATCATCGGCCCCCTGCTTGAGATGAAGGCCCCCGAACTTCTCGCCTTCACCCGCCTGACCGGGGAGCTGATCGCCAACCTGCGCAACCTCCCCCTGCCGGTGGTCGCCGCCCTGAACGGCATCGCCGCCGGGGCCGGCGCCGTCATCGCCCTGGCCTGCGACCTCCGCGTGGCCGCCGAGAACGCCAAGCTGGCCTTCCTCTTCGTCAAGGTCGGCCTGGCCGGGGCCGACATGGGGGCCGCCTGGCTCCTGCCAAAGGTGGTGGGCCTGGGCCGCGCCACCGAGCTGCTCATGCTGGGCGACCCCGTTTCCGCCAAAGAAGCCCTGGCCATGGGCCTGGTCAACCGCGTCGTCCCCGCCGAGCCCGGGGCCGCCCTCGCCGAGGCACAGCGCCTGGCCGCCCGCCTGGCCGCCGGCCCCACCTTCGCCCTGGGCATGACCAAGCACATGCTTACCCAGGAGGCCGCCATGAGCCTGGAACAGGCCATTGAGGCCGAGGCCCAGGCCCAGCACATCTGCATGCAGACCGGCGACTTCCGCGAGGCCCACGACGCCTTCGTCAACAAGCGCCCGGCGCGCTTCTCCGGCAAATGACCCCGGCCTCGCCGAAGACCCTGCCCGCCTCACAGGCCTCACCGAAGGCCCCACCGGACTCCCTCCCATGGGACCTCCCCCGGCGGCCGGCCCTCCTGGCCGCCGTCGATGGGCTGCCCCTTCCCGACGACGCCGAGGCCGTGCACGATCCCCGCGTCGCCCTGTCCCAGCTCGCCCAGGCGGGGCTTTTGCGCGAATGCGTGCCCGCGTCCCACGGCGGCGCTGCCGATCGCCTGGAGCTGCGCGCCCTCTGCGACATTCGCGCCGCGCTGGCCTACCGCTCCCCCCTGCATGATCTGATGTTCGCCATGCAGGGCCTGGGCACCTACCCGGTCACCCTGGCCGGCACCCCCGAGCAGCGCCAGGCCCTGCTTCCCGCCGCCGCCCGTGGCCAGGCCATCGGCGCCTTCGCCCTCACCGAGCCCGAGGCCGGCAGCGACGTCGCCGCCATCCGCACCACCGCCCGCCCCGAAGGCGAAGGCTACCTCCTTCACGGCGAGAAGACCTTCATCTCCAACGCCGGCCTGGCCACCCAGTACATCCTCTTCGCCCGCACCGGCGATCACCCCAAAAAGGGCCTCAGCGTCTTCCTGCTCCCCGCCGGCGTCCCCGGCCTGCACATCACCCCCCTGCGCTTGCTCACCGGCGATCACCCCATCGGCAGCCTGTCCCTGTGCGGCGTCCGCCTGCCCCGCTCCGCCCGCGTCGGCGAGGAGGGCGCCGGCATGTCCCTGGCCCTGTCCACCCTGGCCCTTTTCCGCGCCTCCGTGGGGGCGGCGGCCGTGGGCATGGCCCGGCGCGCCCTCGACGAGACCCTTCACCGCGTCCGCCGCCGCGTCCAGTTCGGCAAGCCCCTGGCCGACTTCCAGGCCACCCAGATGGCCCTGGCCGAGATGGCCACCGCTCTTTCGGCCGCCGACCTCCTGGTCCGTCGTGCCGCCTATCTTGTCGATAGCGCGCACGAGGCCGGCAAGGAATGCTCCATGGCCAAGCTCTTCGCCACCGAGACCGCCCATCAGGTGGTCGACCGCGCCCTCCAGCTTCACGGCGGCAGCGGCCTCGTGGCCGGCAGCATCATCGAGCGCCTGTACCGCGAGGTCCGGGCTCTGCGCATCTACGAGGGCACCAGCGAGATCCAGAAGCTGGTGATCGCCCGCGACCTCCTGCGCCAATGACCTATACTCCGACCGTGTCCACATCTTTCGTTCCCGACGTAACCGTCATCGGCGGCGGCCTCGCCGGTTGTGAGGCCGCCTGGCAAATGGCCCGCCGCGGCCTGCGCGTGTCCCTCATCGAGATGAAGCCGGCCCGCATGTCCCCGGCCCACACCACCCCGCTTTTGGCCGAACTGGTGTGCTCCAACTCCCTGCGCAGCAACGACCTCGCCTCGCCCGCCGGCCTGCTCAAGGCCGAGCTGCGCGCGTGCGAATCCCTGATCATCTCGTGCGCCGACCAGGCCCGCGTGCCCGCCGGGGACGCCCTGGCCGTGGACCGCCACCTCTTCTCCCGGCTGTGCACCACCCGCATCGCCCTTGACCCCAACATCCGCCTCGTGCGGCGCCTGGTCGATCAACTTCCCACCGGTCCCACCATCCTGTGCGGCGGGCCCCTTTTGGCCGGCGGCGCCGCCCGGCAGGTCCGCGCCCTGTGCGGCGATCGCCTCTACTTCTACGACGCCATCGCCCCCATCGTGGAGGCCGAGAGCATCGACTGGGACCGCTGCTTCCGCGCCTCGCGCTACGACAAGGGAAAATCCAGCCCCGAGTCCGAGGGCGACTACATCAACTGCCCGCTTTCCCGCGACGAATACTACCACTTCGTCGCCGAAGTCTGCGCCGGCCGCAAGGTCCTGCCCCACCGCTTCGAGGAGCCCCGCTACTTCGAGGGCTGCCTGCCCATCGAGGTGATGGCCGAGCGGGGCGAGGAGACCCTGTCCTTCGGCCCGATGAAGCCCGTCGGCCTTCACGACCCGAAGAACCCCGACAAGCCGCCCTACGCCGTGGTCCAGCTCCGCGCCGAGAACCGCTACGGCACCGCCTACAACCTGGTGGGTTTCCAGACCCGCCTGGCTTATCCCGAGCAGAAGCGCATCTTTTCCCTGATCCCCGCCCTGCACAAAGCCGAGTGGCTGCGCTTCGGGTCCATCCACCGCAACAGCTACGTCGAGGGCTGGAAGGTCCTCGACGAAAACCTGGCCCTGCGCGGACGCCCCAACGTCCACCTGGCCGGGCAGATCACCGGGGTCGAGGGCTACATCGAGTCCACCGCCATGGGCCTGCTCTGCGCCCTCTTCCTGCATGGCAAGCTCACCGGCCGTCCCGTCTCCCCGCCGCCGCCGGACACCGCCCTGGGGGGCCTTTACCACCACGTCACTCGGCCCAGGGCAACCGGGGAAAAATACGTCCCGATGAACATCAACTTCGGCCTCTTGCCCCCCATCCCCGGCCGCACCAAGAAGCGCGACCGCCGCAGCCTCCACGCAGCGCGCGCGCAAGCCGCCTTCATCCCCTGGCTCTCTGCCTCGGCGTAGGAGTCGATCCATCAATCAAAGCGGAATGTTTCCATGTTTCTTCGGCGGGTTCTTCTGCCGCTTGTTGCGCAGCATCCGCAGCGCCACGATCAGCTTGGCCCGCGTCTGCCGCGGCCGGATCACCTCGTCGATGTACCCCAGGGCCGCCGCGCTGTACGGGTTGGCGAACTTGTCCCGGTACTCCGCCACGTAGTCCGCCCGCGCCTGCTCCGGGTCCGCCGCCTTCAAAAGCTGGTCCCGATAGATGATGTTCACCGCCCCTTCCGGCCCCATCACCGCAATTTCCGCCGTCGGGTACGCCAGGTTGATGTCGGCCCGCACGTGCTTCGACGCCATCACGTCGTACGCCCCGCCATAGGCTTTCCGCGTGATCAGCGTGACCTTGGGCACCGTCGCCTCCGCGTATGCGTAGAGCAACTTCGCCCCGTGCCGGATGATCCCGCCGTGCTCCTGGCTCTTCCCCGGCAAGAACCCCGGCACGTCCACCAGCGTCAGGATCGGGATGTTGAAGCAGTCGCAGAAGCGCACGAAGCGCGCCCCCTTCACCGACGCCGCGATGTCCAGCACCCCGGCCAGCACCGCCGGCTGGTTCGCCACGATCCCCACCGACCTCCCGTCCAGCCGCGCGAACCCCACCACCAGGTTCGCCGCCGCCTCGGGCTGGATCTCGAAGAACCGCCCGTCGTCCACCACCTTGTGGATGACGGTCTTGATGTCGTACGCCCGCGTCGCTTCCACCGGCACCAGCGAGTCCAGCGCCGGGTCCTCCCGGTCCATCCGGTCCTGCGTCGCCACCACCGGCGGGTCCTCGGCGTTGTTGCTGGGCAGATACGAATGCAATTCCCGCAACTGAGAAAGGCACGTCCGCTCGTCCGGGCAGCGCAGGTGCGCCACCCCCGAGATCGTGGTGTGCGCCAGGGCCCCGCCCAGCTCCTCCTTGGAGATCTCCTCGTGCGTCACCGCCTTCACCACGTCCGGGCCGGTGATGAACATGTAGCTCGTGCGCTCGACCATCAGGATGAAGTCGGTTATCGCCGGGGAGTACACCGCCCCCCCCGCGCAGGGCCCCATGATCGCCGAGAGCTGCGGCACCACCCCCGAGGCCAGCACGTTGCGGGTGAAGATCTCCGCATACCCCGCCAGCGACTCGACCCCCTCCTGGATGCGCGCCCCGCCCGAGTCGTTCAGCCCGATGACCGGCGCCCCGACCCGCATCGCCAGGTCCATGATCTTACAGATCTTCGTCGCGTACGCCCCCGACAGGGACCCGCCAAAGACGGTGAAGTCCTGGGCGAAGACGAAGATCTGCCGGCCGTTCACCAGGCCGTAGCCGGTGACTACCCCGTCGCCGAGGACTTTGTTTTTCTCCATGCCGAAGTCGGCGCAGCGGTGGGTGACGAAGCGGTCGATCTCGACGAAGCTGCCGGTGTCGCAGAGCAGCTCGGCGCGCTCGCGGGCGGTCAGCTTGCCGGCTTCGTGCTGGCGACGCTTGCGATCGGCGCCGCCGGCTTCCAGGGCCTGGCGCTCCTTTTCTTCGAGGGCCTCGATGGGGGACTTGCGGGCGGGCGGGGTCGCGGCTTCACTCATGGCGACGCACCTTAGCCAGCGGACTGTTCGGAAGCAAGACGCACCTGCACATAGCGGCGGATGCGGTCGCGGGTCGACTCGGGCACGCCATGCAGGTGCAAAAGACGCGGCTCGGCGCGCTCGGTCTCTTGCCCGCGGTCGACGATCACCTCGTCTGCGGTCCCGGTCAGCGAGAGGGGCCCGGCCAGCTCCGGGTTTTGTTCGGCCTCTTGTGGGTCGCGGTCCTCGGGAAGGTGCAGGGCGATGGCGATCGGCCCCTCGCGCAAGGACTCCGGGACCGGCGAGCGGAGAAGGACGCTCTCCTCCGAGATGGCGATCGCCAGGCGGAACCAGCGCGGGGAAAGGGGGTCGCCTCCGTGGCGGCGGATCTCGGCGGGGACGTGGAGCGGGGCTTCGATCATGAGGTCATCATCCTATGCCGGCGGCAGGCGACTTGTGCCGCCCTTTCCCGTGAAGTACCGGTGCAGCGCGTCGTGGAGGCCGGGGCGCAGGGCCTTCATCCGTCGCTGTGCCTCGTGCGCGGTGGCGGGGTCCGCCATGTCCACCCGGTTGGCCAAAAGGACCACCCAGCGTCGGTTCGCCGGGTCGATCCACAGCGAGCAGCCGGTGAAGCCCAGGTGGCCGACGCCGTCGCGGGACCAGCCTGTCCCGGCGGACGAGGCCGGCGCGTCGCGGGGGCTCGGGTGGTCCCAGCCCAGGCCCCAGGTGGAGTGGGGGACGGTGGCCGATGGTTGCCAGAAGCGGCGCACGGTTGAGGGCGAGATCCCCAGAGCGCGGCGCAGGGGCGTTTCAAGGTCCAGGAAGGTGTGCCAGAGCGCCTGCGCCATGAGCGACACCCCGGCGGCGGTGGCGAAGAGGCCGGCGTGCCCCGAGACCCCGCCCATGGCACGGGCGTTGTCGTCGTGGACCACCCCGGCAAGGGGCTCTCGATCGGGAGACTCGCGTCGCGTCGGGGCGCAGGCCGAGGCCGGGACGGAGACCGGCTCCCCGACGGGGCGGAACGCCAGCTCCGCGCCCAGGTCGGCGGCGATCGGGGCAAAGAGGCGGTCCAGGCGATCGCCGCCCCGCTCCTCGATGAGCCGGCCCAGGAGGATGAAGCCCAGATCGCTGTACACCGCCCGCTCTCCCGCCGGACCTCGGGGCGCGGCGGCGGCGGCGGCGGCGATCGCCAGTCGGGCGGCGGCGCTTGTCGGGTCGGTGGAGAGGGCAGGGGGGGCGGCGGAGAGGGCAGGGGAGGCGGCGTAGAGCGGCATCCACGCCGGCAGGCCGCTGCTGTGTCCCAGAAGATGCGCCACCTGCACTCCCGGCAGGGCCTCCTCATCGAGGCGCAGTCGCCCCGCGTCGTGAAGCCGCATCGCCAGCACGCTGGTGCACAGCGCCTTGGTCAGCGACGACACGTCGAACCAGGTGGAGAGCCCCGCCTGCCCCACGGCGCAGCGCAACCGCTCTTCTCCCCGGTCCCCGGCGAAAAGCACGGCAAAAGAGTAGGTTGCCCCGACGCCCGCTTCCAGCAGCCTGATGGCGGCAGCCAGCTCTGCGGACGCAGGGTCCTTTGCAGCCGGATCTGCGGACGCAGGGTCCTCGGCGGCCAGATCGGCGGGTTCAACCTCTATGGGGACCATTTGTAGTTATTGTTCCTTTCCATCGTCCTTCATTCCGCTTGACAGGCCCTTCGCATGGCGATTCGATCCTCTGGTGACAAAGTCATTTTCCCGTCCAGGCTCGCGATCCTGTTCCGCCGTTCTCGTGGGGACCGGGCT
>JBBRLA010000049.1:0-22592 GCA_038231615.1 Polyangia bacterium | reverse complement strand
GACGCCATGCGCAATTAACGCAGTGCGGGCACAAGGTGGCCGAAACGATGATCAAGGCCCGATAACCGATCAAACCTGAATTCGGATCGGGTAGGACGTGCTCATGGGCCCCTTTCTGAAATCAATCATCAAAGGGGCCGCGGCGGGCTCCTGTGCCGTCGCGCTCCTTGGGGCCGCCGCCTGCCAAAAGGACCCGGCTGAGGGGGCCCGGTTGTGCGACAACCTGGGCGAGCCGACTCAGGCGCCAAAAGTGGCGCCGTCGCGTTTCGTGGTGCAGACCGAGTGGGATTTTGCAAGGGGGCACCCTCCGAGCAACCTGCCGTCTCGGCGGGGGCCCCGGCTGCGGTATCGCCTTGGGATGAATCTGCCGATCTGCCTGCCCCAGCAGCCTGCGATGACTTCGCAGATCCGCAGGTTCCGCCCTTTGTGGGGTGACTTCGCCGATCCGCCCGCTCCTTCCTGAGCGGTTTTGGCGCGGGGCGATGGCGGTGTGCCCAGAGGGAGGGGCGCAGGCGTTTTTTGGGTAGTTCTTCTTTCAGATTCACGTAGAGGCGATCTGGTCACGCTGGCTGCTGTGGCGCTCGCTGCTTTCCCGTCCTGGCCCTCGGGGGCTCAAACCTGGCCTTGATTGACCTACCCTCTTGGGGTAAGCAGGCAGGCTGCGCTTATAGAATCCGCAGAAATGGAAGACCCGGCCGCCCAATATCATGGCATCGATTGCGCTGCCTCGTCTGCTTGAGAAACCGAGAAGCCGAGTTCCGTCCCCCGTCTCTTCCAGGTCATGGCTTGACGTGCCCCGGGGCGGTGATACGCTTTTGTCTACGATGACCACGGTGACTCGACTCAAGGTGCGAGTGTGACGATCAGGCCAGGCCAAGCCCAGATTGACCTGAGTCCCATCATGCCGCTGCTGGACTCCATCAGGGAGCGGCTCCGTCCGGAGCAAGTCTGGCTCTTCGGCAGCCGCGCACGCGGCGAGGCCAGACCATCAAGCGACTGGGATCTGTTTGTCGTGGTCCCAGATGATACAGACGAAAGCGCATTGGACCCTGGGGAAGTATGGAAGCTGAAGAAGGTCTTGCGCGGCGTATATGCCGACGTGATTCCATGCCGAGCCAGCGATTTCCGCGACTGGAAGCATACCGTCAATACACTTTCCTACTCCGTCGCCACAGAAGGCACTCTACTCTATGAGCGATAAATCCTCGATTCTCATTGCGAGCCTGGTGCGAATTGCTCGGGAAGATCTTGATGGCGCACGCCTGCTGGCATCGCGGAACAATCGCAATGCGATCTACCTGTGCGAGCAGGCCGCGGAAAAGATCATTCGGGCAATATTGACATCAGAGGGGGTCCACGCGGGAATCAGGCACAGCTTACGCCAGATGGTAGATGAGGGCGTTCCTGACGCGAACCCACTCAAAACGCAACTGGCCGAAATCGCCGTGCTGGAAGACTATGCGACAGCATTCCGATATCCCACCCCGGCAGGTCGTGTGCCAGCGGCGCCGGTCGGCACCAAGTTCGCGGTGCTTGCTGACAAGGTCGCGGTTATTCTCGACGAAGTAGTCACCCGGTTCGACATCGACCTGACCGCAAGAGATCAGGCGGCGCGGAAACCTGGGCCGTTTCGCTGATCAGGACGGAGACGCCCAGCGCGGGTACCCTCACCAACCTACCAAGGATCGTCCAACACTGGCTGCGTGAGGTCCAAACTGGGCTTCATGTGGACGGAGCCTCGCAGGGTGCCCCACAGAGATTCCGCTGGAAGGCGTTCGCTGCCGTCTTGCTTGAGTCGACGCTCCTTCAGACCAGACTGGATTCGCAGAACCTGCATCAGACGATGAATGAGCTGCTGCGAATCAATATCGTCGGGCAGCATGGAGATGACCTCCAGCGCCTTCGCTTTCACTGAACTCATGCCAAGTACCCTACTGCAAGGATGAATGCCTCACAAGGCAAACCTCCGTGTCAAAGGTCTGGCTCTTGGCCAGGTCTTCGCGATGCCGAAAACCGGCGCTACCCTCGTGCCGGTCGGGGCGAGTGCACGTTATAAGCCCCCTGTGACCGCGCCACGACTGTCTATCGGCCGAATACGAGCGCCGCATGCGCCAGCCCCGGATCGGCAGCGACACTGGGTGAGCTTCGAGATGATTGGCGAGGTGAGCTGCACCTACCGACTGCCTGAAGGCAGAACTCCGGTGCAGGTCGCCTACGAGATGGAGAGCCCAGAACTGGCTCCCGTCTGTAGGGCAGATCACGCTGGCGCGCGGCCGGCCGGGATACTGGCGCGACCGATTGCCTCAATGAGGCAGGACGACAGGGGAGTGAGAACGTGACGGTGTTGCCTTGTTTCCTTTCCTGGCAGGAGCGTTTCTGAGGGGCCACCATTTCGTCTTTCAAACGCCTTGACTTTGGACTGAGTCCAAATAAACTTCATCCATGCGGATGCCGCACTGGCCCCTTGAACGAGTGCATCGGATGGCAGCAGCCGGCCAGATCTTCGTTCAAGTGGGGCGTGCGCTGGTCTTTTTCAAGACCCGCGATGCCGCGGTCCAGGCAGCCAGGCAGACCCTTCTCAACCTCACCGTCCGGGACTTCTGCGAGACCCTTCAGTTGACATGGGATCGCGCGGACGTCTACGGAGTCCGGCTGGAGGGGGCAGGTTGGTATGTCAAGCTCACCATCGACGAGAGCATCCCCGAGGGGGCCGTCATTTCCTTCCACCCGCTGGAGCGTCCGCTGAAGACCAATGCAGGAACGGTGAAGCCATGAGCGAATTCAAGCAGCGTCGATGCCGCGAGTGTGGGGTCGGTCAGGTCCGGCTCCTGGCCAGGCCGGGGCGGCGGACCCCGCACCGGAACATGGCGAACCTGTCGGTGCCGGCAGATCTGGAGATCCCCACCTGCGACCAGTGCGGCACCGAGTGGTTCGACGAGGCGACCGCGCAGCGGGTGGATGCTGCCCTGGAGCCCATCTATCGAGAGGAACTGCGCCACCGGGTGAGGAAAGCGATCGTGGTGATTTCGGCGTGCATTTCCCAGCAGCGGCTTGAGGCGATGCTCGGACTGTCGCAGGGATATCTGTCCAAGCTCAAGTCGGGAGATCGCGACCCCAGCCCGGAGCTGGTCAGCGAACTGGCCCTGATCGCCCGGGACCCGCAGGGGCGGGTGCGTGAGCTGCTGGATTTCTGGGGCCATACTGAGGACGAAGTAGGATAAAGAACACCTATCCTCACCAGTGGAAACGCCAGGGCGGATGGAAGAGGCCGCACAGGAACCACGCCGTGCTTCCCAGCAGCACGACCCAGGCAATCGCGCGGACAATCAGGGCACCTTGACCTCAACTGAACGGCAACCTGCCTTTCTACAAGGGCACGTCCCGCGAAAGGAGACCCTGCCCGGTCGATTTGCCCTTGACCTGCGGTTTTTCTGGGAACTCCCCGCGGGGGAATCTCGTCAACCATGCCAAGGAGAACGATTCCATGGCAGAGATGTACCTGCGGACCCGTGCCGGAAAAGTCGGAGCCTGCCTGACATTGGCCCTTGCGGCCTGCGGCGACGCACCCCCGGACATGACCCCGGTGCCGACGCCGATGATCGGAGCGGCCCCGGATGCCTACACCACCAAGGTCAAGAACCTGCTGACCGGGCAGGCCCCCACCAACAACGAGCTTGTGGCCGTCAACGCCGACCCGAAGATGCTGCCGACGCTCATCAGTCAGTGGATGATGCAGCCGGAGTTCAAGGGGAAGATGGCCGCCTTCTTCACCCAGGCCTTCCAGCAGACTCAGCTCGCGGTCAACCAGTTCGACGAGCAGCTCGGCCACACCACCAACCCGTGGAACGGGTTGGACAAGGCGTACTTCCTTTACAGCCAGGAGGTCAGCTTCCCCTTGACCGCCCTGCAGCTCATCGATGAGGGCCGTCCCTTCACCGAGGTGGCCACCACCCAGCGCTACATGCTGAACCCGCCGCTCATGGCGTTTTTGGCCTACAACGACGCGGTGCCGGTGGACGATGCGGCGGTCTCCTCGTCAGGGTGGATTCCGCAGAAGTACCCCCAGTTCAAGTACACCCGACAGAAGGACACCGTCATCCCCCTGTCTCAGACTCTGGACCCGACCAGCCCCAACTTCATGACCTGGTACGACCCCAAGCCCTACACCGGACTCAACGCGAACTGCCTGAAGTACCCTTTGACCATCGATCCGATGATGGTGCCGGTGGCCAAGCGCGAGCAGGCCTACCTGGCTGCGCTGACCGAGTCCATGGACATGATCTTCGGCGGGCGCCCCGGATGCGGCTCGACCACCAGCCAGTTCACCATTGCCGACTGGAGCGCCTGGCGGATGGTGACCGTCCGCGCCCCCAAGGCCGGCGAGGATCGCACGGCCTTCTATGATCTGACAAAATTCCGCGACCCCAAGGTCACCGAACTGGTGCTGGCCACCCCGCGGGCCGGCTTCATGACCACCCCGGCGTTCTTCGCCAACTGGGACACCAACGTCAGCAACCTGGCGCGGGTCACCACCAACCAAGCGTTGATCGTGGCCCTGGGGACAAGCATCGCCAATCCCAACGCGGCGGTGCCGGTGACCGAGACCGGCAAGCCGGACGCGGCCCACGTGGACCCCTCGACCCCGTGCTACGGCTGCCACCGGGTGCTGGACCCGATGCGCAACTTCTACCGCCAGAGCTTCACCCTCTCGTTCCACCAGCAGCTCGGGACCCTCCCTTTGGAGCAGCAGAGCGCCGAGTTCATCGTCGATCCGGCAGACGTGAAGGGCACCGGCATCAAGGACCTGGCTGCGGCCATGGCGGCGCACCCCCGCTTCGCCACCGCCTGGGCGCAGAAGCTGTGCCGCTACGCCAACTCCTCAGACTGCGCGGCGGACGACCCGGAGTTCCTGCGGGTGGCGGACGTGTTCACCAAGAGCAACTACGACTTCAAGGCCCTGGTGCGCGAACTCTTTTCCTCGCCCCTGGTGACCCAGGCCACCGAGACCAAGACCGCCGACGAGCTGGGGCTGGTCATCAGCATTTCCCGCCGGGAGCACCTGTGCGCCGCGCTCTCCGGGCGGCTGGGCATCCCCGACGCCTGCTCCCTTCTGACCCTGAAGTCCTCCACCATCCAGAACCTGGCCTTCGGCATCCCCGGCAGCGGCTACAGCCGCGGGGCCGAGGCGCCGCTTCTGCCCCATGATCCGGATCTCTTCTTTACCTCGGCGACCGAGAACCTGTGCGCCCAGATGGCGGCGCTGGTGGTCGACCCCGCGAGCTGCAAGACCGGACAGAAGTGCTACTCCAGCAAGAACGGCGCGGCGGCGGTGCAGGATTTGGTCCAGACCCTCATGGCCATGCCGCCCAGCGACCCGCAGGCGGCGGCGGGGGCCCGGGTCCTTTCCGACCACTTGGCCGCGGCCGGCATGTCGGGGCTCTCGCCGACGGACGCGCTGAAGTCGACGTTCGTCCTGGCCTGCGCCTCCCCCTTCTTCATCTCGTCGGGACTCTAGGAGACGACCATGACGACCAAAAACAATACGACCGCCAATACGGCCGCCGCCACCTCCAGACGAGACCTCCTTCGCGGTGGACTCTACGGGGCGGGCCTTGTCGGGTTGCGCTCGCTTTTCACCGGGCTGCCCATTTCGTACCTGCTGAACCCCGGACGGGCGTCGGCGGACGGCACCCTGCCGGCGTGCTCCGACAAGAGCAAAGCGCAGTACCTGATCATGAGCATCTCGGGTTCTGGCGATCCGCTCAACGCCAACGTGCCGGGCACCTATGAAGCCGACGCGGTGCACAGCGCCGACCCGACGATGGCCAAGACCGCCTTTACCTTGAAGGGCAAGAACGTCTCGGCGGCGCTGCCCTGGTCGACGCTGCCGCAGTGGGTGCTGGACCGCACCTGCTTCTTCCACCACTCGACCCTGACCACCATCCACCCGGACATGCCCAAGGTGCTCTCATTGATGGGCAACACCGCCGCCCGGGAGATGCTGCCCTCGATCGTGTCGCGCAACCTGGCCTCGTGCCTGGGAACGGTGCAGGCGCCGCCGGTGTCGTTGCTGGGTCTGTCTGCCGGCGAATACATGACGTACCAGGGGCGGACGCTGCCCAACCTGAACGCCACCGCCCTGCGGGACATGCTGACGCACCCGGCGGGACCCCTGACCAGTGCGCAGAAGCTCCGCGACCAGAGCATGGACAAGCTCTACGCCATCGTCAAGAACAGCGGCACCTCCACCGCGGCCCAGAAAGCCTATGTGGACAACCTGGCGATCTCGCGGAACCAGGCGCGGTCGATCGCCGAGCAACTGCTGGAGAACCTGACCACGATCATGGACAACGGCCCCGAAGGGCAGATCGTGGCGGCGGCGACCCTCATCAAGATGAACGTGACGCCGGTGGTGGCGATCAAGCTGCCCTTCGGCGGGGACAACCACCAGGACATGGGCCTGAAGACCGAGGCCGCGCAGACGGTGACCGGGGTGCAGCAGATCGGCACGCTGATGGCCAAGCTCATGGAGTACGGCCTGCAGGATCAAGTCACCTTCGCCTCGCTGCACGTGTTCGGGCGGACGCTGAAGTCCCTCGGGACCGTGGGGCGCAACCACTGGGCCAACCACCACGTCTCGGTGATCATCGGAAAGCCCATAAAGGCCGGCGTCATCGGGGGGATCACGCCCCACGCCAACGACTTCACGGCGATGGACATCAACTCGATGACCGGCGCCGGAGTGGCTACCGGCGGCGACATCCCGGCCAACGAGTCCCTGAGCGCCTGGGGCAAGACCCTGGGCACGGCGGTGGGCGTCCCGCAAAGCGTCCTGGATCAGAACATCACCCTCGGAAAGACCGTGACCGCGGCCCTTTCCGCCTGAGAGCATCCGTGATACCATCGGATCGGGCCCTTGCGCAGTGTCCGCGGGGCCTGGTCCCATGGTCGACTACGAAGACTTCCTCTACAGCGACTTCCCCCATCAGGAGACCCACCCGGATCGCCTGGCCACCCTTTCAACCCTCTTCGGCCTCTCCCCCGCGCCGCCCGACCGCTGCCGGGTGCTGGAGCTGGGCTGCGGCCTGGGTGGCAACCTCATCGGCTTGGCGGTGGCGCTGCCGGGGAGCACCTTCGTCGGCATCGACCTTTCGGCGCGGCAGGTCGCCGCCGGGCAGGAGGTCATTTCGACCCTGACTCTGCCCAACATCGAGCTGCGGGCCCAGGACATCCTGGACTATGCCGCCCACGCCGGGACCGGCGCGAGCGGGGACGGCCTTTTCGACTACATCCTGTGCCACGGCATCTACTCGTGGGTGCCGGAGCCGGTGCAAGCGGCCATCTTGCATATCATGCGCCGCAGCTTGACCCAAAATGGCGTCGGCTACATCAGCTACAATACCCTGCCAGGCTGGCACATGCGTGGCATGGTGCGCGACCTGCTCCGACGCGAGGCAGGCGAGGGTACCCATACCGAGCGGCTGGCCCGCGCCAGGGCGTTCCTCTCGTTTTTGGAACACACCCCGGAGCAGCGCAGCCCGGCCCACGCGTTCCTGCTCAGCGAGGTGCGCCTGCTCGGGCAGCTCGCCGACGAGTACCTGTTCTACGAGCACCTTTGCAACGAGAACCGGCCGGTCTACTTCCGCGACTTCGCCGCCGCCGCCGCCGCCGCCGACCTGGCCTACCTGGGCGACGCCCACCAGCAAAGCACCCTGAAGACCCGGATGGGCGAGGAGGCGCTGGCCGCCCTCCCCTCCGACGACCTCATCGAGCAGGAACAGCACCTGGATCATCTGGACGTGCGCTTCTTCCGCCGCACGCTGCTCTGCCGCAAGGAGACGAAGGTGGTCCGCGATCCCGGGCCAGCGCAACTGCGGACACTCTTTGTGTCGTCGTGGCTGACCCCGGAGGCCGAGGCCGCGGACGTGCACAGTGAGGAGCCCGAGACCTTTCGCGGGCCGGGGGAACGCGGAGTGTCGGTGCACGAACCGCTGCTCAAGGCGGCGCTCTGGCTCCTGACCGAGCGGGCGCCCCGGGGTGCGCCCTTTCTCGACCTGTGCACCGCGGCGTGGGCCTGGGTCACCGGGGAAAAACCGGAGCAGGCCCCCCTTGTGGCGCAGGAGCAGCTCGCCGGCAGTGTGCTGGATCTGGTGGCCCGGGGTTTCGCCCACCTGGGTCTGGGGGTGCCGGCTTTCGTTTCGCTGCCGGGGCCCTTCCCGGAGACCACGTCTCTGGTGCGCCTGCAGGCGACCCGCGGACAGAGCGGCTGCGTCAACCTGCGCCACGAGAGCGTGGAGGTGGACGATCTGGATCGGGCGCTCCTGCGCCGGCTGGACGGCACCCGGGGCATGGAGGAGCTTCTGGCGGCAGTGCTCTCCGACATCGCGGCGGAGCACTACGAGCTGCAGCGCCTCGATGACGACAACGAGAAACCGCTCGACGACCCAGGGGAGATCCGCGAGATCGTCGAGCAGCGCCTGCGCCGGCTGGCGCGCTCGGGATTTTTACAGAAGTAGCTGCGCTATGGGAGGCAGGCGCCGGACCCGTTGGCGCCGCCGACCCTGAAGGTGTCGCAGGGGGTCGCACCCACCGCCTTGATCGGTGCGCCGGCCATGTCGGTTGCGGACATGTCGTTCGTGTTCAGATCGACCGGGCTCAGGTCAAAATTGACCATGTCGAGTATGGGCTCGTCGTCATGAGCATGTCGATGGGCCGCCCGGGTCGGGCGGACCCCAAAATCGATGGACCCGCCCAGGTAATGCGCCCCGGTCAGGTCCGCTCCTCGGTCCAGGTCCGGCATCCCTGAAAGATCCGGCATCCCTGAAGCTTCGCTCTTCGCGATCCCGAGGGCTGGCATGCGTGATGCTTTGCATTTGACCAGGTTCGGTGGGAAAGGGTCGCCAGACCCGCTGCTGTGACCGCGCTCATGAAACGGAGCCCAGCACATGATCGGCAGATTCATCGGCAACTATCGTGTGACACGAAAGATTGGCGAAGGAGGCATGGGCGCGGTGTACGAGGCCCGGCACCGCACCATCCGCCAGCGAGTCGCGATCAAGGTCCTGCACGCGCACTACGCCAGCGAGCGGGAGACCCGGGATCGCTTCTGCATCGAGGCGCGGGCCATGAGCGCGCTTTCGCACCCCGGCGTAGTCAACGTCTTCGATTATGGACAGACCGATGACGGGGTGGCCTACATCATCATGGAGTACCTGGAGGGCGAGTCGCTGCACCAGCGCCTGCGGCGGGTGGTCGGCAAGCTGCCGGTGTACTCGGCCCTGCACATCGGCAGGCAGATCGCCACCGCGCTGGTCGCCGCGCACTGCCAGGGGATTGTGCACCGGGACCTCAAACCCGGAAACATCTTCATCGTCACGGAGCCCGAGGCGACTTGCGGCGAGCGCATCAAGCTCCTCGACTTCGGCCTGGCCAAGCTCATGGAGGGCTCGGCCCTGAAGGACGAGGTCCCGGAGTTCCAGACCTGCGCCGGGATGGTCATCGGAACGCCCTCGTACATGTCGCCGGAGCAGGCCCTGGGGCTGACCTGCGTGGACAGCAAGGCGGACGTGTACTCGTTGGGATTGTTGATGTATCTGATGATCGCTGGCCGGCAGGCCTTCACTAACGGCACGGACATCGAAATCCTCAAGATGCAAGTGCAGAGCAAGGCGCGGCCGCTGCGCGAGATCGGCGCCGCGGTCCCCGAGGAGGTCGAGGCACTGGTCCAGGTGATGCTGCTGAAGGACCCCAAGCTGCGGCCGTCGATGAGTCAGGTCAAAAGCCGGCTGGACGAGCTCCTGAACCAGACGGAGGACGAGCCGACCACCCTCATCGATGAACGACGTTCCGCTTCGCTATGCGCTATCGATGGGCAATGCAACGAGATCGCCGAGGCGCGGCGCAAGATCACCAAAACGCCGCCTGGTTCGCCCCGGCCCGCGCGGCACCCGGCCCCGTGGTTCTTCTTCCCCTCGCGTCTCTCGCCAACGCTGGTGACGGCGCGGATCAGGCCCCGCTGGCGCATCCTTGGCGTAGCCACCGCGCTGGTCCTGGTCATCCTCTCGCTGGTGCTGGGTGTGATGGGCGGTGAGCCGATCCACCAGTTCCTCACCCGCAGCACCGGCTGACCCAGACGCGCAAGAGCTACTTCAGCAACAAGATCGGCAAAAGCTCATACTTGAGCTGCCGGTCCCGGGTGGGGACCACCTGGACCTTGACCGACGTGTAGCCCGCCCGCACCAGCAGGTACGAGAGCATCTGGTCCTTCCGCTCCATGGCCTCGGAGAAGGGGGTGGTGCCAATGACCTGCCCATCGCGGACCACCTGGGCCCCTGCGGGCGAGGAGGCAATCCGCACGGTCACCCGGTTCGGCTCGGCTGGCACAGACGGCTTCACTGCCGGCTCGGGCCGGTCCTGCTTGACCCGGGTCAAATGGATCACCCGCGGCCGATCCACCGGCGGACGGGCGGGTCGCTCCACCGGCTTTTCCCTGTGGAGACCCGGCGCCAGGGCGACCTGCTCCGGAGGCTTGCTCCCCGGCCGAGAAGGGCGCGCCTCGTCCTTGAACTCCCCCTTGCTCTCCCCGACGAGAGCGGCCGCCCTGGGGACGCTGCCGAGCGCCACGAGCTTGACCGCGGGAGCGGGGACCGATGGGGGCGTCGCGCCGGGGGCTGGTCTCTTCGGCGGGGTACCCAGGGCGGCTGTCTGCTGCGCACCCGCCCGCTGCACCGGGGGCATCTGGCCGGGCAGTTGACCGGGCTTCTGACCGGGGGCCTGGGCCGTCGCCTGCCCCGGTTTCTGGCCGGGTTTCGCCTGGCCGGGCCGCTGTCCTGGCTTCGTGCCCCCGGGCTTGCCTGCCGCGCCCCTGGCGATCGGCCGCGCCTTGGCCACGGGGTCCGGGTCGGTCAGGCTGGTGACGGCGAGTGCCATCATGCCCAGCAGCACCACGCCACCTCCGACCAAGGCGAAGCGGGGCACCTGCCGCGTACCCAGACGCACCGTCTTTCGCAGCCAGGCGACCACCCGCCGCGGTCGAGTTTCGGATCGGCGGATGGCCTCGTTCTCCCCGGTGTTCGAGGGCAAAAGCAGCGGTGCCAGCGCGTCCGCCGCGGAGACCTGCACCTGCCGGACCGGCTCGTGCCCCTGCTCCACCAGTGGGGGCAGCGGGGTGAAGGGCCGGGGCTGGGCCACCGGTCGCGGCGTCTTTGGCCGGGCCGCCTCCGCTGGCCGGGCCGCTTCATTGCGCGCTCCCTGGGGGTTGCGCCGCGCCCCCGGCTGCGGGGGCTGAGGATGGCGCTGCGTCGCTTCGGCAATCGCCGCCTCCGCTCCGGCAAGCGCCGCCCCTCCAAACGCCGCGGGAGGCCGGCTGTTCATCACGGGCCGCCGCGGCACCGGCAGCTCCGCCTCGGTCGCCTGGTCCTTGGCGTCCGCCAGAGACTCCAGCACCGCCTCCCCGTCACGGGCCGAGGCGATGCGCCATTCTCCCCCGGGCTCCTCTTCCCGCGGGTCCAAAACGATGATCAGGTCGCCGCTCTGCCGAAGTTCCCGCAGCCGCTCGAGCACCACCCCGGCGTGGGCCGGCCGGTTCTGCGGCGCCTTCGCCAGCATCGAGGCCACCAGCCCCTCCAGCTCGGCGGAGAAGAGCCGATCGGGGGCGCAATCGGTCAGGGTCGGCGCCCGATCGTTGGCGTGCTGCTGCAAAAGGACCTGCGGGTCCTGTCCCGGGTACGGCGGCTTCCCCGAGAGCAGCTCGAAGTAGAGCAGGCCCAGAGCGTACACGTCCGTGCGCGCGCTCTGGGCCTGGCTGCGGGTTACCTGCTCCGGCGCGATGTAGCGCGCCCGCAAAAGGTGCGTCTCCGGTGGCTCCTCGTGGGTGAGCGGCGCCAGCCCCAGGTCCAGCACCCGCACCACGTCCCCGGTCTTCACCCGCTGGAGGAAGATCTTGTCGGGCCGCAGCCGCAGGTGGAAAAGGTCCTTCTTGTGGGCCGCGGAAAGGGCATCGGTCACCCGCTCCAGCAGGTCGAAGGCCGGCTCCGCCGGAGGCAGTCCGACCCGCGCCAGGCGGGCGCTGAGCAGCTCGCCGTCGACACTGTCGCGCACCAGGTAGAGCACCCCCTGGTCCGGCAGAAGCTCCAGGGGCGTCGCCAGGTTGGGGTGGCGCAGGCCTGCGACGGTCTGGATCTCCTTCTCGACGCGACGGACCCCCTCGCCCGGGCCCTGCGCGGGCAGCACCTGCAGGATCACCTGCCTGCCATCACTCCGCTGTGCATGGTAGCGCGGCCCCAGGCTGTCCTGGCTGAAGAGATCCGCGCAGGTGTAGCGTGACGCGATGATCTGGCCTTCCAAGAGGCCTCCTCCTGAGGCGGGTGGCAACTTCTGGACTCCTTGGAAATTGTATCATGAATAGCGGTGAATTTGTGAGGCGAATCGGGGCTACGGCAGGAAGAAGCGCATGTTGCCCAGGTCCGTGGCTGGGGCGGGAGGCGGGTCCTTTTGCGAGAGCGCCAGGGTCAGCCCCACCGCGGCCCCCGAGAGCACCACGGCCCCGCCGACGGTAGCGGCCCAGAACCACCAGCGTTTGTAGAGCGGGCGGGTAACGGGGCTAGGGCCGGCCGTGCGCGGCGGGCAGGCCGCTTCCGGCAGGGGCTGGAGCTTCGGCGCCGCCGGGGGGGGCTCGGGGGTCTTTTCGTCGGATTTCGGCGTCTTCTCCTCGGGCTTCGATTTGGCCTTGGCTTTGGCTTCCTCTAGCGCATGCAGCCGCGTCTCCGCCTCCGGGCGCAGGCGGCTTCGGCGGTTGCGCTGGAGCAGTTCACGGTAGGCGCGCATCGCACCTTCGGCATCGCCGGTCTCCTCCCGCATCCGCCCCAGGTTCAGGAGGATCGGCGGGGAGGGGTCCATGGCGGCGGCCCCCTCCAGCTCCTTCAGCGCCTCGGCGTAGCGGTGCGCTTCAGAAAGTTTGACGGCGCGATCGAAGGCCGCCTGCGCCTCTTCGGCTTCCTGATCCTGAGCCGGTTCAACCTGCGCCTGGGCCGGGCGAAAGCACAGAAGGACCAGCAGCAGCGGGCCCAGGCTGGCACGGGCTGAAAAGCGGTGGAGGGGACGCGTCATCATCCTTTTGTCCTGTGTCCTCGAAGTTCCCTGGGACCGGGCCGAGTCGTCGGGTCGAGAAGGCCCAAAGTAATTAGGCCAAAGCCGGGCTCCCTTTACAAGCACCGCGTGATTTGGCGTGATTTCTTGTGGTAGGTTTCGCTAACCATGAGAGCGAGAAAATGAGCGAGGAGGAAACCGCCAGGAACGAGCAGCGGGACTGGGACGAGGAAGCCCGGCAGGTGGAGGGGGTTCTTTCGGATCAGGCTCACCTGGTAGGGGACGCGGGGAGCGCGTCATCCCCGGGCCCGGCGGGCCTTCTGGCCCACCAGGTCATGGAGGCCAGCGGCCTCTCCCGCTACCAGGTGAAACGGGCGCTGCTCCTCTTGCAAGAGCGGGGTCGGGCCGAAAAGAAAGGCAGCCGGCACCGGCTGCTGGGAACGCCGCTGGAACCCTCGGCGGCGACCCCGGGCCCAGCCCGGCCCCGGACTCCGGTACCGGTACCGGTACCAGCGTCGTCGCCGGCGTCGGCATCATCGCCAGCGTCAGCATCATCGCCGGCAGCGGCATCGGTATCATCGCAGGCAGCGGCATCGGTATCATCGCAGGCAGCGGCACCGTCGGCGTCTGGACCCTCCAGCCGGGGCGCCATCGGCCAGATCCGCGTCCACCCCGCCGGCTACGGCTTCGTCGTACGCGAGGACGGCGAGGACGATGTCTTCGTCGCCGCCCGCAACCGAGGCGCCGCCCTGGACGGCGATCGCGTGTCCCTGTCCACCTGGATGGGCTACAAAGGCACCGAGGGCCGCGTCGACGCCGTGATCTCCCGCGGGCGGGCCCGCCTGACCGGCCTCTTGCGTCGCGAGGGGCGCACCTTCTTTCTGGTCCCCGACGACCCGCGCCTGGGCACACAGCAGCCTCGCGTGCCCCTCCCGGAGGGCGGCGCCGGGGCCCGGGAGGGACAGTCGGTCCTGGCCGAGATCACCCGCTATCCCACCCACCCCGACGAACCCCTTCACGCCCGGGTGCTCCACGCCCTAGGCGAACCCGGCGAGCCCAAGACCGAGATCGCCAAGATCCTCCTGTGCGCCGACATCCCCGACGAATTCCCCGCCGAGGTGCAGAAAGCCGGCGAGCGCGCCCCGCAGGTGGTATCCGAGCACGACCTGCTGGACCGGGTGGACCTGCGCGACCGGCCCTTCCTGACCATCGACCCGGAGAACGCCCGCGACTTCGACGACGCGGTGTGCGTCGAGACCGGCCTGGGCAAGGACAGCGGGCAGGTCCGCCTGTGGATTGCGGTGGCCGACGTCAGCCACTATGTGCGCCCGGGGAGCGCCCTGGACTCCGAGGCCCGGGTCCGCGGCTGCTCGATCTATCTGCCCAACCGCGCCATCCCCATGCTGCCCCACCAGCTTTCCGCGGGGATGTGCTCCTTGAACCCCGACGTGGACCGCCTGGCCATGGTGGTGGCCCTAGACATCGACGGCGAGGGACAGGTGCAAAAGGAGCAGTTCGCCGCGGCGGTGATCCACTCCCACGGGCGCCTGGACTATCCCGGCGTCGCCGCAGCCCTCTCGGGTGACCTGCGCGGCAGCCTGGCCCGCTACCGCGAGCACCTGCCACAACTCCGGGTCCTCAAGGAGGTGGCCGATCGCCTGCGCGCCCGGCGCCTCCTGCGGGGGGCACTGGACTTCGACCTGCCCGAGGCCAAGGTGCTCCTCGACGAGGACGATCCCGAGCGGGTGCGCGACGTGGTGCGCGCCCGGGGCAACCCCGAGGTGCGCGAGGCCTACCGCCTGGTCGAGGACTGCATGCTGGCGGCCAACGAGGCGGTGGCCCGCTACTTCAACACCCGCGGCCTCGACGCGGTCTATCGCGTCCACGACGTGCCCGATGGGGAGCGCCTGCTGGCCTTCGCCGCCCTGGCCAAGGGCCACGGCCTGCTCTTCGATCCCGAGGCGGCCCGTTCGCCCCTGTACCTGCGCGGGTTTCTGGAAAAGCTCAAAGGGCGGCCCATGGAGCAGGCGCTTTCGTACCTGCTCCTGCGGGCCCTGAAGAAGGCCCACTACGACATTGTCAGCATCGGGCACTTCGGCCTGGCGACCCGAGACTACCTGCACTTCACCTCGCCCATCCGGCGCTACCCCGACCTGCTGGTGCACCGCCTGCTGAAGCTGCGCCTGAAGCGCGAGGGACAGCCAGCGGGGGCACCGGATTTGCGGCAGCACCCGGAGAAGGACGAACTTTCCCTGTGGGCGCGGGAGGCCTCGGCGGCGGAGCGCCGCGCCATGGAGGTGGAGCGGGAGGTGGTGGACCTGTACCGGGCGATCCTGATGCTCGACCAGATCGGCCAGGAGTTCGACGGCACCATCGTCGGCATCACCGCCTTCGGCATCTTCGTGGCCATCGAGGCGCCCTACGTGGAGGGCCTGATCCGGACGGAGCGCCTGGGCGGTGACTACCACTTCGATGCCCAGACGGTGTGCCTGGTGGCGCGGGGAAGCGGGCGCAGCTTCTCCCTGGGAGACGCGGTGCGGGTGCGCATCGAGGACGTCAGCGTGACCCGGCGCAAGCTGGAGTTCTCCCTGGTCGGGGCCGGCGCCCGGAAGGGGGCGGCCCTTTCTCCTGAGCAGGCCCCCGCCTCGGACGCGCGCCCACAGCGAGGGCCGCGCCCGTTGACCCCGCCGGAGCGCCTGCGCGAGAAGGCGAACCGGGGCCGTCATCCCGAGCAGGACCGCAAGAAGGGCCCGGCGGGCCCCAAGGGGAGCAAGGCCCCGGCAAAGAAGGGGAGCAAGGGACCGTCGAAACCCAAGCAGCCGCGCTAGGGAAAGAGCGGCGTTCAGTTGCGCTAGAGCGGTGGTCACCGTTTTGCGGGTGATTCTTGGCCCCCATTGTGTCGTCGCTGAATGATGGCCCAGATTTCAATCAACCCAAGTGCTCCCACTTAAAGAAGCGGGCTCGGTGGCTGTGCGATCTGCAACTCGGCCACCAGCCGGGCCACCAGTTCATCGTAGACTTGCTTGAGTTCGGCCTCATCCCGCACGGTCTGATGGAGCCGGCCCCCGGCGCTCAGGCCGTGGCCTCCGGCGGCACCCTTGCTACCGACCACCCGGCGGATGAGTTCCCCCGCGTGGGCGTCTTCTACATCGCTGCGAATGGAAAGGAACACCGAACCCTCATGTTCACCCACGCAGACGCACCAACTCGCCTTGTCATAGGCGAGCATGAGGTCGGCGATCTCCGCCACCAGGTCCGGATAGCGCAGCGAGCCCAGGTTGATCGCAACCAGTTCGCCCCAGCAGATCGCCATGCGACACGCACGGTCCAGGGCCACGAAGTGCTCCCGCCCGAGCTTCGGGTTGGTGATGTTGTAGAGCTTTTCGTGGTCCGAGAGCGCGTTGAGTTCCAGGTAGGCCTGACGCTCGTAAGGTCCGGCGTCGCGTCCCAGATCGCGGGTCTCGGTCTTGATGGCGTACAGAAAGGCGGTGGCCAGGGCGGGGTTCCAGGGGATACCCGCTTCCTGCAGATACGTCCAGACGATGGTGCATGAGGCGCCAAACTCGGGTCGGATGTCGCACCAGGGGACTTCCCGAGAGCTCGGACGCGGCGGGTGATGGTCGATGACAATATCCGGGAGGCGAGTGGTCGGCAGCGAGTTGTTGCCGGTCCCGGGCTGTGTATCGACCAGGGCGATGATGGGGAAATTGGCGAAGTCGAGGCTCTCCAGCGGCCGGAGTTCGAAGCCGATCTCTCGCACCATTGCGCGGTTCTCGGCCCTGCCGATGATGCCGCCGAGGCCCAGTATGCAGGCGATGCCCTCTCGTTCCAGCAACAGGGAAAGGCCCATCCCCGCCGCCAGCGAGTCTGGATCAGGGTTGTCGTGGGTGAGGATCAATGCCTGTGGGCGTCCGTCAGGACCGGTTGTCTGGCCTTCGGCCCGCTCACGCACCCCAGCAAGGGCTGCGTTGAGATCGAACGTCATAACCGCAAGACGGTAGCTTGCCGCGAAAGAAGAAGCAAGGCCAGCCAGTCCATCCGAGTCCATCCGTTTACCGCGTCGTCTGTCGCTGAACCTTGAGCCGCACTTCGAGTTCGCCGAGCGCCACCTGCGACCCCTTTATGCCCCTTATCCGGTAATGCAGCCGCAGTGCTGGCAAGCCTTGCAGATCCCCCAGCGAGCTGCGCTGGAAGAAAAGAAAGCCGCGCGTGGCCTGACCCGAGCGAAGCTGCCCGCTGGCCAGGGCGAGCTGGCTCTCCTGACTGACCGGCGGCGGCGCGGTGATGCCGATGAACTTCAGTTCGAGATCAGGGTCCCCCGAGGTGGGGCGCGCCAGGGTGGCCAGCACAGGTCCCCTGAGCGGCGGCGGCGCGGTGGCCTCCGAGGGAGGCTCGGGCACGGCGCAGGCTTGCACCGCGTGCCCTGCCTCGTCCGCCAACACGAAGTCTTCGAGCTGCACGTCCACCGTGAGGAGGCCGTCATTGCGCACTTCCACCGCGACGGGGATCACATATTCGGTCAGGTCGTGCTCACCCCCCCGCCAGGGTATGGCGAGCGGCAGCAGCCGGATTCCCTGAACCGTCTCAACCGCCCCAACTTTTTGAGACGAACCCTCGCCGCCGGACGGGCCCACCACAAGGGGGAGCATACAGGAGCAGCACAGGAGCGAAAAGAGAAAAGTATATTTTGCCAGCATGACCTTCTACATCGGCACAGTGCCGCCTCGACCATAGCGTCTTTCAAAGGGTTCCCACAGTCGCCTGCTCTGGACCGGACCCAGGGGACAAAAGTTGCATCAGGCGCAGTCTCAGGCTGTGGCTCTCCGCTTCGGGCACGGTGGCCCGCACCACGTCGGCCACGATGGACGTGCGGATGCCATGGCTGCCATCGGGTAGCCTATCGACCAGCTTGCGCTGCTGTAAGGCGTCCAGGTCGGCCTCCACCGCCCTGCCGAGCAGTTCGCCCAGAAGGACGGCGTCCGGCCGCAGCGGCGTGTGCTGCCAGTGCGCCAGCAGCAACAGGCACTGCCTTTGCCCATCGGGCAGTCGATCGAGCTGCGCGGCGATCAGCGCCTCCACCGTGGTAGGCACCGCGATGGCCTGGTCCTGGGTTGCCCAGAAGAGCCCCTCGCCAGACTCCGCCGCTTTCAGGCAGCCTCGCTCGATCAGCGAATCCAGGATCTCGCTCAGGTAGAGCGGGTTTCCTCCGGCCTTCTCGATAATCTGCCGGCACAGGGGAGCTGCCTCCTCCCGGGCCGGTCCCGGTGCCAAGCGTGACAGGATCCAGACCTCCTGCTCGTTCACCGAGAGCCCCTGCATGTCGATTACCGTCACGGGTGCCATCACCGGTGTCGTCATTGGCAACCCCGTATCCCGCCGACGCTCAAGCCATTCCCGTACCGGTCCGGGTACGTCGTCCTGGCTGCGCAGCGTCGACACGAAGACCACTGCCCGCCCGATCCACCGATCCGTCGAAAGGACCGCCAGTGCCGACAGGGACGCCGAGTCCGCCCACTGGACCTCCTCCAGCGCCAGCACCAGCGTCCGCTCCCCGGTGAAGTACGAGAACAGCTCATGAAGCGCCTCGACGTGCACCTGCCCCCGACGCATCGCCGGGACCAGCGAGACTCTGGCGTCATCCCGCAAAAGCAGCGCCAGCGAGTCCACCAGCTGCCGCGCCCGCAATCGGCGTTCCGTCGCGATGAACGGCGCTCCGCTGGGCTGCGCGCTATCACAGAACGGCGCTCCGCTGGGCTGCGCCCCATCATCAATGGCGCCCAGTTCGCTGCGCCGATCTTCCTCGCTCAGGAAGCGGATCGCTGCGTCCAGGTGCAGGAGGATCTCCTTCCTGCTGGAGTGCTCGGTCAGCCCCAGAAAGTCCCGGGCCAGCGTGGCCAACAGGGAGAATGGAACATCCCGGGTGGCCTCGCGCGCCGCCGCCCGCAGGAACATGTGACCCGCCGGGTCCAGCGAGGCGCGAAACGCCGAAAGGAGCGTCTTCTTTCCCATTCCGACCTCCCCCACCACCAGCGCATGCCGCGGCTGCTTCCGCTCCCCGGCCTCGGCCAGCACCGCCTTCAGTTGCGTGATCTCGCGGTCGCGCCCGAAGTGCTGCGGTGGCCGGCTTCGGACCTCGCCCGCCACGCGCCCGCCAAGCAGGCGGTACACCCTCACCCGGGTCAACGTCTCGAGCGGCCCCATCGCCGCCCCCGGCTCGGGCGGCAGTTCCAGCGGGGCCGCCGCCTCGAAGCGCCATGCCCCCCGGGCCGCTCGGTAAACGCTCCCCCCGGTCAGCACCTCCCCCGGCCGCGCGCTCTTCGACAGGCGCCGGGCCAGCTCCGCGGTCGCCCCGGCGATCTCCAGCGCGAACGCCCGGGGATCGCTCCCGATCTTCCGCGACACCAGCGCCACGCCCCGCTGTACCCCGATCGCCAGGTGCTGCTGCTGCGGCTGCTCGATCACCAGGGCCTCCAGTGCCTCGATCTCCGCCAGGGCCAGGCGGATCGCCTGCACCGCGTCATGCTCCTCCTCGTGGGGGATGCCAACCACGCAGGTGAAACCGTTTTCGTCGAAGCGCTCCATGTGAGCCCGGTGCTTGTAGGCCAGGTTCTCGGTGGCCCGCTGAAGATCCAGAAGGAAGCTTCTCGTCCGCGCCTCGCCGATGGTCCGTCGCAGAAGCGGCAGCCCCAGAAGCACCCCCTCGACCACCACCACGTTGTGCTGCTGCCTGGGCGGCGGGAGGCTGCCGGCAGGAGAAGCCGTCGGCGCCACCTGCAACGGGCTCTTCTGGGCCCCCAGCCGCTCGTCCGGCAGCGCCAGTCCGGCGATGAACGCCGCCAATCTGCCAGAGTCGATCACTTCCCCATCCGCGTGAGAGAAATAGAACCGCCCCAGGTCGTTCTGCAGGTCCCGGGCGGTCTGGTGGCGGTCCTCCCGCCTCGGCTGTAGCGCCCGGATAAGGATTCGCTCCAGCTCGGCCGGCATCCCCGGATCGATGTCCCGGGGGTGGGGGACCTTGCCCGCGCTGATCTCCGCCAGCGCCTGGTGCACCGGCAGGTTCCCATACAGGGTATGACCGGTGGTCGCCTCGAAGAGCACCACCCCCACCGAGTAGATGTCGGATCGGTGGTCCACCGGGTGCCCCATGGCCTGCTCCGGGGACATGTAGGCATACTTCCCCTTCAGCACCCCGGCGTCCTCCTGGGTGTCGCGGTTCCTGGCGATGCCGAAGTCTGCCAGCTTCACCGCCCCATCGAACGAGAGCAGCACATTCTGGGGGGACACATCCCGGTGGACAATCCACAGCGGCTCGCCCTGCTCGTCTCGCTTTCGATGGGCATAGTCCAGCCCCTTGCAGACCTGCGCGATCAGGTACGCCGCCAGCGCCCGGGGCACCGGCCGCCGGGCCGCCCGGGCCAGGTGCAAGAGCCGCAAGAGGTCCAGCCCATCGACATGCTCCATCGCCAGGAACAAAGTATCGTCCAGCTTGCCATAGTTGAAGATCTGCACCACGCTCGGGTGGTTCAAGTTCACCGCGATGCGCGCTTCTTCCTCGAACATCCGCTGGAACGCCGGGGTGCGTGCCAGGGCAGCGTGGATCTTCTTGATCACCAGGATCTTCGAGAGCCCCCCAGAAAGCGGCTCCCGGGCCAAGAACACCTCGGCCATCCCTCCGGCCCCCAGGCGCCTCAAGAGTTCATACCGCCCAAACCGCTCCGCCGCCGAATCGCGAAGTGCCGAAGGCGCCACGGTCCACTGGTCGCGAAGTGCCGAAGGCGCCACGGTCCACTGGTCGCCAAGCGACGAAGGCTCCGCGGTCCACGGGTCGCTACGTGCCGAAGGCGCCGCGGTCCACGGGTCGCGAAGTGCCGAAGGCGCCGCGGTTGATAGATCACTATCTGGGATTTTCATCAAACACCGCTCCGGCCCTGTCATCGACCGAAGGGGGGCGGTGCTTAATAGGGGCGTACGACCAAGTTGTCGAAGTGCACCTCGGTCTCCCAGTCATCGAAGCCGAGGAAGCCGTGCGCCGCCCCCTCCAGCGGCTGCGGATCGCTCAGGTAAAGGACCTCCTGGCCGTCCACGAACCACTCGACCTGCCCGCCGTGCCTGGCGATCAGCCAGTGGTAGTGCCGCCCCAGCTGCACCCGGAAATCCCGCCGCTCCTTCCGGTCGTGCCCGTGCTCTTCCTGCCTGCACAGGGCTGTGATGGTGTTGTGCCACCCGCCCTGGATGAACACGTAGCCGCTGCTGGCATACTCCAGATCGGTGGCGAAGCTCTTGCCGTCCCCGAAGACCTCAGCCTTGATGTCCCCCGCCGGGTCCATCGACCACGCATCGAACTCGATGACCGCGTCCCGGGGCAGTTCCCGCCGCAGCCAGAGTGGATGATTGTGGGCGCCGCGCACCACCAACTCGCCGCTGGAGAGCTTGTAGGCCGGCCCGGTGGCCAGCCAGGCCGGGCCCAGCTCCGTCCGGTTGAAATCGTCGCTGAACACCGGCGGCTTGCGCGAGGGCAGCGAGGGTCCGCTAACCCGAGTGCAGCCCGCCAGAAGGACCGCCCAAAGGCCGGCACCGGCCGCCGCGGCGCGCAACACAGTGCGAGCATCGATGAACGGCGCTTCGCTTCGCTGCGCGCTATCGGAGAACGGCGCTTCGCTTCGCTGCGCGCTATCGGAGAACGGCGCTTCGCTTCGCTGCGCGCTATCGGAGAACGGCGCTTCGCTTCGCTGCGCGCTAGCGAAGAACGGCGCTCCCCTTCGCTGCGCGCTAGCGGAGAACGGCGCTCCCCTTCGCTGCGCGCTATCGGACATGCCCCAGGCTAGCATGCGATCCCCCTTGCGGTAAGACCCGCCGCGTCATGGTATACCAATCCACCACAAGGAGCCGCTCGACCCGATGGCCTCGCCGCACGCCGTTCTTCCCGAAGTCGTCGTCACTCACCTCACCACCGAGGCCGATCTGGCCAGCCGGGTGGCCGCCGCGGGCACCGGGGGCGGGCCCGAGGGTGATCGCTTCCCCCGGGTGCTGGGGACCGCCCGCCTCATCTCCCTGATGGAGCTGGCCGCCGCCCGCGCCATGCACCCCATCCTGGCCGACGAGGAACTTTCCGTCGGGGTCGGGGTCCGCATCGAGCACATCGCGCCCACCCCGGCTGGGGGCACCATCCGCATGACCGCCCGCTACCTGGGGACCGAGGGCAAGTTCCACCGTTTCGAGGTCGTCGCCCACGACGACGCCGGCGAGGTGTTCCGCGGCCAGCACACCCGCGCCGTGGTCAGCGTGAGCCGCCTGGAAAAGGGCGCCGCCCGCCGCCTGCGCCGCTGACCGCTGTTCAAGGAAAGCCGAAATGACCTCATCCATTGGCAATCACATTGACGATAGCGCGCAGCGAAGCGAAGCGCCGTCCATCGATAGCGCGCAGCGAAGCGAAGCGCCGTCCATCGATAGCGCGCAGCGAAGCGAAGCGCCGTCCATCGATAGCGCGCAGCGAAGCGAAGCGCCGT
>JBBRLA010000048.1:0-22642 GCA_038231615.1 Polyangia bacterium | reverse complement strand
GCGCGGCCGGGGACGGGGCCCACGATGCGGCGCAGACGCCGCTCGCCCAGGAACGGGGCATGAGGAATGGGCGTGTATGCCAGGCCATGGTGATCCAGCGCCCAGCGCACGCGCTCCGACCACGGAGAGGTACCCATAATGACAAGTTTGCGACCGTCCACGATGACGCTCCTATACCACACGCTGGCTCAAATGCCATGTGATGGAAAGCGACAGGTGCCACGATGTCACCCTGTCGATCGACGAATTGTTCGCCCGCCGCACGTTCCGGCGCTATCCTACCGGCTGACATGACCCAACCCGACAAGACCGATCCCACCGAAGCCATCGCCCGCCCCCTGCGCCCGGAAGAACAGAACCCGCGCCTGTGGAAGGCGGATGGGTGGACCGCCCGCGTCATCAAGAATGACGACGACGACGGCTGGGCCGTGGAGATGACCCGCGAGGGCGACCCCGAGCCGGCGCTGGTCGGCCCCTGGACCATGGGCCGCGACAAGAAGAACCCCAAGCCCCTGGACCCGGGCACCTTCGCCACCCTGGTGAAGACCGCCTCCGAGGTGCTGCGCCGCCACGAGCAGCAGCGCCACGCCATGCTGCACAAGAGCGTCACCGTCTCCGATGGCCGAGGCGGCCGGCTGCGGGTGACCCTGGACATCGTCCCCGACGAGGACGATCCCCACGCCCTGCTCACCGCCAGCGACGAGGCCGGCACCGAACTGGGCCGGGCCCGGGTGTCCCCCGGCTACAAGCTGACCCCCGCCACCGCCGCCCACTGGGCCGAAAGCGGGTTCGAGGCACCGTAGCGTCATTGACACGGTCGATGAAGACTTCTAGCATCGCGCGATGGCTGACCGGTCTTTTGCCAGGTTGACTCATCTGGACGAATCCGGTGCCGCCCGCATGGTGGACGTCTCTGAGAAGCCGCCCACCCGACGCGAGGCGACTGCGTCGGCATGCGTGCTGATGCAACCCGAGACGCTCGCGCTCATTCTTTCCGGCAAGGCGAAAAAGGGAGAGGTCCTGGCCACGGCACGGCTGGCCGGGATCATGGCCGCCAAGCGCACCGGCGACCTGATCCCACTGTGCCACCCGCTCCCGCTCGAATCGGTGGCGGTGGAGATCGTGGCCGAGCCGCCCGCCGCGCTGCGCATCACGGCACAGGTCGTCGTGTTCGCTCGCACCGGCGTGGAAATGGAGGCGCTTACCGCGGCCACCGTCGCCGCGCTCACGATCTACGATATGTGCAAGGCGGTCGATCGCTCTATGGAGATCACCCAGGTGCGCCTGGAAGAAAAGATCGGCGGTCGCAGCGGGCATTTTCGCCGCGATGCGGTCCCGGGCCCGCCGGCCTCCGCGGGGGCGCCCTACTGCAAACTGACCGCCGAGCCGATCCGCCTGCAAGAGGTCATCGACGCGGTCAGCGGCCCCGGGCAGGGAGGGATCGCGACGTTCATCGGGGTGGTGCGCGATCACAACCAGGGCAAGGCGGTGGTCAGCCTACACTACGAGGCCTATCCCCGGATGGTTCTGAGCACTTTGTCGCACATCATCCGCCAGATCGAGGGCAGCCTTCCCGGCACCCAGGTGGCGATCGCCCACCGGGAAGGGACGCTTCAGGTCGGAGACCTGGCCGTGGTCATCGCCGCCTCCGCGCCGCATCGCGCCGAGGCGTTCGATGCCTGCCGGCAGGCCATCGAGCGGCTCAAAAAGGAGGTCCCGATCTGGAAGAAGGAGGCCTCCCCGACGGGAGAGGAATGGATCGGAATGCGGCCCTGAGCCCTTGGCTCATGCGCCCTCAATGCAAGTGCTCATCCTCCTCGGGTGTGCATCTCCAGGTGCGGGTCTTTCTTGAGCTGGTTGATCTGGACCAGCGGGCTCCGCTCCCCGCTCGTCAAACGCGCTTCGGCGCCCCGGTCGGCGCGCGCCCCCCACCCCCCTGCGACCAGGTCCCCGAGTTCTTCCCGGGTGGCACCGCTCCGCAACGGGCCCCGCAGATCGGTGCCCCGCTGGGCGTAAAGGCACAGCACCCACATGCCGTCGGCCGTCAGCCGGCTGCGGTTGCAGGTGCGGCAAAAGGGTTGCGTGGTCGACGACACAATCCCGAAAATCGTCCCGTCGGGCAGCGTGTACCGGGCGGCAGGCGCGGGACCGGTGCGGGGGAGGGCCTGCACCGGGCCGTACCGGCGCGTCACCGATTCGAGGATCTCGCCGCGGGAGAAGACCTTGTCCGGCGACCAGTGGGTCGCCCCCCCGACGTCCATGTACTCGATGAACCGGACCTCGGCGGGGACGGTCTTGCCGAACTCGATGAGGTCCGCGATCTCGTCCTGGTTGACCCCGCGTACCACCACGGTGTCGATCTTGGTTTCGGTGAAGCCGGCCCCGTGCACGGAGCGCAGGCCTTCGAGGACCTGGGCGTGGGTCTTCCTTCGGGTAAGGGCCTCGAAGCGATCCGGCCGGAGCGTATCCAGGCTCACGGTGACACGATGCAGCCCGGCGTCCTTGAGTTCCCGGACGTGATCGGCCAGCAACACCCCGTTGGTGGTCATCGCGATGTCGCTGATCCCGGGTCGCTGGGCGATGAGCCGGACCAGCACGCCGATGTCACGCCGGAGCAGCGGCTCCCCTCCGGTCAGGCGGACCTTTTTGGCCCCCAGATCGGCGAAGACATCGACCAGGACGCAAATCTCTTCAAACCGCAGGATGTTCTCGCGGGAGAGCCAGGTATACTCTTTCTCCGGCATGCAGTAGGCACAGCGCAGGTTGCATCGATCGGTGACCGAGATGCGCAGATCGCCGAGCGCGCGGCCGTGCACGTCGATGACGGGGGGTTTTCTCAGCGAGTCCATCTACCGTGGCTCAAGCCCGCTCAGCCGCCCGCGACCGGGGGGATCAAGGCGATCTCGTCGCCGGGCTGGACCGGATCGCCCTCGCTCGCGTAGGTGCCGTTCACGGCAATGCGGATCGATCGCTGGTAGGGCGCAAGCGCGGGATAGCGCCGGCAGACCTCGATGAGGAACTCCTCGGCTGTGCAGGGGCCCGGGATCGCGAACTCCATCTGGGCTGCCCCGAGAATGTCGCGCGTACCGGCAAAGGCGATTAGCTTCACACTGGACTGCATGGTGGATGCGTAGCATTTCCCTACCGGCCGCGCAACCGGGTCAAGACGCCGGGAAGCTCGGTCGGCAGGACGAAGGGGCGCCGGGGCGGCTGGTAGCTGGTCAGTTCGAACTGGGCCTTGCCCAGGTCGGTCTCGCTTTCGACGCGCAGGGGAACGCGGTAGCGGTCATCGCTCATCCACAGGGTCGCCTCGCGGGAGATCTGGGAATGGGGAAGCTGGCCGCGTTCGTTGATGCGTTCGCCATGGCAGCGCAGGCGGATGGCCGTGCGCGGTCCATCCATTGTCTGTATCGACTCTCTGCCGATGACCTCCACGGTGCCCCGATAGAACGCGGCGCCGTCCAGGACGATCATCTCCAGGTGGTCGCCGTCCTTCAGGCGGGCCGCGCGCAGGGACAGAAAAGCCGCCACCGGATCGTGGGGCTCTGCCGGCAGCACGCCCTTTATGTGCCGTGGCGCCTGGTTCACCGTGAAGTGGATGTCCGCCCGCCTGCCGGCGATCTCGGCGCGCACCGTGCGGCTGCGCAGGGTGCCGGTCTCCAGCACCTCCAGACTTTGCGGCAGCAGGGTGTCGGCGTCGAGGACCACCTGGTACTCATCACGCAGTTGCAGGAGCATCTGGGCCAGCCCCACGGCCTCGGCCTGGCCGATGGCGCGAATCAGCCGCTGCTTGCCCTCCCGGCGCGGCGGGGCGATCGCCAGCCGGGCCCGGCCGCCCTCGATCGGGCCGAGCTTCAGGCTGTAGGTGAAGGCCTCTCCCTGGCGACCCGGTTGCGCTTCGCCGGGGGCGGGCTTGCCTGGGGCTTCCTGGGCCTGCGCGCCGCCGGACAGCAGCAGCGAGAACGCGAATCCGACACAGGGCCCGACGCCACGCCGCGACCCGATCGGGTTTGGTTTCTGGGGTCGCCTTGCGCGGTCGAGCATCCTGGAAGTATAGGATGACATGCGCAAACCTACGATCGGGATCACCATGGGCGACCCCACGGGCATCGGGCCCGAGCTGATCGTGCGGGTGCTGGGCTGGCACGAGCGGGAGAGATCTGAGGAGGAGAACGACGCGAGCCAGGGCCCGCGCGAGGCGGAGGCGCCCGTGCGCATCTACGGGGACCCCCTGGTGCTGGCTGCGGCGGCGCGCACCTGCGGCGTCTCCTGGCCGCCCCCGGAGGCCCTGGCGGAGATCCTGCCCATTACCGAGCTGACCCCGGCGCAGGCCCCCCCGGGCCAGCCGGGGGAACGGAGCGGCGCGGCGCAGGTGGCTTACCTGTCTGCCGCCCTGGCAGATGCCGCGGCGGGCGTGATCGGCGGGATCTGCACGGCACCGATCCACAAGGCATCCGCCATCGCCGCCGGCCTGGCCTTCCCCGGCCACACCGAACTTTTGGCGGATCGCCTGGCCAAGGGACGGCAAGTGGTGATGATGCTCGCCGGTCCCTCGCTTCGGGTGGCGCTGTGCACCACCCACCTGCGGCTGTCCCAGGTGCCGGCGGCCCTGACCGTTGAGGGCGTGGCCGCGGTGCTGCGGACCACTGCGCTGGCCCTGCATCATGACTTCGGCATCGCCGCACCGGTCCTGTGGGTCGCCGGGCTGAACCCCCACGCCGGCGAGCAAGGCCACTTCGGCGATGAGGAGCGCACGATCATCGCCCCGGCGATCGAGTGCGCCCGAAAGGACGCCGCCCTGGCCGCCATCCCGGGGCTGTGCCTGCGCGGTCCCAAGGTCCCCGACGCGGTGTTCCGGGCGGCGGTGCATCCCGGCGAGGCCGACGGCAGACGACCCGACGCGGTGGTGGCGATGTACCACGACCAGGGGCTGATCCCGCTCAAACTCCTCGATTTCGACGAGGCGGTCAACGTCACCCTGGGCCTGCCCATCGTCCGCACCTCCCCGGACCATGGAGTGGCCCACGACATCGCCGGCACCGGCAAGGCGCGCGCGACCAGCATGCGGGCCGCCCTGCGCCTGTGCCAAGACCTACTGCGGCGCCGGCAGGGCGCCGCAGAGGTCCTCATGCCGCCGGCTCAGGCGCCGCGTCGGGCAGATCAACGCTGACAGAAACAATCCGGGGCGTTGCACGTACACGAGTATCCGAAAAGGGTCGTGCTCATGCCGGACTGGCAAACCTGGGCACAGGTGCGGCCCTCCTGGGCACACTTGGTCGCGTTCTTCTTCACGCACTGTTTGCCTGCCCAATCGCCGCTGTCCCCCGTGCCGGGGCCGCTGAGGCTGCCGGTGATGGAGACCGGCGGTGCATCGACCGTGCCGCCGACCATGCCCATGCCGGTGAGGCGCTTCCCGCCGGTCAGGGCGAAGGTGAGCGCCATGTTGCCCCCGGAGGTCTCGACCTGGAAGGGCACCTGCTGAATCGAGGCGCCATTGGCGTCCAGCACGTTGAGGGACCCGCCCCCATGGTTCGAGTCCCCGGCGATCATCACCAGATCGCCGTGCAGGGTCATGCCGGAATCGCTCCCCGTCCGCACCGCGGCGGTGAAGTCATAGGGTGTGGTGGCGACATCGTCGCTGCTGCCGCAGGCGGCTGCCAGGGAAAAGACCATCGTTGCCAGGAAGCGTTGGAAATTCCTCATCATGTGCTCCTCTTTTGAATAAAATTATGGACTGTAAAATACAATCCATCTGGTACTACGGGGCAGGTGCCGGGCCGGATTGAAACAATTTCCGGCTACCTGCGATGAAAGCCGACACCCAGGGTGATGTGACGACGAGGCCCACACGCCGAGCAATCAGGTCTTGGCGGCCTTCCGCGCCGCCGTGAAACTGGGGCTGGCAACCCTTCTTCCCAGGGTCGCAGAGAAAAGGCGGGCCGCCAAGACTCGCCCTGCGATAGGATTTGCGCGGGCGATCGCCGCCGCTACTTTTGCCATTGCAGAATCGTCCCGGCGTTCCCCACGGTAAAGACGTTGTTGCTGCTGCTGCCCCAGACGCTCCAGAGGATCTCGCCGGTGCCACTTTTTTGCGTGGCCCAGGTCTTCCCATCCCCTTTCACGATGGTGCCGCCTTCGCCCGTTGCCCAGAGGTGGCCGGGGTCACTGCCCCACACGCCGATGAGCTGGGCCCGGGTGCCGCTCTTTTGCGCGGTCCAGGCGGTCCCGTCGAAGCTCAGGATCGTGCCGCTGGTCCCGACGATCCAGATGTGGGCGGCATCGCTGCCCCACATGCTGTTGAGACCCTGGGTGGTACCGCTGGATTGCGCGGTCCAGGTGGTGCCGTCCCATTTAAGGATCGGGCTTTGGGCCGGCATGAGCCCGAAGTAGGCCCCCGCGACCCACACATGGTTGGCGTCACTGCCCCACACGGCGGAGAAGTCGCTGGCAAAGTCCAGCCGCTTCTGCAAACTCCAGGCCGTCCCGTCCCACCGGTGGATGATCGCCTGGCTGGTCATGCCCAGAGGCACCGGCTCATAGCCCACGGCCCACACGTGGTTGGAGTCGCTGCCCCACACGCCCAGGAAGTGCGCCGTGGTACTGCCGCTCGGCTGCGCGGTCCAGGCGGCCCCGTCCCACTTTACGATAGCGCCGTCCTCGCCCACGGCAAAGACGTTGCGCGCATCGCTGCCCCACACAGCGTGGAGGAAGCTTTTGGTGGCACTCTTCTGCACAGTCCAGGCAGCACCGTCCCATTTGAGGATGGTGCCGCCGCCTCCCACGGCCCAGAGGTTGGCTGCGTCCGTCCCCCAAGCGCCCGTGAGGGCAGTGGTGGTGACGCTGCCGGACTGCGCGGCCCAAGCGGTGCCGTTCCATTTCAGGATCGCGCCGCCCGCGCCGGCGGTAAAGACATGGGTGGGATCGCTGCCCCATACGGCGAAGAAATCGGCGCTGGTGCCGCTCTTCTGCGGCTTCCAGCTCATCCCATCGCCCTTGAGGATTGCGCCGCCCCGCCCGGCAGCCCACACGTTGCTGGCATCGCTGCCCCACACCGCGCGGAGGCTCGGGCTCGCGACGCCGGCTTGCGGGGACCAGGTGGTCCCGTTCCACGAAAGGACCTCGCCGGAGCCCGGGTCGTTGAGATCCCCTCCCGCGGCGAAGACGTGCTTAGCGTCGCTTCCCCATAGGCCGAAGAGCCAGTTCGACGTGGCCTTTTTCTGCGTGGCCCAGGTGGCGCCGTTCCATCTGAGGATGGTACCGCCGTCACCAGCAGCCCAGATGTCGTTGGCCCCGCTTCCCCATAGAGCATTCAGGCCCATGGTGGTCCCGCTGCTTTGTGCCGTCCAGGCGGCGCCATCCCACTTGACGATCCTGCCATTGCCGCCCACGGCCAGAATATCGTGGGCATCGCTACCCCAGATGGCGAAGAGGGCGTAAGCCGGGCCGGCAATCGCCTCGGCCCAGGCGGTACCGTCCCAGCGAAGGATCGCGCCGGTCTCGGTGCCGTCGGGGAAATAGCCTGCTCCAACGGCCCAGACGTTGCGCGCATCGCTGCCCCAGATGCCGGAAAGTGACAGGCCGCTGTGGCTCTGCTGCCCAGTCCAGGCGGTCCCGTTCCATGCCAGGATCGTACCCAGGTCCCCGACGGCCCAGACATGGTCCGGATCAATCCCCCACAGGCGCCGCAGGGTGTTGCCTTGCGGCAGCGGGTTGCGCCAGCACCAGGAATCCGGGCTGCACACCCCCTGCTGCGCGGGCGAAAACAGGTCTGCCGGGGCCAGCAGGTCCGCCGGGGCCCTCATGTCGTCCATCGCCGAAAGATCGCTGCCCGCGATCCTATCGTTGGCCGGGCCAAGCTCCGAGCAGCCGAAAAGGAGGAGAAAACAGAGTAGCCTGGAATGTCTCATGTGCGCACCGATCCCGTGCGCAGCATACTCCGCGCTGCTACTTGTTGGCGCAGAATCCGAAGGATGCCGAGGCGCCGGGGGAAAGGTGATGGTTGTAGTCCACCCCGGTGAAGTTGATCTTGTCGCCAGCGGGGGCCGACTTGGCGTTCCACAGGTTGTTGATCGTCCCCTTGATGGCCAGCGTCACGCTCCAGTCGCCAGGGAGGGTGCCGGTGTTCTTGACCAGGACGTCGGCGCAGTAGCCCTGGGCCCAGTCGGAGCTGACCGTGAGCTGGGCATCGTACATCCCGACCGGGGGGGGCGGCGGCGGCGACATCAGGTCCGGCGGGTCCATCTTTGGTTCTGGCGGCGGCGTGCCCGCGGGGAGGTCGGGGTCGGCGGCCCGCAGGGTGAATCGCTCCGCCCCGACCAGCGAAAGGACCAGCGCCTGCACTGCCGAGTCGTTGCCCTGAAAGGCCTCGGTCACCTTCTGCACCATGGCGGCGGTGGTGTCATCGCCCTCGATGCCGTAGGCGAAGCGGAACCACTGCAGGGCGAAGCAGTCGCGGACGTCGGGGCTTTGCGCCAGCTTGGCTTGCAGGTCCACCACGCCGTCGAAGGTGCCCGAGGTGTTGGGCGAACTCTGGATCTCGCCGTGCGCGTCGATGTCCTGCCCGGCCTCTGTGGTACGGTAGTGGCCGACGGCGTCGAAGCGCTCGAAGCCGAAGCCGATGGGGTCCATCAGGTGGTGGCACGAGGCGCAGGCCGGGTTCTGATCGTGGGCGCTGAAGCGCACGCGGTTGGTCTGGTTCGGGTCCACCGGCGGGAGCTGCACGTTCAGGCCGGGGGGGGGCGGCGGCAGGGGCTGACACAAAAGGCGCTCGCGCACCAGCTTGCCGCGGAGGATCGGCGAGGCGGAGTTGTTCTTGGCCTGGGTGGCAAGGATGCTGCCGTGGGTCAGGATGCCGCCGCGGGAACTCGCGGGGAGCAGGGTCTTGCGCAGGCCGGCGGCGTTGGGCGTTTCGCCAGAAATCGCCAGGCCGTAGAATTGCGCCAGGGCGTCGGGCATGTAGGAGTAGCCGGCGGTGAAGAGTTCGGGGAGCTTGCCGCTGCCCGAGCGGATGACGTGGTCGAAAAGTTCGCTGGTCTCTTGGCGCATGCCGGCGCGGATGGCGGGGGTGAAGTCGGCGAAGAGCACGCTGTCCTTGGGGGCCTCTGCCAGGCGATCCAGGAAGAGCCACTGCTGAACGAAGTGATCGAGCAGCGGCCGGCTTTTGGGCGACATGAGGAGCCGCTTGGCCTGGGTGGCGATCTCGTCGGCGGCGGACAGAGCGCCGGAGTCGGCCTTGGCGAAGAGTTCGTCGTCGGGCATGGAGCCGAGCAGGAAGTAGGACAGCTCGGTGGCGATCTCGTAGGGGGTCAGCTGGTAGACGCCGCCCGCCGGGGTGCCCAACTCGGCGCGGTACAGAAAGTGCGGCGACTGAAGCAGGGTGACGATGACGGCTTTTATGCCCTCGGCGAAGCCGTCGGTCGCCGCCACGGTGGCATGCAGGTTGGCGTAGCGCGCGGCCTCGGCGTCGGTCAGCGGGCGCCGCATGGCGCGCTTGCCGAAGGTGGCGATGAACTGCGCCGCGCAGCCGCTTTGCGCGGGGGGGCAGGGCAGCACTTGGGTCAGGTCCTTGCCGGCGTCCTCGGCGATGGCCTCGGCGGCGGTCTGGAGCTTGTCGGCCAAGAGCGCCCCGATGCGCAGGGCACCGGCGTTGTTGTCGAAGACGTTGAGCACATCGTCCGGCGGCAGGCCCTGTCCGTAGGTCGAGGAGATGTGCAGAAGATCGCTGATCGTGTTATCATACTCGAAGCGGGTCAGGCGGCGCAGGATGCGGTCGCTGGGCAGGATGGTCGCGCCGGGCTGGTTTACGCCGCCGCCGTCGGGGTTGTCGCTGCCGTCGCCGGAGCAGCCGGGGAGCAGGCCGGCCAGGGCCCAGAAGACCACGGAGAAGAGCCAGGGGAATGCGCGCATGGACTTCTTCCTTGTGACCTTTGTCGTCGTCGTTTTCGTTGCCGTTGCCGTTTTCATTGTCTGGCTCATGGGCGGCTACACCAGCCCCGGCAGCGGCCCAGTGCCCCGGGTGGCGTCGCCGAAGCGGTCGTTGGTCATGCCCACCGCCTGGCAGACGGAGGTGAGGAGCTGCTGGTGGGGGGCGCCCTGGTACTTGAGGTAACGGCCGGTGCGGAAGTAGCCGCCGCCGCCGGCCAGAACCCACGGGACGGACTGGCAGGTGTGCAGGCGGCTGTCGCCCAGCTCCTTGGCCCACACCACCAGCGTGTTGTCGAAGAGGGTGCCTCCCGCGAGTTCGGGGGTGGCCTTCAGGCGGCTCAGCAGGTAGGCGAACTGTTGGGCGTACCAGTTCTCGCACTTGATGAAGTTGGCGACCCCGGCGGTGTTGGAGTCGTCGATGTGGGACAGGTCGTGGTGGCCCTGACTTTGACCGACCCAGGAAAAGACGTGGGGACCCACGGTGTGGGAATACTGGATCGAGGCCACCCGAGTCATGTCGCAGGACAGGGCGGTGACCAAAAGATCCATGTGGGACTTGCCAATGGTGGGAAAGTTATGGTGATCATAGTTGTCAAGGGCCATGGGCGCGGCGGGGGGGGTGCAGCCGGCGGTGACCCCCAGTCCCTGCTCGGTGCGGCGCAGGGCGTCCAGGTGCTGATCCAGCTTCTGGCGTTCCTGGCTGCCGAGGCGCGTTTCCAGGTCGGCGATCTCGGCGCGGATCAGGTCCAGGGTGCTCTTGCGGCGTCGCAGGAGCCTGGCGGCGTCGGCGTCCCCGGCGGCGAAGAGGCGGTTGAAGGCGGCGACCGGGTTGTCTTCCGGGGTGACGAAGGACCCGGGAGCGGAATAGCTCATGCGGGTCTGGACGTTGCCGCCCCAGGCGCTGGTCTCGACGCCGAACTCCAGGGAGGGAAAGCGGGTGGTCTGGCCCAGGGCGGAGGCGACGAACTGATCCACCGAAGCCCCCTTGCCGATGCTGTTCACGTCGCCGCCGGCGGTCAGCATGTTGTGCATGCCAGCCTCGTGGTTGTTGACGCCGATGAAGTCGATGCCCTCCAGGACAATGACGTCCTTCTGGTGCGGGGTCAGGGGCTCCAGCACCGAGGCCGCGGGGAAAATAAAGCTGGTCTCGGTGCCGCTGGGGCGCCAGAACTTGTGGACCGTACCGTTGGGGCAGAAGAAGACGATGAGTCGCTTGGCGCCCTTCTTGGAGTCGGCCCTGGAGGTGCCATTTAGAAAGTTGATAAAGGGGGCCAGGATCAGGGAGGCGCCCAGGCTGGTGGCGAATTGCCGGCGGTTCATGTCGGATGGTTCTCCTGTTGAAGAAGGGAGGGCGGGGAGCGGCGGATCGGGTCACGGGTTTTTGGCATGAGTTTCGCTGACGGTGGTCGGGCCGCTGAGCCCAGCCGGCGGGGGCGGTGCCGGCCTCTCCCGCAAGCGGGCGAGGGAGACGACCGTCTTCAGGTGCGCATGCATTTGATCCAGGCTCAAAGAGTCTGTGGTTAGATCCCCACCCGATAAATTGATCCCGTCATGTCGTCCGAGATGTAGATGCCGCCATCGGCCCCCACCGCGACGTCCACCGGCCGCCCGATGACCTGCTGATCTGCATCACTCAGGAAGCCCCACAAGAAGTCCTCCGCGGTGATCCCCGTGGGCAGGAAACGCAGCAGCACCACCTTGTAACCATCCTTGCGCGAACGGTTCCACGACCCATGCAGGGCCACCAGCGCCATGTCTTCTCCGCGCCCGTGCCAGCCCGCGGGCAGTCTGGCCCCGGCGAGGAAGCTCAGGCCCAAGGGGGCGTTGTGTGCCCGAAAAGAGAAGACCGGGGGGCGCGTGGCGAGGATCTTGGCCGCGGCCTGCGGCTGCTTGCCAAAGTCCGGGTCCGGCACCCGGTCGCCGTTGGCGTAGGGCCAGCCATAGAACTGCCCCTGCTCGATGAGGTTCAGCTCGCAGGGCGGGAAGTCATCGCCCAGCAGGTCGCGACCGTTGTCGGTGGCGTAGAGCTTGCCGGTGCCCGGTTGAAAGACCAGCCCCACGGAGTTGCGCAGCCCGGTGGCGAAGAGTTCCTCGCCGCTGCCATCCAGGTTGAAGCGCAGGATGGCGGCGCGGCGAGGGTCCTTCTCCAGGCACACGTTGCAGCTTGAACCGACCGACAGATAGAGCTTGTTGTCGGGACCGATGCGCAGGCTGCGCGTCCAGTGGCCGCCGGTGGGGATCTTCTGCACAATATATTGCTTCTTTTCTGCCTGGACCTGGCCGCTTTTCACATCCAAGGGCACGCGGAAGACGGCGGTGGACTCGGCGACGTAGAGCAGGCCCTCGTGCAAGTCGATGCCGTGCGGCCCGTTCAGACCCTCCATGAGCGGGCGCACCCCGTCGGCCTTGCCGTCGTGGTCGCGGTCCGCGCCGAGCACCAGGATCGAGCGCGCCGCGGGGTTGGACAGCAGCAGGTCGCCGGTGGCCAGGGGCAGCAGCATGCGGGCCCCCTGTGGCCCCGTGGCGTAGAGGTTGACGTGGAAGCCCGGCGGGACATGCAGGTGCTGCCGGACCTTCTCGTCGTTCATGAGGGCCGGGCCGCGGGATCCGCGCGGCGAAAGTTCGGTCCCCTCCGCTGGGGCGCGCCACGGGCCCAGCGGGGGGTGGATCATCATGTAGAGGGCGAGGGGGCAAAGGACCGCCAGCAGAGCCAGCTGTTTGGTTGACCTTGTGGAGCTGCGGAGAGGATCGCGCAGGGTGGGCATGACCCATCTTAGCATAACAAATGGGCGCGTGGGCGGGTCAGCCGGCGGCCAGGTGCAGGGCTATGAACTCCGCCGCCCGCTCCTCGGCCCAGCGACGGAGAGACCAGGGAGGTCCGGCGAGAAAGCCCACGTGACCGCCATCCGCCGACACAAGCGCTGTCACGTGCGGATTCTGGCGCATCGCCGCAACCGGCAGGGTGGCGCCGGGTACGAAGGGGTCATCCTCCGCGGAGATCAAGAGGAGCGGGCGCTTTACCGATGGAAGCATCGGGCCCGAACTCGATCGCGCGTAATAATCCGCAGCGTCCGCGAAGCCGTGCAGGGGCGCGGTGACCGAGTCGTCAAAGTCACGCAGGCGCCGGGCCGCTTGCAAGCGGGCCACGTCGATCAGCCCGGGGAAGCGCCGCGCCTTCGCCAGGGCCTTCGGGCGCAGTTTGCGCAGGAAGCGCTCGCGGTAAACCCACGCCCAGGGGCCGGGGCCGTCGATGGCGTCGCAGCATCCCGACAGATCGAAGGGCACCGAGATCGCCGCCGCCGCACGCACGCCGTCCGGCGCCGCCGCGCCGCGCTCGCCGAGGTACTTCACCACCACGTTGCCGCCCAGGGAGAAGCCCAGAAGCGCGATCGGCCGGCGCGGGAACTCGCCGAGGAGCCGCTCGACGGCCAGGCTCAGATCGGCGGTCTCGCCTGAATGATAGAACCGCGGCAGTCGATTCAGTTCGCCCGAGCAACCCCGGAAGTTGAGCGCCGCGGCGGCCAGACCCTTGGCGCGCGCCTGGGCCATCACGCCAAGCACGTAGCCCGCCTGCGACGAACCCTCCAGCCCGTGACAGATGAGGACCAGCGGCGCCTCGGGCGTCGGACCGTCCAGACGGTCCACGTCGAGAAAGTCGCCGTCGGCCAGCTCCCATCGCTCACGCCGAAGCGGCAGCCGCTGCTGAACGCGAGCCAGGCTGGCGGTGATCGTCATCAGGTGACGATTGGGCAGCCACCGGGGCGATGTGAAGTTCGGATGGGTCATGATGGGACGAGCATGAGAGTGAACATGGCAGAAGTTTATACCATGAGATGCGGCGGGGATCGACCATGGAGGGGCGGGATAAATCGGCGGTTTCCGATACCGCCCATCTTCCTGGACTTCGCAGAAACGATCGAGTATGCATTTAAACATGTCCTACGGAGAATTCAACGTCAAGAAGACCATCGTGGACCCAGCTGACGCGCGGGTGATGCAACGTGTTCTTCATTGATTTATGCACCTATCAGCCTGATCTCGAATATCTGCGGATGCAGATCGAATCGATCCGCGCCCAGACCGACGGCGACTTCCAGTGCCTGGTCCAGGACGACGCCAGCCCCATCGAATGGAGCGAGAAGATCCGCGCGTTGTGCGCCGAAGATTCCCGCTTCGTGTTCCGGCGGAACCAGTCGCGCCTGGGGGTCTTCCACAACTTCGAGGAGGGCCTACGCCACGCGCCCAAGAACGCGGAGTTTGTCTGTTACTGCGATCAGGACGACATCTGGACGCCGCGGAAGCTCGAACGGCAGCGCGCGGTCCTTTCCGATCCCCAGGTCATGCTCTGCCACACCGACCTGGAGGTTATCGACGGGCAGGGGGTAAAGCTTCACCCTTCTTGCTTCCTGCTGGAGGGCCGAAACGTCAAGGACTATAGCTTGCCTCAGATCATCCTGCGCAACTCGGTGACAGGATGCACCCTGGCGTTCCGGGCGTCCCTGTTGCCGCGCCTCTTGCCCTTTCCCTTCCAGGGCCTTCAGCCTCGTTTCCACCACGACCTGTGGACCGCGCTTTGCGCCACCCAGTATGGGCGAATCGTCGCCCTGCCCGAGGCGCTGGTCCGCTATCGCCAGCACGGCAGAAATCTCCTCGGGGTCGAGTCGTCGGCGTCAAATCGCCGGTCCCTCGTCGAGATTCTTCATCACATACGGCCGGCCCCCGTGGCCTACCTGCGGGAGCTTGAGTTCGAATGGACCCGGCGCCTTGAATGGATCGAGGAGCTGTTGCGCCGCTCCCCGGTCTCGCCCCGCCCCGAGGCGCGGGTGGATGCCCTGATCGACTGGACGCAGCGCAGCGAGGGCAGCCTGCACATGCTCCGCTTCGTCGCCGCGCACCTCGACGCCAAGGACCCGATCGCCGGTATCGGGCCATCGGTCCTGCTGGGCAGGCTGTACAACGGCGCCCTGCGCGCACGGGGCCACCTGGGCGCCGACCTGCGCCGCGTGCTCGACCGATTCGATCCTCCGCGGGACTCAGCGTCGACTCCGGCGACGACCCCAAGGCTCCTGTGCGGACAATCCTGGTGCCGCTACCGCGAACTCAAGCCCCTGACCTTGTCGGTGGAAGGAAAGACCGTCTGCCTCTTCGCGCAGTTCGATCGGGACGGAATCATCGAAGACTACGTGATCCACCACCTGTCCGCGCTTCGAGAGGCGGGCGTCATCGTCGTCTTGGTCACGACCGCTTCGTATCTGGCCTCCGATGACATCGAAAAGATCGCTCCCCACTGCGCCGCCATCATCGAGAGGGAGAACATCGGCCTCGATTTCGGGAGTTGGCGAACGGCGATGCTGGTGTATCCGCAGGTCCTGGGCAGCGGCACGCTGCTCTTCGCCAACGACAGCGTTTATGGCCCGATGTCTCCCCTGCGTCCCCTTCTGGATCGCATGGCAGCTACGGACTGCGACTTCTGGGGCATCACGGAAAGCCTCCAGATCAGGTCCCACCATCAGAGCTACTTCCTCGGGTTTCATCGGCGCTGCCTGCGCAGCCAGGTCTTTGGGGACTACTGCAACGACATCGCGCTCCTTTCGGACAAAGGCCAGATCATTCAGCAATACGAGGTCGGGATGAAGGAGCGGCTCACCGCGGGGGGGCTGCGCGGCGCCGTGCTGGTGCCGATGGGGGCCCGTCACGAGAACCCGACCTTGCATCGCTGGCGAGAGATCCTGAAAGCCGGTGCCCCCTACCTCAAGGTCCAGCTTCTGCGCGAAAATCCCCTGTGCCAATCTGTCGAGGACTGGCCGGACATCGTACGCGCGCACGGCTACGACCCGGCGCTGATCGACCGACACCTGCGACGCTTGACACTCCCAGGATCGCTGCGCTAGTGTCCGTGCCCGATAATACGCGGCACATGACATTGTTCAACCCTCTGCACTATAGAGCCTGCCTCTCGCCGATCGAGCCCCCCCCGGAGGAGAGCGCCTGGCAGGAGCACATCCCCTTCGCCGGGGTGCTGATCGAGATGCTGCGGCCGCGGGTCCTGGTCGAGCTGGGGGTCCACACCGGGGCTTCGTATCTGGCCTTCTGCCATGCCATCGCGGCGCAAGGTCTGTCCTGCACCTGCTACGGCGTCGATAGTTTTGTCGGCGACCAGCATGCAGGTAAGTACGGATCCGAAGTGGAGATGCGACTGCGCACCCGTCACGATCCGCTCTTTGGAGGGTTTTCGCAGATCATCACTTCGACCTTCGATGAAGCGGCACAGCACCTGGAAGACGGGTCCATCGACCTCCTGCACATCGACGGGCTGCACACCTATGAGGCGGTGCGCCACGACTTCGAGACCTGGGCGCGCACGCTCAGCACGCGCGCCGTGGTGCTCTTTCACGACATCAACGTCCGCGAACACGGCTTCGGTGTGTGGCGGCTGTGGAACGAGCTGTGCGCGCGCTACCCGTACTTCAGCTTCAAGCACGGCCACGGTCTCGGCATGCTCGCGGTCGGAACAGACGTCCCGCCGGGCCTGGGCACGCTGCTGGAGCTGGACGACAACGACGCCGGGCGCCTGGGCGACCTGTTTTTTCTCCTGGGCAATCGCATCAGCCTTCAGGTCCAGATCGCGACCCTCAAGAGCCAGTTGATGGCGCAGACCTCGCGCCTGTCTGCCGTCGAGGCGAGCCTCCGCAAGCGAGAGGACGAGGTCACCATGCTCCGTCAACATGTCGCGTCGCTGCAGGAGGACCACCTCCAGCACGAGACCGTGATCGCCGGCCTACGCCGGCAGATCGGCGGCCTCAACGAGATCCTTGGGCGCATCCACCGCAGCGTGAGTTTTCGCATCGGAATGGGTGCTACTGCTCCCATCAGATGGATCACGGAGCGGATGGCCAAGGGGCACTGATGTTTGCTGACGTGCTCGGCTACTGGCGTCGACACGGGATGGCCGCGACGGCGCGGCACGCCGCCCGCGTGCTGCTGAAGGAGCCGCTGACCTACAACACGGAGGAGTTGCTGCAGCGGCGCTTTCTGGCGCTCTGCCCGCTGCCGATCGCCATGGCGGGGCGCGGAAGGCCGCGTCTGAACCTGGTGACGGACACCATCAACCCTCCGCACCTGTATGGTGGCGTCGGGACCGCTATGATCTTCGCCGTGCTGCTCGCCGAGCGGCTGGGCTGGGGCCTGCGCATCATCACCCATGTCGCGCCGCCCGACAAAAAGAACTTTGCCCACGTCCTGCAGGTCGCTGGGATCCACGCCTCGGTCCCGGTGGAGTTCGCGTACTCCGTCAACGGTTCGGACCAGAAGCTGGAGGCAGGCGAGGACGACCTCTTCCTCACCACCTCCTGGTGGACCACCTGCAGCACCAAGCAGACGGTGCCGGCGAACCGGATCATCTATCTACTGCAAGAGGACGAGCGCATGTTCTATCCCCACGGGGACGAGCAACTGCGCTGCTCGGAGACGCTGAGCAGTCCGGACATCACTTTCCTTATCAACACCAAGCTGCTCTTCGACCATCTGACGCAGTCGGGATTGCCGCATGTGGCCCGGCGCGGGGTGTGGTTCGAGCCGTCTTTTTCGGACTACATGTTCTACGCCTCGGAGAACGCCGCGCCGCGGCCCCCGTATCGATTCCTTTACTACGCCCGCCCGAACAACGTGCGCAACCTGTTCTACCGCGGCATCGAGGTCATCGAGCGGGCCGTCGCCACCGGCGTCCTTTGCCCGGAGCAGTGGAAGATCTACTTTGTCGGCAAGGACATCCCCCGCATCAAGCTGAACCGGGGATTCGAGCCGCAGATTTATGAGAATCTATCGTGGCAGTCCTACGCGGCGCTGGTGCGCAAGATGGACCTGGGCATGTGCCTGATGTACACGCCGCATCCGAGCTATCCCCCCCTGGATCTGGCGGCCAGCGGAGCCGTCGTCGTGACCAATCGGTTCGGCGGCAAGAAGGACCTGGAGCAATACTCAAAGAACATCATCTGCACGGAACCCAGCGTCGAAGACCTGGTACACGGCCTGGCACGAGGCGTCCAGCTCGCGCAGGACATCCAGACACGCCAGGCCAACTACCGACAGAACAACATCCTCCGTGACTGGCGGGTCTCCTTCGCCGGCCCGCTCGACGCCCTCGCCAGGATGGCGATACCCGCGTAGCCGCGCACCTTCGTTCATTGACGCAGGTGCGCGCGCTCCCCGGCCAGGTCGTGGTAGCAGAAGGGGCCGTCGGCGAAGTAGTGGAGGACGATGGCCTGGCGCGTAAGCAAGCGGTCCTTGATGGGACTCCCACCGTGGATCAGGTTGTGGTGCCAGAACAGCACGTCCCCCTTGTGGGCCAGCAGGTACTCGGGGCGCAGCGCGCGACTCTTGATCTGGTCCTGGATAAAGGGTTCGTATTTCCGGTTATAGACGGCGTAGCTCTCCGTCTGGAACTCCTGTGGCGAGATGCCGACCTCCGCCGACAGGGAGTAGGGCAGGCGGTGGCTCCCCGGATAGTAGACCAGCGGCCCTGAGTCGGCGCGGACATCCTCGCAGGCGACCCAGGCGGCGACCAGGTAGCCCAGGGGGTAGGTGGTCATGTGAATGGCGTCCGAGTGCTCCGGCTGGCCGCTGCCCCACTCCGAGCCAATGGACTGGAACGGGATGCAGTCCTGGCCGAGAAAGAGACCGATCCAGCGCGTGATGCGTGGGTCGTGGAGGAGCGCACGGACGGCGGGCACCCGGTTGTGTGGGTTGAGGTCCCGTGGGTCGCCGTTTTCGTTGTGCAGGGTTCCGTCGCGGCGGGCGTCCAGGTAGGCGCCGAAAGTGGCGGCGATGACGTCTTCAGGGATGAGCCGCTTGGCCACGTAGTAGCCGTGCTCGTGGAAAAAGCGACAACCATCCGCTTGTTCTACCGTCAACGTGCCCGCAGCCAGGCGGGCCTCGATAGCCGCCTCGGCGTCGGGACGATCGAGCCAGGGGAAGGGGCCCGCCTGCGGGAAGTCGCGGCCGGTGACGTGCTGCAGATGATCGATAGGTACCCACTGGGAGCCGATGAAGTTGGCCGGCAGCGTTCCGAAGCTGTCCCGCCGCTGCTTCGCCGGGAAGATTCCGGACTGCGTCAGCGCCTGCTGCGCCCGAGTCTTGATCCAGTCAGGTACGAGCGGCATGACATGCCGCTTGACGGCGTCGGTGATCCTCATGGCTTTATCCTTATGTTGTTATCATTGGTCTAGGGTTTCGATCAGTCACGAAAGTGAATTGCGACCAGCCAAAATAGGTTCGGAACATACAACTGTGGCCGGACAAAAGCAACCGACACTTCCATGGATCGCCTGGCAGAGTCATGCTTGACACGGCAGACTCGGCCGGGTAGCTTTTCAAAAGATAACCGGAGGGGCCATGGATTATTGGGATGTAGAACGACCGTTCACGGATGAGAACTTCAACGAGGCCGCTTATCTTTTGGCCAACCCCGATGTCGCGAGCGCGATCTCGGCAGGATGGCTCGCCAGTGGTCGTGAGCACTTCAGCCGCTCGGGGCGGACGGAAAAACGGGCCTTTCGAGATGCTTCGGGCATCGGCCCACTTCGCGCTGAGAAGATGGCTCGGCTCACACCGCTGCTGGAGCTTGGTCGACAACACGAAAAACACGGACTGAAGTACGATTTTCTGACGCCGGAGGTGCGTGCCGAGACCGGCATTGTCGGAACGGAGAAGATTTCATCCAACGGCTACGACGCTTTTGCCACGGAACTCATCGACAGTAACCTGGATGGGCTCGTCCTCGACTGTGGCGCAGGGAGGCGGGCAAGATACTACAAGAACGTGGTGAACTACGAGATCGTCGACTATGATACGACGGACATTATCGGGGTCGGCGAGCAGCTTCCTTCAAGGACAACAGCTTCGATGGTTTGATCTCGATTGCGGTTCTCGAACACGTACGGGACCCATTTCTGTGCGCAAAGGAACTGGTACGCGTCCTCAAGCCTGGAGGACGATTGATCTGTTGCGTGCCCTTCTTACAGCCTCTTCACGGTTACCCGCATCACTATTACAACATGAGCCACCAGGGACTGCGGGCGCTCTTTGAGCGAGATTTGACCATTGACGATCATAAAGTTATCGAAGGCATTGCTCCGATCTTTTTTTTGACATGGATTGTGCAAAGCTGGGCAGCCGGCCTGCCGACGAAAGAGCGCAAACAGTTTCTTCGCCTACCGCTTCAGTCATTGATGGTCTCTCCAGTGCAACTGCTTGGCGCTCCTTGGGTCAGGCAATTGTCCATGGAGAAGAATTTTGAACTCGCCAGCGCAACGATGTTGTTTGCGCACAAGCATGAGGCGTAGCAATCGCGGCTGGCCCGTTCTGACTGACCCCAGGGGGCCCCAGCCCGCTTCAATTCAAATCACCTGCGCTCCGGCTGTCTTTTTTTTCCTTTGACGGCAGCGGACAAGGCCCGATCCGCTGCTACTCTATGAACGCCCGTGCTGGCCACAGACCTCCAGATCCTCTATCAAGACGAGCACCTGGTCGTCATCAACAAGCCCTCCGGCTTGGCGGTCCACCGCGGCTGGGCCGCCGACCGCGTCTTCGCCATGACCCTGTGCCGCGACCGGGTGGGCCGCCACGTCTACCCGGTCCACCGCCTGGACCGCGGGGCCAGCGGGGCCCTGCTCTTCGCCCTGTCCCCCGGCGTCGCCGCCCAGGTGGGCGAATTGTTCCAGGAGGGCGGCATCGAGAAGCGCTACCTGGCCCTGGTCCGAGGTATCCCGCCGGAAGCGGGGGTCATCGACCACCCCATCCCGCGCACCGAGGGCGGCCCCCGCATGCCCGCCGTGACTGAGTTCCGCCGCCTGCACATCTTCGAACGCTACGCCCTGGTCGAAGCCCTGCCCCGCACCGGCCGCCTGCACCAGATCCGCCGCCACCTGAAGCACCTGAGCCACCCCCTCATCGGCGACGTCAACTACGGCAAGGGCGAGCACAACCGCCTGTTCCGCGATCGCTTCGGCCTGTCTCGCCTGGCCCTGCACGCCACTCTCCTCGCCTTCGCCCACCCGGTCACCGGGGGCCCCTTGCGCATCGTGGCGCCCCTCCCCGAAGACCTGAGCGGCCCGCTGAAGCAAATGGGCTGGCCCGTCTGGCCCCGCTTGGCGGACAACACTTCCTGGTAGCTCTCTTCCGTCCAGCGCAGCACGGCGAGGGTGCCGCACGCCCACCTGCCCGGCATGGCCGTCATTGATCGTCCAGGTCAACGCGGGCGAACTGCCGCTCGACCAGCCGGCGGTAAAGGCCGCCCTTCTGCACCAGTTCCGCGTGGCGCCCCTGCTCGACGATCTGTCCTCCGCTGAGCACTACCACCCGGTCGGCCCCCATCACCGTCGAGAGTCGATGGGCGATGATGAGCGTCGTACGACCCTTCATCAGATGCTCCAACGCCTCCTGCACCAGCGCCTCGCTCTCCGCATCCAGCGCCGAGGTAGCCTCGTCCAGTACCAGGATGCGCGGGTCTTTCAGGATGGCCCGCGCGATGGCCACACGCTGCTTCTGCCCACCTGACAGGCGCACCCCGCGCTCGCCCACCAACGTGTCGAACCCCTGAGGGAAGGTGGCGACGAAGTCGTGGGCGTTGGCGGCGCGGGCCGCGTTCAGCACTTGTTCCAGCGACGCGCCGGTCTTGCCGTAGCGGATGTTCTCGGCGATGCTGGTGGCAAACAGGATGGGCTCCTGCGACACCACTCCAACCTGCTCCCGCAGCCACGAGGGGTCCAAGGTCCGCACGTCCGTCCCATCGAGCAGCAGGCGCCCCTGCTGGGGATCATAGAACCGCGACAGCAGCGCCGCCACCGTGGACTTGCCCGCCCCCGAGGGGCCCACCACCGCGACCACCTCCCCCGGCCGCAGGGTGAGGTCGAAGCCGCGTAGCACCGCCACGTCCGGGCGCGAGGGATAGGAGAAACCCACCTGCTCGAAGACCACCCCGCCCTCGACCCGCTCCGCCCGCGCCCCGCCCACGGGCAGCGTGGAGGTCCTGTCGAGCAGCTCGAAGACCCGTTCGCTGGCGCCCAGCGCCCGCATGAAGTCGCTCCACAGTTCGCTCATCGCGCCCAGGGCGAAGGCCACGGTCAGCGTGTAGAGGATGAACGCCGTCAGATCGCCCAGCGACATCTGCCCACGGAGCACCAGGGTACCGCCGTACCACAGGACCAGGGCGATGGCGGCGTAGGCGGCGAAGCCGGCACCTCCTTGGAAGAGGGCGATGGCCCGGGCGCGGCGGCGGGCCAGGTCGAAGGAGGTCTGCACCGCGGCGCCATAGCGGGCGACCTCGGTCTCTTCCCGGGCGAAGGCGCGGACGGTGCGGATGCCCGAGAGCGTCTCCTCGGCGATCTGGGTGGACTGGGCCAGGGCGTCCTGCACCTTTCGGGAAAGAACGCGCACGATGCGGCCATACACCACGGCGCCGACCACGACGATCGGTACCACCGCCAGCATCAAAAGGGTCAGGCGAGGCGAGGTGTAGAGCAGGACGCCGAGGCCACCGACCGCGGTGACGGCGAAGCGCAAGGCCATGGAGATGTTGACGCTGACCGCCTGCTGCATGACAGTGGTATCGGCGGCCAGACGGTTGGTCAGCTCGCCGGTGCGCTGCTCGTCGAAGAAGGCGATCTCTTGGCGCAGGATGGCGGCGTAAAGGTCATGGCGCAGGCGGGTGACGACGCGCTCG
>JBBRLA010000047.1:0-22849 GCA_038231615.1 Polyangia bacterium | reverse complement strand
GCCAGCCAGCCGGTGCCCTCGCGGCATGGGGTGCACTGCCCGCACGATTCATGGGCATAGAAACGCATGATCCGGGCACACACGGCCACCAGGTCCGTGTCCTCGTCCATGACCACCACCCCGCCGGAGCCGGCCATGGTGCGCAGGGGCTTGCCCGGCGACAGGTCGAAGTTCACCCCGGGTCGGTGCTGCACGGGCTTTATCCGCGGGTCGTTCATCAGCGCGTCGAACTCCATCGGGATGTCCAGCTCGCTGCCGTCCAGCGGCGGCATCGACGATCCGCCGGGAATGACGGCCTTGACCTTTTTGTTCCCCGGCACCCCGCCGCACACGTCGTAGATGACCTCCCGCAGGGGGATGCCCATGGGCAGTTCGTAGACCCCCGGGCGGTTGACGTGGCCGCTCATGCACAGAATGCGCGTGCCCCCCGACCGACCCATCCCCAGGTCGGCGAAGTGCTGCCCGCCCTTCTCGACGATGATCGGCACGTTGGCCAGGGTCTCGACGTTGTTGACGATGGTGGGCTGCCCAAAAAGCCCCTTGACCGCCGGGAACGGGGGCTTCAGCCGCGGCCAGCCGCGCTTGCCCTCCAGCGAGTTCAAAAGGGACGTCTCCTCCCCGCAGATGTAGGCCCCGGCGCCCCGGTGGACGGTGATCTCCAGCGCATAGGGGCCGGACTGCGCGGCAATGCTCGTGCCTAAAAACCCCTTGGCGTACGCCTCGCCCACGGCGCGCTGCAAGACCACCGCCTCGCGGAGCATCTCGCCGCGGATGTAGATGTAGGCGTGGCGGCAACCCAGGGCATAGGCCGTGATGATCATCCCCTCGATGAGCAGGTGCGGGTCCCAGAAGAGGATCTCGCGGTCCTTGCAGGTGCCCGGCTCCGACTCGTCGGCGTTGACCACCAGGTAGACGGTCTGAGCGTCCTTGGGGATGAAGCCCCACTTCATGCCGGTGGGAAAACCGGCGCCTCCACGGCCGCGCAGGTTGCTCTTCTTGACCTCTTCGGTGATGGCGGCGGGGAGAAGCTTGAAGGCGGCGTCCAGGCGCGAGTAAGCGCCGCGCTGCATCGCCACGTCGATGCGATTGGCGTTCTCGACGCCGAAGTTGCGGGTGACGATCTTCAGGTTGCGATCAGCCGGCATTGCAGTGGTGCTTTCCCTGTCTGTCTATTTATCTATCTATCTCGGCGACAGCGGCTAGCTCGTTTTGTCGGGCCCGTGGGCGGACGGCATCTGCTTGCACTCCGCCAGGGCCTGGTCGACGCGATCCGGGGTCAGGTTCAGGAAGTAGCGTTCGCCGCAGATCATCGCCGGAGCGTCGGCGCAGGCGGCCAGGCATTCTTCCTCGATCAAAGTGAATTCCCCATCGGCCGTGGTCTGCCCCGCCTTGATGCCCAGGCGCTCCTCCAGCTTGTGCAAGGTGGCATACCCCCCGCGCAGCTGGCACGAGATGTTGGTGCACATCATCAGCACGTGCTTTCCGACGGGCTCCCGGTGGTACATCGTGTAAAAGGTGGCCACGCCGAAGACGTGGGCCTGGGACAGTTCCAGCGTCGTGGCGACCAGAGAAAGGGCCGCGTCAGACAGATGGCCGAATGCATCCTGCGCCAGATGCAGCACCGGCAGACACGCGGCCTGCGTGTTGGGGTACTGCTTCTTGATGTGCGCTATCTTTTGCTGATCTTCCGATGAAAAAGCCAGTGGCATGAGACCTCTTGGCGGGAATCCACAAGCGGCGAGAAGGTAATGGATCACCGGGGGGGGTGTCAACCTGACGTGGCTGCCGGTAGGCTGCCGGTAGACCCGCCCCGGGCCCGCGGCACGAGGTCCTGGCCCCTGCCCACCATCGAAACGGGGCCCCTGTGGATGAAGGGATGCTGGCCGGGCACGCGGCACGAGGATAGAATCGCTTCATGTCGGTGATCGCCGAGTCCCTTCCCGCTCCCCTTTTGCCCCTCACCCCGATGGAAGAGGAGTGGCACAAGATGTCCGCCGAGGAACGGGACCGCTTCATCACGGAGACCACCGCCATGCTGACAGCGCAGGCGGAGCTTTCGCCCGAGGGCCGGCCGCACAACCGCGCCAAGAACCAGGCGCTGGACAAGCTCGGCAGGCACTTCCAGCGCACCGGCCGCACGATCTATCTGGCCGGCGAGTTGCCGGTTTACTATCCCGGCGAGCGGACCTTCGCGCCGGACCTTTTGGCGATCCTGGACGTGGAAGATCCCGGGGAAAAGGACGAGCGCCGGTCCTGGATGGTGGCGGACGAGGGCCGGGGCCTGGACCTGGTGCTGGAGGTGTACTGCCACGGCGACTGGCGGAAAGACTCCGAGGACAACGTCACGGACTATGCCCGGATGGGCATCCCGGAATATTTCCTTTACGACCGGCGGCGCCAGGCCCTGCACGGCTATCGCCTGCCGTCCCCCGGGGCCCGGCGCTACCAGAAGCTGCGCCCCCACTTCGGTCGCCTGAAGTCGGAGGTCCTGGGGCTGGAACTGGCGGTGCACCACGGCCGGCTGCACCTGTACAGCGGCGATGCGGAACTGCCCGATTCCGACGAACTGCTGGAGCGCGTCCAGCACATCGTGGACGATGTGCAGCAGCGCCTGGACCAAGCCGAGCGGGCAGCGCGGGAGGCCGAAGCGCGGGCGGATCGGCTGCTCGGTCAACTGCGGGCCGCCGTGCTGAACATCCTTTCGATCCGCGGCCTGACCGTGAGCGCGGAGTTGGCGCAGCAAGTGGCCACTTGTACGGATGACGCCTTGCTGAGCCAGTGGCAAAGCCGCGCGATGACGGTGGCCTCGGCAGCGGAACTGGCCGACCCAGCCAACCCGACCCAAGACTGATTCCGGCGGGCGAGTTCCGCGACATGTGCCGGCGCCTTTCGCGCCGCGCTGGCGCTCTAGTGGTGCGCTGCCGAAGTGCTGAATCACTGAGCGGATGATCCCGTGTCTGGGCTCTGGGCGGTGACGGCGATAAGCCACAGGTGCAGCAGGGGACCTGCCAACGCTTCGGCCAGTTGAGGCGGAGTCCTGGCGCGCAAGGCTCTGCGTCGCGGTTCGTTTTCATCACTGGATGAGCTACGCACCAGGCTCAACGCCTTTAGCGAGTACTACAATGAGAAGATGGCCCATCCTTACAAGCTGCGCCAGCTCAAGAAAAGGGCCGCTTGAGCCATCCGTTCAGTGACCTGGGATTTCCGCAGCGCACCACTAGGCGATAGCCGATGGCGGCAAAACCCGCTACCTTGCCTCTTGCCGTGAAAAAGCCCGTATCTCTTTTGCCCATCTTCTTGATCGTCCTGGTAGATGTCTTCGGCCTGACCCTGGTCTTTCCGCTGCTCACCATCTACGCCGAGCACTTCCAGGCCACCCCCCTTCAGGCCACGTTGCTGGTCTCGGTCTACGCCGGCTGTCAGCTCGTCTCAGGGCCGCTCCTGGGGCAGTTTTCCGACCGTTTTGGCCGAAAACCCATGCTGCTCATCAGCCAGGTCGGCACCTTTTTCGGGTTCCTGCTGCTGGGGCAGGCCACCACCCTGTGGATGATCTACGTCAGCCGGGTCATCGACGGGTCCACCGCCGGCAACCTGTCCCTGGCCCAGGCCTACATCGCCGACCACACCGAGCCCAAGGACCGGGCGCGCTCCTTCGGCCTCATCGGCGTCGCCTTCGGCCTGGGGTTCTTCATCGGCCCCTTTTTGACCGGCTACCTGGTGCACTATTCGCTGGCCGCGCCGATCTACCTGGCGGCGGGGATGTCGCTGACCAGCATCCTGTGTACCCTGTTCCTCCTGGATGGAGGGCCACCGCCGCAACCGGAGGGCATCGGCCTTGGCCTTACAAAGGATGGCGCGGGGCCGGGGCCAGGGGGAAAACGGCTCTCGGTGCTTCAGTTCGGTAAGTATACGCAATATTTTTCCCGTCCGGTGCTGGGCGGGCTGCTTTTCCAGTACTTCTGTTACGTGCTCTGCTTCTCGATCTTCACCTCGGGGTTCGCCCTCTTCGCCGAGCGCACGTTCCACTACCACGGGCACCCGTTCACTCCCCGGGAGATCGGCTATCTCTTCGCCTATGTCGGTCTGCTGGGCATCTTCCTGCAAGGCGGCCTCATCGGGCGCCTGGTCAAGCGGCTGGGCGAGGCGCCCCTCATCAGCGCCGGCTTCCTGGCGTTGGTCGCCGGGTACGTCGGGCTGGGGCTGTGCCATAAGGTGACGCCGCTTCTGGTCGTGTCCACCATTTCGGCGTTCGGCAACGGCGTGCTGCGGCCGACGCTCACCAGCCTGATAACCCAGCGCGCCGGCCGCTCCGAACAGGGGGTGGTGCTGGGCCTGACCCAATCGCTCCAGTCGGTGGCGGCGATCATCGCGCCGATCGGGGTGGGGCTGCTCATCCAGCACGGCCACCTGCGCCTTTGGGCCTTCCTCGCCGCTAGCGCGGCAGCCGTGGGTCTGCTCGCCGCTCGGCGGGGCTCGGGGCGTGAAGATCACGGCGCTCTACGTGAAGCGGCAGGAGCGCCAAATCAGCCCACTGATTTGCTCAGTCACCGACGTGATTTATCAAGTCACCGAGGTGACTTAAAAAATCAGTCGAGTGACTGGAAAAATCAGCCCGGTGACTGAGCCAATCACCGGGCTGATATCCACGCCTTGTTCTTGGCGCAGGGCGCCTTGTTCTTGGCGTAAAGACCCTTACTTTTCGCCCAAAGACCCTTACTCTTTCGCGCAAAGACCCTCCCGACTTCGATTTGCCCCTGACGATTTATTTCTGATGACGATCCCTTGATCTCGCCCGCTCGGTGTCTATGTCCTCCAAAATGGAAAACATCACGATCCCCCCTTCCGCTTCAGTTCCCTGCGAAACCGCTCCCTCCGAAACCGACCGGCTTCGGGCTTATCTCCAGTGCCTCCAAAATGTCCGCGGGGCCGTCTGCGGGTTCTATTCAGCCTTCCCCGAAGAGCCGCCCAGCGAGAGCGAGCACCGTGGGATGAGGTCGGTGCTCTTCCCGAAGGCCGCGGAGTTCGTCTCGGTGATGGCCGGGGAGGTGGCCCGCAGGCCGGACCTCTTTCGGCACATCCCGGTGGACCCGGAGCCACTCTCGCTGCGGCAGCAGATCGCCAATGTCCTTCGGCAGTTGCGCATCCATTTCGAGTACCTGCACAGCCTCAGCGCCGATCACTTCCTCCAGTACCAGTCCGGGGCCATCAACGATGCCCGGAGCGTCATCGAGCGGGTCGTGATCGAAGGCTTGTTGCTCGACGATCATTCCCCCGAACAGCTGCGGCGGCGGCTTTTGCTGGCGTATCCCGCCAGGTTCTTGCCGCAGCGGGGCCGCCCGCCCACCAAGCCGCGTGGCGGCAAAGGCCAAGGCAGAGCCAGAGACAGAAAAAAATCCAAGCTGGCACAAATGCTTCAGGCATCCGGCCGGACAGGCCGCTGAACGGGAGGACCCGATCCCCCTCCTCATTTGTCGGCAGGAATGAGCGCCCAAGCCGGATCGTGCACATAGTGAGTGAAGTATCGAACAAAGAGCAAGCGGGCAATCAAGCAAGCAGGCAATCGAGCAAGCAGGTCAATGATGTTTCAGCCGTGGTCGTCTTCTGAGCCTCCTTCGTACCTGTCCTCCGCTTCTCGGCGACGGCGGGTAGCCAGTGTCTCGGTCGACCTGGACCCGCTGTCCTGCTACTACGGCATCCACGGGCTCGGTGCCCCGCCTGCCGATCTGCGGGACGTAGTCCTCCGGCGCGGGCTGCCTCGCTTCATCGACCTCTTTGCCCGGCATCACATCCAGGCCACCTTCTTCGTAGTGGGCGAGGACCTGTCCCACGAAACGGGCCGGAGCTTGCTCGCTTCCGCCGCCGGGGAAGGCCACGAGTTGGGCAACCACTCGCAGACCCACCCCTACGATCTGGCCCGCCTGCCCAAGGAGCAGATCGCCGAGGAAGTCGGGGCCTGCCATCAAGCCCTTGTCGCCCTGGGCAAGACCCCTCGCGGCTTCCGCAGCCCGGGTTATGACATGTCCCGCGACCTGCTGGAGGTCATCGAGCGCCTGGGCTACCGCTACGACTCGTCGATCTTCCCTTGTCCGCCCTACTATGCCCTGAAGGCCGCCATGATGTTCGCCACGAGCCTCTCGGGCCGCTACTCCGGCGCGGTGCTGGGCCACCCCGGAGCGCTGTGGGCACCGGCCGACCCGTATCGCCCCGACTCCCTGTGCCCCTTCCAGCCGGGGCAGTCGTCGCTGGTCGAACTGCCGGTGGCGGTGACCCCGGGTCTGCGCATGCCGGTCATCGGGACCACTCTTTTGCTCTCGGAGCGCCTGCGCATCTTTCTTTTGGCGGCAATGCGCAAAAGGACCTTTTTCAATCTGGAACTTCACGGACTGGACCTTTTGGACGCCGAGGAGGACGGCATCCCGGCGGAGCTTCTGTCCCGGCAGGCCGACCTGCGGGTGCCGCTGATTACCAAGTACCGCGCCCTGATGGCGACGCTGGACAGCCTGCGCGGCGATCATGAAATCCTGCCCCTTTATCAGGTCGCCGAGGAAGTCCACCGCACCGGATCCATCCTGCGGCACCTTTCCGGATGAATCCCGGCCCGGGATGACGATGACGTGAGCGACGCCACCCGGGACGACGTGTTGGGGAAAACGCCGCCGGGCGCATTTTTCCCTTGGAGAAGCGGCTTGGCTGACCTAGATTACCCCCTCAAAACATGTGAGTGTAGCTCAGCTGGTAGAGCACCGGACTGTGGATCCGGTCGTCGAGGGTTCGAACCCCTTCATTCACCCCACGAAAGTCCCCGGTTTTCCCAACCTTCCCTCCATTCATGAACACCAACTCCTCGGCCACCCGCTTCGCCACCGCCGAAGGCACCGCCTCCTATGCGGCCCGGCATGGCGAGCTTCCGGGGAACTTCCGTCTGATGAACGGCGTGCAGGTCAGCAGCCTGGGGCTGGGGACCTACCTGGGGCAGGACACTGCCGAGGACGACGCCGCCTACCGTGAGGCCGCCTTGCTGTGCCTCTCCGCCGGGGTCAACCTGCTGGATACCGCGGTGAACTACCGTTCGCAGCGATCCGAACGGGCGCTGGGCGAGGCGATGCTCGACCTGCACTTGCTGGGCCTGTCCCGGGAGCAGGTGGTGGTGTGCACCAAGGCCGGCTTCCTGCCCTTCGACGGCACCGTTCCCAACGATGGGCCGGCCTACCTGGACCGCACCTATGTGAAGACCGGTTTGGTGCCCCCGGGCGAGCTGGTCGCCGGCTGCCAGTGCCTGGCGCCGGCCTATCTGAAGGATCAGCTCCGGCGCAGCCTGCGCAACCTGCGGATCGCCGCGGTGGACGTGTTCTATTTGCACAACCCGGAGATGCAGCTCGACCAGGTCGAAAGGGACGAGTTCGAACGCCGCATGCGCGCCGCCATCGGGGCCTGCGAGGAGGCGGTACAGGCCCGGCAGATCGGCTGCTACGGTTGCGCTACCTGGGGCGGTTTCCGGCTGCCGGCGGACGCGCCGGGGCACCTTTCGCTGCCGCGCCTTGTCGAGTTGGCCCGGGAGGTGGCCGGGCCGGGGCATCACTTCAAGGTGGTGCAGGCGCCGCTGAACTTCGCCATGACCGAGCTGTCGGCGCTGAAGAACCAGCAGGTCGACGGAGAATGGATGTCGTTGCTGGAGGCGGCGCGGCGGCTGGGGGTGGCGGTGGTGTGCTCGGGGCCGCTCTTGCAAGGCAAGGTGCTGAAGAAGCCGCTGCCGGAGCGGCTGCGGGCGCCCATGGCCGGGCTGCGCAAGGACAGCCAGCGGGCGCTGCAGTTCGTGCGATCGGCACCGGGGGTGGCGGCGGCGCTCTGCGGGATGAAGTCCCGGGCGCACGTCTACGAAAACCTGGAAGTGCTGCGGACGGCGCCGCTAGATGCAGCCACCTTCTGGCAGCATTTCAAGGAGTAACAGAAGCACATGGCCGGGCAGCTTTGGGCGTACGTCCTCGCTCCTTCGGTCACGTACAGTAGTACGCTCCCTCGGTCGCTGCGGGCGTGCGCCCAAATCTGCTCCGGCCATGTGCTTCTTCCTAAGATGACTCTTCCTAAGATGACTCTTCGTAAGGTGACTCTATATGGTTGGCATGCCTGGGCCCACGTGACGCTATGAAGATCTGCGTGGTGAGTTCGGTGGGCGGGCACTTGCGGGAGGTGCTTCAATTACATCCGGTGCTGGACCGGTACGATGTGTTTTTCATCTTGAACGATGAATCCACTGTGCCGCTGCCGGAAAACGCCCGCTGCTACCGGATTGCCCACGCGGAGCGGGACCTTCGGGTGCTGTGGAACTTCTTCGAGGCGGCGCGGGTGCTTCTGCGGGAACGCCCGGACGTCATCCTGAGCACCGGGGCCGGGCCTGCGGTGCCGGTGGCCGTGGTGGGGAAGGCGCTGGGGGCGAAGGTGGTGTTCATCGAGAACTTCGGGGCGGTGCGAACGCCGTCGTGGACCGGGCGGATCATGTACCGGCTGGCGGATGTCTTCTTCTATCAATGGGAGTCCCTGGCGCCCCACTTCCCCAAGGGGCGCTTCGCCGGGAGCGTCTTCTAGATGAAGGCGGACGACGGGTTGGAGAGGACCGGCGGCGGCATTTTTGCGGCGGTGGGGACCAGCCTTTTTCCCTTCGATCGGTTGCTGCGGATGCTCGACGAGCTTTCTGAGGAGGGGGCGATCGCCCTGCCAATCGTGGCGCAGAGCGGCCATTGCACCTATGTGCCGCGACAGGTCCAGGCGATCCGGTTCCTGCCGGCGCCGGAACTAGAGACGCGGATCGCCGCGGCCCGGGTGGTGATCTGCCATGGTGGGGCGGGACTTATCGGGACCTGTCTGCTCCTGCGCCGTCGCCCGGTGGTGGTGGCGCGGCGGGCGGGTTTTGGGGAGATCGTCAACGATCATCAATTGGAGCTGTGCGCGGAGATGGCCGGGCAGGGGCGGATCTTCCTGGCGGAGGACAAAGCGGGCCTTTCCGCCGCGATCGGCAAGGCGCTGGCCGATCGGGATACGCCGCCACCCCCGGGAGGGGATCGCCTGCGGGGGGCCGTCGCGGCGGTGCTGGAGGAGATGGACCGGGACCACCTTCGGCAATGGGGATAGGGGGCGATCTGCCGGGGCGCTATTGATCGATCGGGGCGATCGGTCGGGGCGATCTGCCGGGGCGCTATTGATCGATTGATCGGCAAAAAAAGTGATGGCCCCTGCGCTTTACCCCTGGGCAGGGGCTTTTCGCGCTCCACAACTCCCGGTAGATGCTTCACCACGCTTTTGTCACTGGACCCGATCCCAGCACCTTGCTCTACCTGCGTTCCGTCCTCGGGCAACTCGACTATCACGTCGAGACCGCCCCGCTGGAGCGCGGCCCGAGCCAACTCTTTTGCGTGGCGGTCGTGGACTGCCGTCACACGAACGCCCGGCCACGCCTGCGCGCGCTGGCCCAAAGGGGCCTGGTCATGGCCCTGTGCCCCGCCTGGGCCACGGCACAGGCAGACGGCGCCGACGTCATCCTCGACAACCCGGAACTCGACGGCGAAACCCTGGCCGCCCTGATCAAGGACGGCGTCCAGCGCCTGGGCCGGTCGGTCGACGGCCCCCTTGCGCCGATCATCGGGCGCGCGCCAGCCCTTCTGGACCTGCTGACCCGGGTCGATACCTACGCCACCTCCAACGCCACGGTGCTGATCAGCGGCGAGACCGGCACGGGCAAGGAACTCCTGGCCCGGGGCATCCATCAGAAGAGCAAGCGGTCCCAGGGGCCCTTCGTGGCGCTGAACTGCGCCGCCATCCCCGAGACGCTGCTGGAGAGCGAACTGTTCGGCCATACCCGCGGCGCCTTCACCGGGGCGGTGAACGTCAACCCCGGGCGCCTGGCCGTGGCCGAGGGGGGGACCCTCTTCCTCGACGAGATCAGCGAGCTGACCCTGCAAATGCAGGCCAAGCTTTTGCGCGTGCTCCAGGAGCGGGAATACACCCCGGTGGGCGGCGGGGCGCCCAAACGGGCGGACGTGCGCATCCTGGCGGCCACCAACCGCGACCTGGAGATCGAGGCCAAGACCGGGGAGTTCCGCGCCGACCTGTACTGGCGCCTGGAAACCATCACCGTGGAGCCGCCGCCCCTGCGCCACAGAATGCAGGACGTTTTGCCGATCACCTATCACGTGATCGATCGGACCAACCACGGGCAGCAGCGCACGGTGACCGGCCTGGAGCCGGCGGCCCTGGCCATGCTGATGGGCCACGACTGGCCGGGCAACGTGCGCGAGCTGGAGAACACCATCGAGCGGGCAGTGCTCCTGCGGGGGGAGGGGATGCTGCAGCGGGAGGACATCATCCTGCGGCGCAAGCGCCCCCCGTCCCTGGGCGGCATGTGCCTGCCCCCGGACGGGTTCGATCTGACCGAGGAGATCGCCAAGCTGGAAGTCCTGCTCATCCATCAGGCGCTGGAGAAGACCCGAGGCAACCGATCGGCGGCGGCGCGGCTCCTCAACATCGATCGCACCACCCTTTTGTACAAGCTCAGAAGGGGCGGGGACGCCAGGTAGGAGGGAGGGGTGTTTAAAATCACCACAGTAGGTGTGAAATTTTACGCAGTCTGCGAGGCGCGGGCCCGGCTAACCCCGCGGCCCGCGGTTTCCCCGGGCCTGGCCCGGTTGTTGCGAAGCTTTCTTTGCATGTTGGCGGCATTCACCCTGGCGAGACGCGGGCCCCTTCCCACCCTGGGCGTGCTTGTCGTTCTTGGGCTCGGGCTCGGACTCGAGTCCCAGGCGCTCGCGGCGCAAAAGGAGCGCAGGGCGGCGTCGCCGGATGCGCTGCCCGCCTCGATGGTGCTGACCAACCTGCGCTCGCCCACCGGGAGGACGGTGTATCTGTTGATGCGGCCCAAGGGGCCGTGGGTCAAGGAGATCGCCCAGCGGGCAGAAAAGACGGCGCAGGCCGTGGACGCCACCGCGCAGGTCCGGCAGGCCGGGGACCTGTGGATCGTGATGATGGCCCACAAGAATCGGGCGATCGGGGTGCACCGCCTGGCCACCGACCTGCGGGTCAGCACCGAGGCGCCGGCCTCGCTGGCCGCCGCCCTTTTAGCCGGGGTGCGCCTGCACGACGATCAGTCGGACGCGGACCTGGATGAGGAGATCCTGCTCCAGTCAAAGAACGTCATGCGCGATCGGGAGCAGGTCGCGCCCGCCATGGTGACTCTCGCACAGGGGGCCGCGGCCCGGATGCTGCTTTACCGCTATGTGACCGGGGACCCGCTGGGCGCGGCACTCTTCGGGAAGCGGGCCCTGCCGTTTCTGGAAGGCCACCCCGACGCGCGGCTCCTGCGCGAGATTGTGGAGGCGGCTGCAGCGACGCTGGACCCGGCCCCGCGAGAGGTACACATCGCCGGCCCGCCCGCGCCGGACCCGCGGGTCGCTCTATGGGAGCCGTCTTTCTCCTCGGCGGATCGTCGGGCCGAGGCGGCGCGGGCCTGGATGGCAGCGCCCTGGCCGAAGCCTTTGCCCCCAAGAGACGAGCCGCCGAAGATCGTGCGGCAGAAGGGCGGCCGGAAGACGGCAGCGACAACCCGGCTGGCATCCCACCCCGAGGAGCAGAAGGCCGCGTTACAGACCAAGGCGGACGCCAAGAGGGAAGACAAGCCCGCGGCGCCCGCGGTCGATCCAAAGCTGACGAAGGAACTGAAGCCTGACGGAACGATCGACGGCAAGCCGGACACCAAGATCGATGGAAAGCCGGATGCCAAGCCGGATGCCAAGATCGATGCTAAGCCGGATGCCAAGCCGGATGCCAAGATCGATGGAAATCCGGGTACAAAGGGAAGGGCATCCGGGAAGCCCGCCGCCGCGCCGCCGGACCAGGAGGACGCCCCGGAGACCGGGGACTACGCCCCGCTTCCGGGCCTCCCCAAGCTCTCGCACGAACGCCCCGGCACGGGGAAGGGAAAGCAAAAGAAGAAGGACGAGCCAAAGAAGGCCGAAAGCGAAGCCCCCAGGGACACCCCTGAGAAGGGCGCCGGAGAGGCCGATCCACCCGCAGCGGCCGTTCCCGAACAGAACGATTTGAATCAGGAGGACAACGCCCCATGACCCTGCCAACAGCCGGCAATCAACTTTTCTCCGGCATCTCTACGCTGGAGCAGGCCCTGGACTATCACCTGGACCGCGGGATCGTGCTCAACTCGAACGTGGCCAACGTGGACACGCCGGGCTACCAGCCGGTGGACCTGGGCTTCCTGCCATCGCCGACGCCGGGCCCGGTGCCGCTTTTGGCGACCGACCCGGGGCATATCGATCCCGATGCCCGGCCGGCGATGATGGTCCCCTTCAGCGACCCGATCATCTCGCCGGGCAACGATCAGAACGCGGTGGACATGGATCGCGAACTGGCCAAAACCGCGGCCAACACCATCCGCTACAACATCGCCACCGAGCTGGCCGCGCGGCGCTTGGGCATGCTCAAGTATGCCGCCGGGGATGGCAGCGGGGGCTAGGCGGCAGACCAAAGACCATAAACCACGCAGTTGCGATCATGAATTTCTGAAAGAACAGGGAGCAAGCACGTCATGGATCTCTTCACTGGCATGGACGTTTTGAGTTCGGGTCTCTCGGCACAGCGCACCCGGATGAACGTCACCTCGTCGAACCTGGCCAACCAGAACACCACCCGGACCGACGCCGGCGGCCCCTACCAGCGCCTGGACCCGGTGCTGCAGACCACCCCCCTTGCCCGGCCCTTTCGCGACGCGCTGGACGGGCAGATCCGCGGTGTCAGGGTCACCGCCCTTTCGCCCGACCAGAGTGAGCCGCGCCTGGTCTACGACCCCGGCCACCCCGACGCCAACACCGAGGGCTACGTGGCCTTCCCCAACATCAACGCGGTGGAAGAGATGGTCAACCTGATCACTGCCTCCAGGGCCTATGAGGCCGGCGTCAGCGCCATGTCCTCGCTCAAGCAGATGGCGAGCCACGCTCTGTCCATCGGGAGGTAGCCGTGGCGATCCGTTCCCTCACCCCGGACTTCATCACCCCGCTGCAAGCCCTTTTGCCCGGACGAGGCGCCGCCCTCGCCTTCAACGGTACCAAGGGGCCCGAGAGCCCCGGCTATGCGGGCGCGTTCGGCCAGCTTCTGGACGAGGCCCGGCACCGCGACGTCATCGCCCAGGACGCCATCGAGGCCTTCGCCAGGAACGAGGACCCCGGACGCATCCACGAAACCATGGTGGCAATGTCCAAGGCCGAGATCTCCCTGCGCACATTCTCATCGGTGCGCAACAAGTTGATCGACGCCTACCACGAACTCCTTCATGTGACGACGTGAGCTGAACGTGGCCAACTTCAAAGATCTCTCCAACTTGCCCCGGGACCTGCTGAAGCAATGGCAGGCCCTGACCCTACGCACCCGCGTCGGCATCGTCGCCGCGGTCGCGCTATCGGTGGCGGTGTTGGCCTACGTGACCGCCCTGGCGAACCACGTCGACTACGCGCCGCTCTATGTCGGGATCTCTGCCGAGGACGCCGCCGCCGTGCTGGACAAGCTGCACGAGGGACGCATCCCGTACCAGATCAGCCATGGCGGGGACACCATCGAGGTCCCAAGGTCCCAGGTAGCCGAGACCCGGCTGACCCTGGCCGGCCTGGGCCTGCCTCGGGGCGGGGCGACCGGCTTCGAACTCTTCGACAAGCAGGGGCTGGGCATTTCGGAGTTCACCCAGCGGGTAAACTACAACCGCGCCATGAGCGGCGAGCTGGAACGCAGCATCGCCACGCTGGCGGCAGTGCAGAAGGCCCGGGTGCATTTGGTGGTGCCGGAGAAGTCGCTCTTCCGCAGCGCCGAGCAACAAGCGTCGGCCTCGGTGGTGCTGCAGCTGCACGCAGGGCGCACGCTGTCTGCCGCGCAGGTCCAGGGGATTGTCCACCTGGTCGCTTCCAGCGTCGAGGGGCTCCAGCCCGAGCGGGTCACCGTGCTGGATGGCCGGGGGGAGGTGCTCTCGCAGAAGAACGGCAAGGAGGCGCAAGCCACCCAGGCCCTGGCCTACCAGCGGGAGGTGGAGAACAAATATACCCAGGCCGCGCAGGATCTCCTGGAGAAGACGCTGGGCCACGGCCACGCCGCGGTGCAGGTCAGCGCCCGGGTGGACACTGCCCAGGCCGAGCGCACCCGCGAGGAGTACGACCCCGATCAGCAAGTGGTCCGCTCCGAACAGGAGACCGAGGACACCGTGGGGGCCGCGGCGGACAGCGCCGGGGGGGTGGCCGGGGCCCGGGGCAACCTGCCCGGCGGCCCGCCGCCGCAGACCAGCCCCGGGGAAGGCACCCACCGAAAGACCACCGTGCGCAACTACGAGGTCGGACGCAACGTCAGCAAGGTGACCGAGCCCGGGGGGCGCGTCGAGCGTTTGACGGTGGCGGTGCTGGTCGATGGCAGCTATGCCCCGGCAGGTCCCCGGGGCAAGGACGGCGCGCCGCCCAAGGAACGCAAGTTCATCCCACGAACCCAACAAGAGATGGACAACTACGCCGCCATCGTTCGAGAGGCGGTGGGGTTCGACGCCAAGCGCGGCGACCAGATCGAGGTGCGCTGCGTGCCCTTCGCCGCCGGTCCCGAAGGAGACGGTCTGGACATGACGGAAGTGAAAGACATCATCCCGCCGTGGGGCTACGCGCTTCTGGGCGCCGCGCTGCTCGGCCTGGGGGCGACGCTCATGCACCTGCTGCGCAGGCGCCGGGAAGTGACGACGTTCCTGCCTCAGGGCATGCATCTGCCCAGCTCGGTGGCCCAGATCGAGGAGGGAATGCGGTCGCACGAGGTGCGGGCGCTGCCCGATCCGAACCAGACCCAGGACCGGCAACTGGCCGCGGCCAAGCGAGCGCGGGAGCATGCTGTCGAGATGATAACAGCTCAACCAGAGCGATCGGTGCAAGTGCTGCGGGCGTGGATCAATCAGCATGAAAGCGATTCCATGGACAACGACAAGGAGGAGCCCCGTGCAGTTGAGCGGACCTGAGAAGGCGGCGTTCTTCGTCCTGAGCCTGGACGAGGAACACGCGGCGGCAATTTTGGGCAAGATGCAGGACGACGAGCTGCAGAAGCTGCACCGGGTGGCCAAGGGCCTGAAGCAGGCCCGCCTCGACCCCGAGGTGCTGCGGGCGATCTACGTGGATTTCGTCCGCGGAGTCAGCGGCGAGGTCCCGATGATCTGGGGCGGCGGCGACTACCTGGCGGGGCTCCTGCGCAAGGCGGTGGGCGATGAGCGGGCCGACGGCCTGCTTCAGCCGCCACTGCCGCCGAGCGGGCCGCTGGACGACGTGGCCGGAGACGGCAAGGTGCTGGCGGAGATGCTGGCCGGGGAGCACCCCCAGGCCATCGCCGCGGTGCTCTCGCAGGTGGAACCGACGACGGCGTCGATGGTGATCACCGCCCTCTCGGAGGACCAGCAGGAGCAGGTCATCGAGCGGATGGCGATGCTGGCCAGCATCAGCCCCCTGGCGATCCGCGCGACCCGGGATACCCTGTCGACGGAGCTGGGGGACAGCCTGAGCCAGGCCGAGACCACCCCCGGGATAGCGCGGGCGGCGGCGATCCTCAACGAACTTTTGCCCGAGCAGAGCGCGGCCATCCTGGCCAAGATCGAGAGCCGATCCCCGGATCGGGCGTCGGCCATCCGGCGCGAGCAGTTCACCTTTGAGGACCTGTCCAAGCTGGACAAGCGCGGCATGCAAGTGCTCCTGCGCGAGGTGGACGGGGCCCTGCTCTCGCAGGCGCTGAAGAACGCCGGCGAGGAGGTGCGCCGCACGATCTTCAGCGCCATGTCCAGCCGCGCCGTCGAGACCCTTTCGGAGGACCTGCAGAACCTGGGTCCGCAGCGGGTCGCCGACGTGGAGAAGGCGCAGCGCGAGATCGTGATGACCGCGATCCGGCTGCAGAGCGAAGGCAAGCTGGTGCTGATCACCGGCGGGCAGGTGGTGTGATGGCGGAGGACCATCTGCCGCCACAGGGCGCCAGCCAGGCACAGGTGCGCCCGCTCTTCGGGCCGGGGGGCCTGCGAGGTCCCGGGGTGCCATCGCGGCCCCCGGCCCCGCCGGCCCCGGCCCCGCCGGCCCCGGTCCTGCGCTGGCCTCGTCCGTCGCACCTGCACCCGCGGCGGCTCTTCGAGACCCAGGAAGAACAGAAGAACGAGAAGGACGGAGACCCACGCGGGGCGGCGGACCCGGTTGGGCCCTGGGAGGGCGGAGGTCCGAACGGGGACCTGGCGCTGCGCGATCCGGGCGCCGGGGTGGACCTGGCGGGGCGGCTCAACGAAGGCAGCGGGGTGCCCCCGGTTTCAGAGGCGGAGGCCGCGCTCCTTGGGGCCACGGAGCGAGCCGAGAACGAGGCGGCGGCCTTCCAGTCGGCGCGACAGGATGCCGAGGACGAACGCGGGCGCTACGTCGCGGCGCTGCTGGAGGTGACCCGTCTGAGCGAGACGGACCTCTCGTCCCTGGAGACCGAGCTGACCGACCTGTCGATCGAGGTGGCGCGGGAACTCTTCTTGCGTGAGGTCGCACAGGATCCGACCTACGTGGTGCGCCTGGTCGAAGCCGCCTTGAAGGTGGTGACCGAGGACGAGGCGGCGACGGTGCTGGTGGCATCGTCGGACCACGAGCGGGTCGAGCGGGAGCGGGAACGCCTGTCGACGGCGCGGGGCGGGGCGCTCATCCGGGTGATGCCGGATGCGACCCTGCACGCGGGCGAGTGCGTGGTGCAGGTCGGGCGGGCGCGGGTGGACGGGCGGCTCTCGGACCGGTTGGAGCGGGTGCGCAAGGCCCTGCACCGCGTCGACACGGAGACCGAGTGATGCACCTGCCATCTCTCCGTCACCAGCTTCCCCGGGTGCACCGGGCGTGCGCCCTTTCCGAGGAGGGCGAGGTGGTGCAGGTGGTGGGCCTGCTGGTCGAGGCCTTCGCCCGCGGCGGCGTGGTCGGGGACACGTATGAGATCATGCCGATGGGATCGGCCCCGCCGATCCTGTCCGAAGTGGTCGGCTTCCGGGACGAGCGGGTGCTGTTGATGCCGATCGACGCGGTGTCCGGCGTGGGCGCCGGGTGCCGGGTGCGCCGCCGGGGGGGGCAGGCGGCGGTTTCGGTGGGCGAGGGGCTTTACGGGCGGGTCATCGATTCTCTGGGACGTCCGCTGGACGATCGGGGCCCGGTACGCACAACGGAGCGGGTGCCGCTGCACCGGCCCCCCATCCCGCCCCTGTCGCGCCGGCCGGTGGACACGCAGCTCGTGCTCGGCATCCGGGCCATCGACGGGCTCCTGGCATTGGGACATGGGCAGCGCATCGGCATCTTCGCCGGCGCCGGCATCGGCAAGTCGACCCTTCTGGGGGCGATGGCCAAGAACGCCCAGTCGGACGTGTCGGTGATCGCGCTGATCGGCGAGCGGGGGCGCGAGGTCGGGGAGTTCGTCCACCGCACCCTGGGTCCGGATGGCCTCAAGCGTTCGATCATGGTGGTGGCGACCTCGGACCGATCGCCTCTGGAGCAGATCCGCGGGGCCTTCGCCGCCACGGCGATCGCCGAGTGGCTGCGCGATCAGGGAAAGAGCGTCCTTCTGGTGATGGACTCGCTGACCCGCTTCGCCATGGCACAGCGCCAGGTCGGGCTGGCGGTGGGAGAGCCGCCGACCACCAAGGGGTATACGCCCTCTGTGTTCGCGCTCTTGCCGCGGCTTTTGGAACGGGTCGCCCCGAGCGCCGGGAAGGGTTCGATCACCGGGCTCTACACCGTGCTGGTCGAGGGAGACGATCTGTCGGACCCGGTGGCGGACGCGGCGCGATCGGTGCTGGACGGGCACATCGTGATGAGCCGGGAGCTGTCGGACAAGGGGCATCACCCCGCTATCGACGTGCTGGGCAGCGTGTCTCGGGTCATGAATGATGTCACCGGGCCGGCCCATATCATCCTGGCCCAGCGCATCCGCGCCCTGATCGCCACCGCACGCGAGGCACAGGATCTGGTGAACCTGGGCGCCTATGTCGCCGGTTCGAACCCGCGGATCGACGAGGCGTTGGCGGTGAAGCCGGCGCTGGACCGGGTGCTGCGGCAGGGCCCCGGGGAGACCTGCGGGCTGGATGAGACATTGCGCCTCTTCGAGGGCGCGCTGAGGGTGGCCTCGTGATGGACCGGAGCGGAAATGTGAAGACGAAAGGGTGCGATGAACCAGGTCAAGCGCTTGAAGCGGATCGTGGCGGTGCGGAGCACACAGCGGGACATCAGCGCCCAACGGCTGTTGACCGCCAAGGGGCACCTGCAGCACGCCGACCTCCAGCTTGCCGCGGCGACGCAGTGCATGACCGAGGCGCAGAAAAAGGCGGTGAGCGGCGCGGACCTGTCCCCGCGGGAGATGGAACGCATGGACGTGGCGAAGACGGCGGCGCGAGAGGAGATGGCCGCATGGCAGACGCAGAAGGAAGAGGCCCAGCGGGCACAGGAGTCGGCACGGGAGCGGGTGAAGGCGCAGCACATCCTTTTGCGGCAATCGGAGCTTCTGGGCGAGCGGGCGGAGAAGGAGCAGCGCACGGCGCAAAATGCGCTGGCACAGAAGCGCGCGGACGAGCGGGCCACTCGCGGCGGGCGGGAGCGATCGTAGGTTTTCTGTTTCTACTTCTGGCGCTGCCCTCGTGCAAGTGGCTGGGCAAGAGCAAGGCGGCGGACGGAGGGGAGAATAAGGACGCCGTGGCCAGACCGGACGGCGGGGACAAAGAGCAGGCGAGCGCCGAGGGCGGCGACGGCGGCGGGTCCACGGCCGCGGACGTGGAGACCGAATACACGCCGCGGCGGGTGGTGATCGACGAGGAGGAGTGCGACGATGTGGCCCGGGAAGCGCTGACCCGGCTGCGCGAACAGACGCGGGATGTGGCGCACCGGGCCGCGGAGTTGGAGAAGCAGGAACGGGAGCTGGCGGCGCAAAAGCTGGCGATCGAGGAGGCGGCGAAGAAGGCCGGCGAGAAGGTGGCCGAACTGGAAAAGCTGGGGGCGCGGATCGAGGCGCGGCTGAACGGAACGGAGGAGGGGGCGGGGCCCACGCGACAAAGCGAGAAGGAGCGGGCGGAGGCACAGGCCCAGAAGGAGGAGCGCCTGCAGAAGATCACCGCCATGGTCGGGGGGATGTCTTCCCGGCGGGCGGCGCAGCTCCTGGCGAGCTTCAACGACAACGATCTGGCGGTAGCGGTGCTTCAGGCATTGCCGCGGGAGCAGGCCGGGAAGCTGCTCGGGCAGATGGACGCCCGGAAGGCGGCGATCCTGGCAGAGCGCATCGGCGATGGCCCGCTGGCCAAGAACGACGTCCGGGATGAGGGCCAGGCCGACCGCCGCGGCGAGCAGAAGAGCGACGACCGGCGCGAGGCAGCGACCGAAAAGAAGGGAGGAGGGCCAAAATGATGATCGAAAGGGTGGGGTCGGACTCGCTGGAGATCGCTCCGCACAGCGAGGATCGTTATCGGCGGGGACACAAGGGCGAGCGCTTCAGCATCGACAAGCGCGGCGGCGCCGAGGACCCGGGGGCGCCTGAGGGGTCCACCGGTCGGGGCGAGCGGACCGGCGCGGGGCGGCGGCGGCCTTCGGTGCGCTACGCCAAGCGGGCCGGCGAGATGCATGGGGCCCGGGAACACACCCACGAAGACAGCTTCAAGGTCGAGGAGGCCGAGTTCAACCTCGACTTCTTCCAGGGCGACGAGGGCAGCGGCGGTACCGGCACCAGTGAGAACGGCGAGGGCGGCGGCGGACAAGGGGGGGACGCGGAGGATCGCGCGACGGCTTCGGACTTCGAGGCCCTCACCACCCATCTGTTAAACTTGCAGGAACCCATCCGGGAGGTCACACTCTACTTGCCCGCGCTGGGCCGGGTCACGGCGCGGACGGAGGCCGGGGCGATCAACATCATCCTGGATGTACCCCGGCGGCTGCTCGGCGCGGTGCGCCGCGGGCAGAAGGAGATGCAAGAGCGGATGATCCGGCAGGGCCTCAACGTGGCGCGCATCCTTTTGGAGACGCATGAAGAGGAGGAGCCGGCACCGGCCGGCGTCCGGGACCCGGGAAGCTGGCCGGCCCGCGGTCTGGTGGATGTGATGGCCTGATATGACGATGAAAAGATCGACTCGAAGAACGATGCGAAGAAGGAGAGAAGCATGGCGAACGTTCAACCGGTAACCGGCGTCTCGGCCGTGGCTGCCGCAACCTCGGCCAACAGCGCGATCCCCACCCAGAGCGAGTTCCTGAAGCTCCTGGTGACGCAGATGCAGCACCAGGACCCGCTCTCGCCCCAGGACAACACGACATTCATCGCGCAACTGGCGCAGTTCGCCTCGCTGGAGCAGGCGCAGAACCAGACGCAGGTGCTGACCAGCATAAAGCAGCAGCTCCTGAGCGACGCGGGTTCCCAGGCGGTGAACCTGGTCGGCAAGCAGGTGCTGGCAAACTTCGGCAGCATCCAGCTGAACGGCGGCGCACCCACCCCGCTGCAATTTACCCTGGACAGCGCCGCTTCTTCGGTCACACTGACTATCAAGGACGCTCAGGGCAATGTGGTGCGGACCCTCAATGCGGGGGCGCTGCCGGCCGGGCCGCAGTCCCTGGCCTGGGACGGCAAGAACGCCAGCGGCCAGCCGCTGCCCGTGGGCAGCTACGCGGTCTCGGTGACCGCCGCCTCGAACAAGGGCGGCATCGTCGGCGCCCGACCCGAATTGAGCGGCCGGGTCACCGGCGTGTCCTATGCAGATGGCACCCCGGCGCTGATGCTGCCCGGCGTGACGGTGCATTTGAACGACGTGATACAGGTCTCGAACTGATAACAAGCAGGCCCCGTATTTTAGGGCCATGGCAAATCTTTTTACGCGCTCGGCGCCGCTTGACGGCGGCCGCCGGGCCGGGAGGTCCAGATCTCGATGTCGATTACAGCTACTCTTTACAGCGGCGCCAGCGGTCTCGATGCACAGGGCGAAGCACTCGCCGTGGTCGGCGACAACATCGCCAACGTCAACACGGTTGGATTCAAGGGCTCGCGCGGCATCTTTGATGACGTGCTGGGCCTGGCGGTGCAGGGATCCTCCGGCGGTACCTCCCAGATCGGGCTCGGCGTGCGCTTCGGCGGCGTGGAGCAGCTCTTCACCCAGGGCTCATTCCAGAGCACAGGCAAGAGCACCGACGTGGCCCTGGACGGCGGTGGGTTCTTCATGCTCAACGGAAACCACGGCGGGGTGAACGGCAATTACTTTACCCGATCGGGGCAGTTTCACATCAATGCGCAGGGCATCCTGGTCAGCGCCGATGGGTTGCAGGTGCAGGGCTGGGGCATCGACCCGACCGGCAAGATGAGCGGCGCCTCGGGGCCGCTGCAGGTGGCCGGACGCACCCAGCCGCCCAAGGCCAGCAGCAAGGTGAGCGCCTTCGCCGCCCTGGATACGCGGGCCGCACCGCCGCCGCCGTGGGACACGACCAAGGCCGACTCGACCTCCAACTTCTCCACCTCGCTGCCGATCTACGACTCGCTCGGCAACCCGCACACGGCCCAGGTCTTTTACCGCAATACCGGCGTGAACGGCACCTGGGAGTGGCACGCGGTGGTTGATGGTGGAGACATCCAGGGCGGGACCAAGGGCACGCCCCTGGACGTGGCCCACGGCAGCCTGGCGTTCAGCAACACTGGTGCGCTGAGCCAGACCACCACCGCTGCCAACACGTTCAACTTCGTCGGCGCCGCCCCTGGACAGGTGGTCAACTTCGACTTCGGCGACGCGATCGCCGCGGGAGGCAGCGGGCTGAAAGGCTCGACCGCCAGCGCCCAGACGTTCACCATGAACTCGCTGGACCAGGACGGCCACGCCTCGGGCAACTTCAATTCGTTGAGCATCACCAGCGATGGCACCATCGAGGGTGTCTTCACCAACGGTCAGCACCAGGCACTGGGGCGCCTGGCGGTGGCCAGCTTCAACTCCGAGACCGGGTTGCATCGCGAGGGCGGGGCGCTCTGGTCGGCGACCACCGCGTCGGGGGTGCCCAACCTCGGCTCCGCCAGCACCGGCCCCCGCGGGCAGTTGGTCTCCGGAGTGCTGGAGCAGTCCAACGTGGATTTGACCCAACAGTTCGTCGATATGATTGCGCTGCAGCGGGGCTTCCAGGCCAACAGCAAGACCATCCAGACCACCGATGAAAACTACGTCACGCTGACGCAACTCAAACGCTAGGGCCGTGATGATCAACTTGACGCAACTGAACGGCCAGGCTGTGGTCATCAACGCCGAGCTGATCGCCCTCATCGAAGCCCGGCCGGAGAGCATCTTGACGCTGACCAGCGGACAGAAGCTCACCGTCCGGGAGGCGGTGACGGAGATCGTCGAGCAGGTGGTGAATTACCGTCGGCGGGTGTTATCCCCCCTGCGGGGGATCACCTAGGCGCCGCTGGAGGAACCCGTGGACCTGACTACAATCATAGGGCTCAGCATGGGCCTGGCCGCAATCCTGCTCGGGCAGGTGCTGGAAGGCGGCCACATCGCCTCTATCACCCAGCCCACCGCGGCGCTGATCGTGCTTGGTGGCACGATCGGCGCCGTGGTGATGTCCTTTCCCGGGCACGCCCTTTTGGCGACGCTCAAGGCCATCAAGCAGGCATTTGTTCCGCAAAAGCACAATACGAAGGAGATCATCCAGGTCCTGGTGCAGATGGCGACCAAGGCGCGGCGCGAGGGGCTGGTGGCCCTGGAGAAGGACGCCGAGGCGCTTTCCGATCCGTTCCTGCGCAAAGGGCTGCGCCTGGCCATCGACGGCATGTCGGCGGCCAGCATCCGCCT
>JBBRLA010000046.1:0-23010 GCA_038231615.1 Polyangia bacterium | reverse complement strand
GGCTGATCGGGGCCTCGCGGGCCAACCACCCGGCGCTGACCCAGCGGGCGGTGGTGACGAACTTCCGCCCCAGCATCCTCGACGTCCGCGGCGAGACCTTCCGCTACGTCGGCGGCGAGGACAATGACGGAGAACCGGAGGATGACGACGAGTAGGCGGGGTTTCAAGTGGTCGATTTGACATCAACCTGAGGCACTGGAACCGCGGTGATCGTCGTTTGTGATACCTCTCTGATCACAAACCTCGCCCAGGTCGGTCAGCTTGAACTCCTTCATCGCCTCTATGGCCGGATCATCGTCCCCACCGCGGTCAGCCTACCTATACTTCACCGACTCCAAGGGGACCAGTGACTTTATCGTGGACACATTGGATCGCTGGTTGTTGCTCAACCAGACCACGGGCCTGAGAACCCTGATCGAAGGATCCTGTTCATGGCGCGCTTGGAGTTTGCCCACGATGATGGCCGCCGCCGCAGGCTTCCTTTACAACCCCGTGCCCGTGGCTTAGTCTAGCCTGCCGGGATGAGCCTTCGATGCAGAACCTGGCCGCTCCTTCTGTTGGGCGGTCTCCTTGCCACCTCCTCTGCCAGATCCGCTCCCGTGGAGCAACTGGCTTCGGGCGTGCGCATTGACTGGGATGCTGGCACCGTCGAGGCCGAGGGCCGGTGCGCCGCTGACCCCCGGGCTCCCTCCGCCGAAGTGGCCCGCATCAAGGCCGAGCGCATCGCCAGGGAGCGCGCCCGGGAGCAGATGAAGAAGGCCCTTGTGGCACTGCCTGGGGCCCGCTGGCCTTCACGGCCGGTCCCCGCGGCCCTAGACCCCATTCTGGAAGGAGCCGAGACCGTCGCCACCGAGCTGGGGAGCAACGGCAGCGTCTCCCTGCGTCTGCGGCTCAAGCTGTCTGCGCTCCCCACCCCGCCGTTGCCTCCGCGGCAGGAGGGGCAAAAAAAGGGCCGGTCCCCCAAAGGGGGAGAGGCCGCCAAGGCCACACAGGCGGCCCGAGGAGACAGGGAACCATGACGAGACATCGTCGGCTATCACCGACGTGCAGCAAGCTTGGAAAGCAACGCCTCTCGGCAATCTTGCTTTGTGCCGCACTCTTGGCGTCGGCGGGGCTGGCCCGGGGGGACGAACCCGGGTTCGAGGGCAGCGGGTCGGCGCCGGTCGGAGACGACGTGGTGCGCGCCCGGGAGCGGTCCCTGAAGGACGCGATGCAGCGGGTGCTGGAGCAGGCGGTGGCGCAGGCCGCCCCCGAGGCCCGCGGTCGGCTCTACCAGGTGAGCGCCCGCGCCCGCGAGTACGTCACCACCTACCGCATGGTCGATGAGAGCGAAGCCGACGGGCAGTTCCGCGTGCGCATCCAGGCCCAGGTCGACCTGCCCCGGCTCTTGCGCGACTTGCAGGTCCCGGCGGGCGTTCAGAAGGCCGCGCCGCGTTCGTTGATCCTGCTCTGCGCGGACAGCCAGGCGGACCCCGAGGGGCCGGGTCTCTTGCGGGCGGCGCTGGCCCCGTATGGTCCGGTGCTGCCGGGGGCTTGTCCCGCGCTGGACAACGCCGCCGAGGTGACGCAGGCGATGGTCGCGGCAGGGGCGCAGGTGGCGGTGGTCGAGCGGATCGTCCCCGGAGGCCCGGCGGGCGAGGTGCGCGGTACGCAACCCTCGCTCTATGGAGCAGCGGCCACGGCCCGGCTCTCGCTCTATCGCAGCGCCGGCCCGCCCGCCGAGGAGTCGCGGGAGTCCTTCGGTTTCGCCGAGAGTGAGACGGGGGCGCAAGTGGCGGCCCGGCGGTCGGCGTCCCAGGGGGCGCTGGTCGGGCTGCTGCCGCGTCTTTGGCCGCCGGGCGGCGGAGAGGCGACTTCCGGGGTGGCGGTCACGGTGGAGGGGATCGCCGGCTATGGGGATTATCAGCGGCTGATCAAGGTGTTCGGGGCCCTGCCGGGCGTCGGCCGGGTGGCGCCTCGCGGCTTCGGGGCGGGCCTAAAGGGGCTGCGGGCAGAGGTCTTTCTGGAGACGCCGACCCCGGCAAGCACGCTGGGCGCCTCGCTGGGGCGTACGCCGATCCCGGGGCTGCGGCTTCAGGTGGTGCCGGAGTCGCCGGGCAAGCTGCGGGTGCTGGTGGCCCCGGAAGACGTGCTGCCTCTGCCCCCGACTCCCTCGTCGATGAACGGCGCTTCGCTTCGCTTCGCGCTACCGAAGAACGGCGCTTCGCTTCGCTTCGCGCTACCGAAGAACGGCGCTTCGCTTCGCTTCGCGCTACCGAAGGAGGCGTCATGAAGGTCCCGGCGCGGGTCTTCGGTGTCTTCGTGTCGCTGGCCCTGGGCTGCCACGCGCCGGAGCGCCACCCCGACGCGACCCTCGGCCTGCGCGTCCATCAGGCCGAGGCGGCGGTGTTCGTGGACGACGCGATCGTCCCCGTGGCCCCGGGTGGCAGCCGGGTGAAGCTCCTGTCGGGGGTGCATCGGATCGAGGTCCGGGCGCCGGGCTGCTTCACTGCCTACCGGGAGATCTCCGTCCCCGCGGGCGAGACCCGAGAGATCGATCTGCCCTTGCGCCCCGACCCGGACGCCGAGGTCGACCCCGCGTGCCAGCCGTTGTCTGCTCCCGCAAAACCCTCCGCCTCGCCCGGCGGTCCAGGGCGCTGAGCGAGAGGGACCATGGACGCCGATCGCCGCCGCGCGCTCTTTTTGGCCCAGGTGCTGATGATCCTGGTCCTCCTTTCGTGCTGCTGGTTTGCCCTCCAGCAGCTCGCCGTGGTGCTTTTGCCCATTGGCATGGCGCTGGTGCTGGCGTTTCTGCTCGATCCCTCGGTGCGGTCGCTGGAGGCCCGCGGGGTGCCGCGCTGGCTGGCGGTGCTGATGATCGTCCTCGGGGTGATCGGCTTCTTCTCGGCCCTGGCGGTGGCGCTGCCGCACCTGGTCGCCCGGGAACTGGAGCGCTTCGTCGCCCGGCTGCCGGCCTACGAGGAGTTCATCAACTCGCGGCTTCTGCCGTGGGTGGCGAAACTGGTGAAAGAGCGCCGCCTGGTCAGCCTGCACGATTGGTCGCGGCTCATCTCGGATCGGCTGGGCGAGTGGATCCGTGACGCGGCGGGGCAGATCTCCAGCGCGCTGGAGTCGGCGCTCCGGGGGGTGGCGGGGTTTTTACGGATCTTCCTGGCGGCGGCGCTGATGCCGATCTTCGCGGTGGCCTTCCTGATGGACATGCCGCGGCTGATGGATCAGGTAAGAAGTCTGGTGCCGCCCCGGCATCAGCACCTGGCCAGCGATATCGTGCGGGATGTCTACGTGGCGCTGGGGGGGTGGCTGCGCGGGCAGTTGACGGTGATGCTGATCCAGGCGGGGCTCTATGCCATCGGGCTCTCGCTCTGCGGCATCCCGCTGGCGGTGATCATCGGCTGCACCGCGGGGTTTCTGGCCTTCGTGCCCTACGTGGGGGTGTCGGTGGGCCTGCTGGCGGCGCTGATCTCGGCGGTGCTCGACAGCGGCGCGCGGGGGGCGGCGCCGATCCTCGGGGTGCTGGCGACCTTCGCCTCGGTGCAGCTCCTGGACGCGGTGTTCATCACGCCCCGGGCGGTGGGCGGGCGCATCGGGCTTTCCGCGGTGGGCGTGATCTTCGCGCTGAGTCTGGGCGGAAACCTCCTGGGCTATGCGGGCCTGTTCCTGGCGGTGCCGGTGGCCGCGGTGCTAAAGGCGCTGATGCCGCGGATCTACCAGGCGTATACCGGGACGCGGTTTTATCTTGGGCCAGAGGGCCCCAAAGGGCCCGCTTGAAAGACGAGGTTCAATGATGACGGAAGCAGCAAAGGGCGAAGCGGGCGCCAATCCGGCCGATCTGATGGTGCGCGACCACGGGGCGGTGCGCTATCTGGCGCTGAACCGGCCGGAATCGAAGAACGGCCTGACCGATGAGGTGCTCGGGGCGCTGATAGCGGCGGTGGACGGCGCCGGGCGGGACGAGGCGATCCGGGTGGTGCTGCTGACGGGCGTGGGCGGCAGCTTCAGTTCGGGGGCGGACCTGCGGGCGGGCATGGCGCTGGCCGGCAAGGGACCGCAGGCGCTGGAGGAACACCTGCGGACCTACTTTCATGGGGCGATCCGGGCGCTGCGCCGCCTGGACAAGCCAGTGGTGGCGCTTTTGGACGGGCCGGCTGTGGGCTTTGGCTGCGATCTGGCGCTGGCGTGCGATCTGCGGGTGGGCACCCGCCGGGCGCGTTTCGGCGAGATCTTCGTGAAGCGGGGGCTGATGCCCGATGGGGGCGGGACCTTTACTTTGCCGCGTGTGGTCGGCGTCGCCAAGGCCCTTGAGATGATGCTGACCGGGGATTCAGTGGAGGCAGAGGAAGCGCTGCGGCTGGGGCTGTTGAACCGCATCGTTCTGGACGAGGCCGAGGCGCTGTCCTTTGCCGCGCGATTGGCACAGGGACCGCCCCTGGTGCATCGCCACGTGAAGCGAGCCGTTTACGAGGGGTTGTCGGGCACGCTGGAGACCTCGCTGGACCGGGAGGCCCGGGGGCAGCTCGAACTGATGCAGTCGCAGGACTTTGCCGAGGGAGTCTCGGCGTTCTTCATGAAGCGACCGCCGATTTTTACCGGGAAGTGACACAGCCTCACTCGTCCAGGATGTCCTTGATGGCACCCAAAAGCTCTTGGGGGGTGAAGGGTTTGGGCAAAAAGCCGCGAGCCCCTTCCTGTAGAAGATCGGCGGGCCCCCCGTCCATGCTGTAGCCGGATACCACCAGCACCCGCACCGCCGGGTCGCGGCGCAAAAGCTCATCCAGGACCTCCCTGCCGCTCATCCCCGGCATGGTCGAGTCGAGCACCACCAGATCATAGGCCCCGGCGCGGGCGTAGCGAGCCAGGGCGTCGATGCCGGCGCCCACCGTGTCGACGCTGTAGCCGTTGCTGCGAAGGATGCGGGCGGCGATCCTGGTAAGGACGGGTTCATCGTCGACAACCAGGATGCGGGCGGCGGCGGGGCCGTGGGACGGGTGGCCGGATGCGGTAGGCGCGGGCGTGGGCACAAGGGCCAGGGGAAGGTCGATGAGGAAGGTGGTCCCGCGGTCCCGATCGGTGTCGAAGCTGATGCTGCCCCCGTGGGCCTTGACCACGCCGAAGACCACTGCCAGCCCCAGGCCGGCCGCGCTTTTCTTGGTCGTGACGAAGGGCTCGAAGAGCCGCGCACGTACGGCGGGGGCAATGCCGGGGCCCTCGTCGTGGAGCAAAATGCGGACATAGCGGCCGGCAGGGAGATCGCCCGCCATGGCGGCATCGCCCGGAGGGCCGGCGACCCGGTCGGCCTCCTGGGTTGCGATGTAGAGGCGGCCGCAAAGGGGCATCGCTTCCTCGGCATTCTGAAACAGGTTGAGGAGCGCCCGCACGAGCTGCTCCCGGTCACCCCGCACCGGCGGGGTCGGGTCGGAGAACCGGGTGGTGATCTGCAGGGATGACGGCCTGAGGCGATCTCGTCCGGTAAACTGATGGATGGCCTGGAGAATGACCTCGCTCAGATTGAGGGGCACGAGGTGCAGGGGGGCGCCCCGGGAGAAGGCCAGAAGCTGTCCGGCCAGGGAGGCCCCGCGGCGGGCGGCGTCGATGATCACGTCCATGTCGTGGAGCAGTTGCGTGGGGCCGGTCCGATCCGGATCGCCCTTGAGTGCCGCCTCCCGGACCAGAAGGGAAGTCAGCAACACCGCGCCCAGGGTGTTGTTGAAGTCGTGGGCCAGGCCGCCAGCCAGGCTGCTCAGGCTTTCGAGTTGCTGCTGCTTGTGCTGGTGCTCCGCCCGCTGCCGCGACTCGCCCACGTCGCGGTGCACGCCGACCCAGCCGTGCCCTCCGGGTCTGCCATAAGGCAGCTCGATGGGGGCGACCACGGACTCCCACAGCGCCGGGGGGCCACTTTTGCGCAGGATGGTGGACTCGCCCCGGTAGAGCCCGCGCTTGCTGAACTCGTCTTCGATGGTGCGACGCATCTCGGGGGCCCTGCTGCCGTAGAGCAGGGACAGGAGGTCCTGCCCCTTTACGTCGGCGCTTCGCCAGCCGGTCAGCGCCTCGGCGCCCCCGGTCCACTCCGCGATCTTTCCGGTGGCGTCGGTGGCGATCACCGCGTCGCGGAGGTGGGTGATGATGTGGCGGTAGAAGACGTTGGCGCTGGCCATCTGGCGGGCGTCGGCGTGGCGTTCGGCGTCGGCGATGGCGCTGCCGATCCAGTGCCCGATGGTGGCCATGCGTTCGACCTCGGCCGGGGTCAAGGGAAAGGTGTCGTAGCCGCAGGCGAAGACCACGCCCCGGTCGATTTCCCCGGCAAACAAGGGGATGGTGAGCAGCCAGGTCCGCCTGACGGGTCCGGCGGATGGGTCAAGGGCGGAAGAGACGCCCAGGAGCCGGCTGAGCTGGGGGTCCGCGGAGATGTCTTCACACACCAACGGTCGCCGCTCCGCGAAGGAGCGGCGCAGCGGGGAGTCGGGATGCAGGGCGGGCTTGATGGGAACGAAGAGAGGCCCCTTTATCTGCATGTTGCGATGCAGGACCATCTCCAGGCGATCGTCGCGCAAAAGGAGGATGCCGCCGGTCGAGAGTCCCAGGAGCGCCAACGCGGCATCCAGGCAGGCCGGGATCACCTCTTCCAGATCGAGGCTTTTCCGAGTCGACCGGGCCAGTCGCTCCAGCGCCCGCAGCTCCAGGGAGCGCCGCTCGGCCTCGACGAAGATGAGATCATTGCGCAGCGAGATGGAGAGCGCCGGCTGAAGGGCCAGAAGGAAGGCCTCGTGCTTCTTGTTGAATCGATCCGGCTGCTGGGACCAGAGCAGGCACACGCCCACGGGAAAGCCCGCCACGGTCAGGGGGAAGGCCAGCCCCGATTTCATGCCCGCCAATCGAGCCCGGCGGATGTCTTCCAGCGGCGGGGCGCCCGGATCGATGGCCAGATCGACATGCCGCCAGCCCTGCTCCCGGTAGACCTGACCTGCCAGCGAAGCTTCGATCGGCACCCCGCGGCCCACCACTTCGCTGTTGCCGTCCTCGCTGGCCAGGGCGTGGAGCACGCGCAGGCCCGCTCCGCCAGGCTCGGCGGCGCAGAGGGTCAGGCGGTCAAAGGGGACCTTGCGGTGGAGGATGGCTCCAAGTGTGCCATAGCCGCTGCCAGGGGGGCGGCTGAGCAATGCCTGGATCATCTCGGAGAGCAGCGGCGACATGGTGGGCATGCGCAGCGACGCGGACGTCAGCCCGGCAGGCTGTCGCAGAATTCGATGCGGCGAGGGACTTTGTAGGGGGCCAGGTTGCGGGCGCAGTGATCGATGATCTCTTCCGCGGCGCATTTGCCCAGGCAGACCACGCTGGCCACGACCATCGAACTGCCCTGGGCATCGACGAACACCCGAGCCTGCGCGGCCTTGACTTTGGGGTACGCCTCCAGGCACCCCTCGACTTCGCCAAGGGCCACTCGTTTGCCGTCGACCTTGACCAGATCGTCTTCCCGTCCGTCCAGGGAAAGCCTGCCGGTCTTGTCCAGCTTGCCGATGTCGCCGGTATGCAGCCAGCCTTCGCTGTCGATGCTGCCGATCGAGGTCTTCTTTGAACTCCCCGCGGTGGCCGGCGGCGCCCCCAGGGAACCTACCGATCGCCTGGCCACCGCGCCGGAGCGGACCCAGATCGGGGAGGTGCCGTCGGGCCGGGCGTCGTCGAGGCGGATCTCCACGCCCTCCAGGGGTTTGCCGACGGTGTCCGGGGCCAGTCCCTTGCGGTCACAGCAGATCGCCCCGGCCTCGGTGGTGTGATAGATTGGGATGACCCGGGGGCCCCAGCGGGCACGGAACGCTTCCGAGGTGGCTTCCCCGAGCTGAGCACCGGTGGCCAGGAAGCGGGCCCGCTTGGTCTTCAGCGGCTTGGCCGTCGGCAACTTTGCCAGTGCCGCGTAGAGCGGCGGGGTCCCGGGCAAAAAGTCGATCTCCTGCTCCCGGAGGATCTTGACGATGCGCTTGGGGGCGACCTCGTCTTCCAGATAGAGGGTCGCGCCAAAGCGCAGGGCCAGCGCCAGCCCCAGGTCGAAGCCGTACGCCGCGTAAAGCGGCACCGTGGTGAGGATGCGGTCCTCCGCGGTCACATCCAGGCTCTTGAAGATGTTGTCACAGTTGATGAGGAGGTTTTCCTCGCTGCGCATGACCCCCTTGGGGTCGCCGGAGGAATCCGCGGTCAACAGCACCACCGTGGCGGGACCGGGGGGATCGTCGTCGCGCTTGTAGATGGAGCAGGTGAGCAGGGTGCCCTGCAAGCGGCGCCGGCTTTCCGGCTCCAGCTTGGCGGCGATCTTGCGGCCCCTGGTGAAGGTCGGCGTGTTCGACGAGGGCAGCTCCGTGCCCCCCCGGGGCCGGGTGATCAGGGCCCGCAACGGCGCCGCCTCCAGAAGCAGGTTCAGGTCGCGCACCCCCGTCGTCGGGTCCAGCGGGACGACCGTGGCCCCCAGCTTAGAGAGCGCCAGGGCGAGGATGGCGAAGTCCGGGACGTTCCCGAGCATCAGGCCGACCCAGTGCCCCTGGCCGATCCCCATGGCGCCAAATTCCTGCGCGCGTCGCTCCACCCGGTGGTGCAGGCCACGCCAGGAGAGATAGGTGTCCCGGTAGACGAGCGCTTTCGCGCTGCCGCGGGAATTCATTGCGTCGGTGAGCCAGCGATAGAGCAGCATGCTAATTGTTTGCCAATAGAAGGAACGGTTCAGCAGGGGGACTGTAGCGCGCTCATGACTGCGGGACAAGGCGTTGCGCACGTTTCAACACGATTTCCCCGGCCGGCATGCGCTTTCTCGCCGGCCGCGCTAAGGTCAATGGATGAACCGCGTGCGGTCTCGTCCCTGGCTTGTGGCCTGGGCGTGCTTTTTTTGCACGCCGATTTTTTTTTCTTGTACCCGCGGGGAAGTCTCCCGGTTCGTTGGTGGGCAGCGGTCAGAAGACGATGGGGGCCTTGCGGGCATTTCGACGTCTAGGGGGGTAAACTCCCTGGCGGCGGAAGAGATCGCCGCGGAGTTGCAATTTGCCCCGGTCACCGCGACCTGGCTGGGGGATCACCGCTTTGACGAACGCCTGGACGATGTTCGCGCTGAGGCCGTTACCCGGGAACTGGCCCGCCTGGGGGTGATGCGCGAGCGGGTGCGCCGCGCCCAGGACGAGTCCGACGGCCAGGACGCCGGGCAAAAGCTCGACCTGCGGCTCCTTTCGTCCCGGGTCGAGAACCAGATCCTGGAACTTTCCGACCCCAGCCCCTACGAGCGCAACCCGGCCTTCTATATGAACCTGGTGGCCTTCGCCATCGACGGCCTGCTGAGCCCCGACTTCATCCCCACCGAGGGCCGGGTGCGTCCGCTGGCCCGGCGGCTGGCCGCGGTGCCGGAACTGTGCCGCGAGGCGGAGAAGAACCTGAAGAACCCGCCGGAACTGTTCACCCGGCGGGCGATCGACCTGGGGATGATGACCCGGGACTTCCTGAACACCCTTTTGCCCCGGCTGATCCGCGGGGCCACGGACCCCAAGGTCGTCGACGAGTTCAACCACAGCAACGACGAGGCCCGCAAGGCCCTGGATGAGTTTGTCACCTGGATGAACCACGACCTTCTGCCCCGGTCCAAGGGCGACTGGGTCCTCGGCCGAGATCGCCTGCTTACCCGCCTGCGAACGGCGGAACTCCTGGATGTCTCCCTGGAGACGCTGCAAGCGGTCGCGGAGCGGGAGTTGAAGGACTCCCGCCGTCGGCTGGAAGCGGTGGCCCATCGGATCAATCTGGTCGGATCGTCCGGGGGGCGGCAGATCGGCGATGCCCTGCGGACGCTGGAGGACGATCACCCCCGGGCGGACGAGCTGATGCATACCGCCGAGACCACCCTGGCCGGCCTTTATGATGCGGTCTCCCGGGAGAGCCTGCTCAGCCTTCCGCCCGCCCGGCCCAAGGTGGAAGAGATGCCGCCCTACCGCTGGGGCTATGCTACCCTGGTGCTCTCGGGTCCGCTGGAGACGCGCTCCCACGAAGCGTTCTTCTATATCGATCCGGTCGATCCGGGCTGGAAGGACAAGAAGAAGATCCTCGATCACCTGCGCCTGCTAAACCGGACCCAGCTCCTGTTCACCTCTATACATGAGGTGGTCCCGGGGCACATGGTCCAGCAGGAGGTCGCCCGTCACGCCAACCTGTCGCTCCTGCGGCAGCGGACGCGGAGCCAGGGATTCATTGAGGGCTGGGCCCACTACGCCGAGGAGCTGATGACCGATTCGTGGCCGGCGCCGGGCAATGATCGTGAAGCGCTAAGCGCCGCGGTGGATGCTCGCCTGGAACTGCTGACGCGGCGGGTACAGGTGTCGCGCCTGGGACGGCTTTTGGTGGCCCTTCGGCTTCACGCGCCCCCCGCGGGGAACGGGCCCGGGCCGGCGGCGCGGCTGGAGGACGCCGTGCGCTTCCTTTCCGAGGACTGCTACATGGACGAGTACGCGGCGCGACGCGAGGCGGAGCACATGACCTACGACCCCATGTCCCTCTTGCCGGCCCTGGGACGGATGCAACTCTTGCAGCTTCGGGAGGACTACCGCACGGAGCAGGGGGACAAGTTTTCCCTGGCCACCTTCCACGACGCGCTCCTCAAAAGCGGAGAGCTGCCCGTGGTCGCGTTGCGACAACTCTTGCTTACCCGTCCCGGCCTGTCTCTACAGTAGGGCAAAGAAGAAGCACCTGGACCGGGCATCTTTTGGCGTACCTCCTCGTTCCCTCGGTCACGTACAGTAGTACGCTCCCTCGGTCGCTGCGGGGGTGCGCCAAAATCTGCTCCGGCCATGTGCTTCTTCTTGAAATGACTTTTTATCAACGTGACTCTGTCAGGGAGTTCGGCCCGCTGCCGGGCCGAAGTCCCTGTCTGTCTAGAACGGGGGGAGGACCTCGAGCTTCTTCCGCTTCGGCTTCTCCGCCTTCGGACGTGTGGGCTTGTCGACCTTTTCGGGCTTGTCGACCTTTTCGGGCTTGTCGACCTTTTCGGGCTTGTCGACCTTTTCGGGCTTGTCGACCTTTTCGGGTTTCGGCTCCTGGCTGGCCGCGGGCTCGTCGTTATTGCCCGTATCCTCCGGCGCCTGGACAGGCTTCGGCGTGAGCTTCACCACAACCGTGCCATCGACCCCCCCGGGGATCACCCGGTCCACGTCGATGTATCCGTCCTTGTGCAGCCTCAGCCGGAGGTTCGCCTCGCCCCGCTTCATGTGGATCTGATAGGGGGTCTGGCCCAGGGGCTTGCCATCGCGCAGGATCTCCGCGCGCTCGGGCTGGCTGGTGAGGGTCGTCAGGTACTCCCGGCGCATCATCGAACGGTAGCCCAACCAACTGCCCAGAAGGGCGACCCCCACGACGGCGCTGATGACAATCAGAGGGGCCTTGCTGCCGCTGCTCTGGCTCGCCGGAAGGGCCCCGGTGGTTGTCCTTGAGTTCCCGCCGGCGTTGGCCCCGTAGAAGGGCGACATGCTCCCGGGCATCAGGGTGGGCAGGTTGTGGCTGGACATCCCGTCCGCCAGCATGGTGTGGCCGCCGCGGGCCGGGAAAAACCCGCCGTCTTGTTGCGCCGGGGTGGCCAGGGTCTCCACGGGCGAGTACCCGGGGCCGCCGGCGGCGAAGGGCGAGACCGTGCCGATCACCGTGCGCTGTTCCGGCTCGGCCCTTTTCACGTCTGGCGTGGTCGATGATGTTGAACGGCGTTCCGCTTCGCTGCGCGCTATCAAAGGGGCAAAATGCGGCGGCGGCTGGAGCATGTTCCCGCCCAGTCCCCCGATCAGCGTCGGTGGCTGATCGAGCATGACCGGGGGCGGCCCCTCCGGGTCCCCGGGCAGCGGACCGGTGATGACCCGCATGTCGTCCCCGATCCGCAGCGAAAAGCGGTCGGGGTCGCGCAGCGCCTGGGCCAGCTCCCCCACCGACTGGAAGCGGTACTCCCGTCTCTTGGCCAGGCAGTGCAGGACGAGCTTCTCCAGGGCCGGCGAGACCTGCGGGTTCCGCGCCCGCACCGATGGCACCGGCTCTCGCAGGTGCTTGACCAGCACCTCCCCGAACCCATCGCCGGGGAAGGGCAGCTCCCCGGTGAGCATCTGGTAGAGGATACATCCAAGGCCGTAGATGTCGGCCCTGCCGTCGACCGTGACCTTGCCCTCGCACTGCTCCGGGGCCATGTAATGCGGCGTCCCCAGCACCGAGCCAGTTCGCGTGCGATGCTGCGCCTCGACCAGGGCCGGGCCCCCGGTCAGCTTGGCCAGGCCGAAGTCGAGGATCTTGACAAAGTCCTGCTCGGAGCCCCGCTGGATCAAAAAGATGTTGTCCGGCTTCAGGTCCCGGTGGATGACGCCCCGGCCATGGGCCGCCGCCAGCGCCTCGGTCATCTGGATGGTGATGCGGATCGCCCGGGGCACATCGAAGATCCCCTGCGCCTTCAGCCGGACGCCCAGGGTGTCCCCTTCCAGGAACTCCATGACGATGAAGTTGTCCCCGTCGGGGGTCTGGCCGAAGTCCTGGATCTCCACCACGTTCTCGTGATGGATCTGGCTGACCGCCCGGGCCTCGGTGAAGAAGCGCGAGACCATCTCCTGACTGGTGGACAGCTCGGGATGGATCACCTTGATCGCGACTCGTTTCCCGATGCGGGGGTGCTCGGCCAGGAAGACCGTGGCCATGGCCCCCTCGCCCAGCTTCGATGCGATCGTATAGTTCCCTACGATTGAGCCGACTCGAATCACAGTCATGGATCTTTGCCTGCCTTCGAAGAAAGCGCAAGCACCGGCTGGTCATCGGGCAGTGCGAGTGTACAATCTCGCCCCCGCAGGTTTAGAGACGGACAGCACAGACAAGGAGCCAAGATGAGCGCCCCCGAGACCCCGGAGCCCCCCGAACGTCCCCAGAGCCCAGCGAATGCGAACCCCAAGAAGCCGTTCGCAAACAGCGCGCAGCTCATGGAAAAGGTCGTCTCCCTTACCAAGCGCCGCGGCTTCGTGTTCCAGTCGTCGGAACTCTACGGCGGGGTCAACGGCGCCTGGGACTATGGCCCGATGGGGGTGCTGCTGAAGCGCAACGTCAAGGACGCCTGGTGGCGCGCCATGGTCGATGAGCGCGAGGACATCGTCGGTCTCGACGCCGCCATCCTGATGCACCCGATGGTGTGGAAGGCCTCCGGCCACGTCGACGGCTTTTCCGATCCGATGGTGGACTGCAAGGACTGCAAGAAGCGCTTCCGCGCCGATGACCTGGAGGGTGCGGTGTGCGGCCAGAAGCCGTCGAAGACCCCCCTTTCCTGCGGCGGCCAGCTCACCGAGCCGCGCAACTTCAACCTCATGTTCGAGACCTACCTGGGCCCGGTGACCGACAGCTCGGCCAAGACCTTCCTGCGCCCCGAAACCGCACAGGGCATCTTCGCCAACTTCGCCAACGTCACCTCCTCAACCCGCATCAAGGTCCCCTTCGGCATCGCCCAGGTGGGCAAGTCCTTCCGCAACGAGATCAACCCGCGCAACTTCACCTTTCGCTCCCGGGAGTTCGAGCAGATGGAGATGGAGTTCTTCGTCAAGCCAGGCACCGACGAAGAGTGGTTCCACAAGTGGGTCGAGCTGCGGCGCCGTTGGTACCTGTCCCTGGGCCTTTCCGAGAACAAGCTGCGCTTGCGGGAACACGACAAGCTGGCCCACTACTCCAAGGCCACCACCGACATCGAATACCTCTTCCCCTTCGGCTGGGGGGAGCTGGAGGGCATCGCCAACCGCACCGACTTCGACCTGCGGCAGCATCAGCGCGGCGTCCGCACCGTCGGCAAGTGGGACGGATCCGAGCTACAGCGGGTGGAACTGGCAGAAGAAGAGGCCGAGTACCACAAGGGCAAGCTCTCCTACTTCGACGACGAGGAGAAGCGCCGCTACATCCCCTACGTCATCGAACCCGCCGCTGGCGCCGATCGGGCCACTCTGGCCTTCCTCTGCGACGCCTATGCCGAGGACGCCGCCCCCGACGCCAAGGGGCAGGAGGAGGTGCGCGTGGTCCTGCGCCTGCACCCGCGCCTGGCCCCGATCAAGGCCGCGGTGCTGCCCTTGATGCGCAAGGACGGTCAGCCCGAGCGGGGGCGCAAGATCTTCGACGACCTGCGCAAGCGCCATCACGTCGAGTACGACGAGTCCGCCGCCATCGGCAAGCGCTACCGCCGGCAGGACGAGATCGGCACGCCCCTGTGCATCACCATCGATTACGACACCGCCAAGGATGGCACCGTCACCGTCCGCGAGCGCGACAGCATGACTCAGATCCGCGTGGGCGAGGACCGCCTGGTCCAGCTTCTCGACGAGAAGATCCTCGGCGCGTAGGTCGTCGGCTCCGCCGATCGCCTTGTTGTTGCGCGGCCAGCGCGCCTTGATGACCTCCTCAAGCTTTCCCTCGGCGCTGCCGATGGGGCGGGCGGAGGTGATCATGGCCTGTTGTGCCTGCGGCCTGCGCCAGCAACCGCAAAAATTGCAAACCGACTACTGCGACCAGTGCGGCTGCCCCGTCGGGGCCCTGGCCCCGCCTCCGGCCCTGCACCGACGCCCCGGGCGGCCACAGCGCCTGCCCGTGGTGGCGCCGGATCGCCTGAGCGGCGAGAGGGCCGCGACCCTGGGCCTGCTCTGCGCCACCCTGGGTTGGCTGCCGTTGTACCTGGGCGTCTTCGCCTGCGCCCTGGCGGTCCTTCTGGGCGGCACCGCCCTGCGCAAGGCCCGTCGCTCGCGCCGGGCCGGTCTGGCCGTGTGGCTCGGCTGGGCGGCAGTGCTCCTGGGCGGCGCCTGCGCCGTGCCGGCCCTTTCTGGGCTATAACATAGCCGCAGTGCCCACGCTCCCCATCGCCACCGTTCCCCCGCTTCCCGCGAAAATCCCCTGCGCCGACCGCGATCCTTCTCCGGTCAAAGAGGGTCAGTCTCCTGACCCTCTTTCGCTCCCAGAGGGTCCGCCTCCCGAAACTCGCGCGAGCCAGTCCGTGGGGGGACTGGGACCTCCCCTTCTGCCCCTTCTGCCCCTTCTGATAGAACAATGCTTCCTGGTCGAAGGCGAGTGCCACGGCTGGCGCCTCGATCGTTTCCTCCAGAAAAAGATGCGCCGCCTTTCCCGCTGCCGCATCCAGCGGGTCATCCGTGGGGACTGCGAAGTGCAGGGCCGCCCGGCCAAGCCGGCCACGACCGTCTGCACCGGGCAGATCGTGCGCTTCCGCCGCCCCGCCCTCGTCGAACCCGAGGTCCCCCGGGACATTCGTGTCGTCCACGAGGACCTTTTATTCTACGTCATCGACAAGCCCGCCGGCCTGCCGATTCACCCCACCGCCCGCTACCACTACTCCACCCTCACCGCGGTCCTGCGCGAGCGATTCCCCGCCGAGACCCTTCAGGTGGCCCACCGCCTGGACCGCGAGACCTCGGGCCTCTTGCTCATCGCCCGCACCCACCGGGCCGCGGTGGCCCTGAAGGGCGGCTTCGCCCGGCGGCTGATGGAGAAGCGCTACCTGGCCATCGTCCACGGCGTCTTCCCCCAAGAGCAGCTCCTGATCGACAGCCCCATCGGCCCCTGTGGCGGTGCGGTGCGGGTGCGCATGGCCGTTCGTCCGACGGAACGGGGCGGCCTGCCCGCGCGCACCGAGGTCCGCGTCCTGCGCCGCTTTCCCGCCCACACCCTGGTCCTCTGCCTGCCCCACACCGGGAGACAGCACCAGATCCGCGTGCACCTCGACTCGGTCGGCTACCCCATCGTCGGGGACAAGCTCTACCCCGACGAGGAACTCTTCATGACCTGGGCCGACCACGGCTTCGAGGCGGTCAGCGACCGTCTTCCCCTGGTCCGCCACGCCCTCCACGCCACCGGCCTGGCCTTCCCCCACCCCGGCACCGGCGAACGGGTCGAGGTGACCTGTCCCCTGCCGCCGGACCTGGAAGCCTTTCTCGCCGGCCTCAGTGAGGGATCGGCAACTGGTCCTTGAGCTTCAGCACCCGGAAGCTCCCCGCCGGGATGTTCTGCACTTCGTCATAGGCCAGCACCCCGTCCCAGCTCCTGCCGGTGCCGTCCAGCGACTCGGCCACCAGGGACGAGTCGGAGCTCAGGTCTAAAAGGAACATGCCGTAGTGCTGGAGCGCCTCGGCGATGCGCTGCCCCGTCGGGGAGAGCCCCAGCCGCGAAACATCCAGCCCGGGATCGAGCTGCAGCCGCGCCCCCTCGGGGATGGAAGCGGCCCCGTCGATCATCTGGGCCCCATCGCTGGAGGTGGCCGGCGAGGTGAAATACTGGCTGTTGCCCCGATCGGCGGTCCACGCCAGGGCATGCTGGATCGGGCCGCCGCCGGTGATCTCATCGTAGGTCAGAAGGCCCAGCAGCAAGGAGAGGCTGGTGGCGCGGATGCCGGTGCCGGCGTGGTTGATGCCGTCGCCCTGGGTGTCGAAGGCCAGGCCGGCGGTGGCCTGCCAGGCAGTGCCGTTGTGCCGCATCTGAAAGAACTCGTAGGCGGTGTGGATGCTCTCGTCGACGATGACCAGATCTCCGTCGGTGCCCTGTGCGGGGCGGGCGCTGTCGGGGATGGGCACCAGGCAAAGGGGCGTGGGGCCCGGGGTGGTCAAGCTCACCGCCACCTTGGCGGTACCCTGTGCGGGGCGGACGATGGGGACGTTGTAGGCGGTGGTGGCGATGCTGAGCTGCCCCTGGGTGGTACCTTTCCGCAGGTCGTTGATGAAGCCCGGGCTGCCGGGGTCCACTGCGGCGTTGGCGGGCAGGGCCTGCCAGAACTCGCTTTTCGGCATGTACATGGGCAGCGGCTGCGCCTGCCGGCCACATCCGGCGATGCCCAGCACCCCGGCGAAACCGACAACCCCGGCGAAGAGGCACACGGGCCCCCCCCTCCTGGGAGAACGGGATGCCAAAGTATGATTCACCCCATCATTATCGCATGAACAGAAGCACCTGGCCCGGGCATCTTTTGGCGTACCTCTCCCCCACGGCTTAGCATGCGCTCAGCCGCGGGTGGGCCCACGTCTCAGGTGGCCTATCTGTCTCAGGTGGCGTGGCGGAAGTGGATAATGTCCCCGTCGCGGACCGTGTACTCTTTCCCCTCCAGCCGCAGCTTCCCCGCCTCGCGCATCTTGGCCTCGCTGCGCACTACGATGAAGTCGTCGAAGTTCATCACCTCGGCGCGGATAAACCCGCGCTCGATGTCCGAGTGGATCTTCCCCGCGGCCTTGTGCGCCGAGGTCCCCCGGCGAATGGTCCACGCCCGGCACTCGTCGTCTCCGGCGGTCAGGAAGCTGATGAGGTCCAGCGCCGCGTAGGCCGCCCTCACGAAGCGCGCCATCGCCGGTTCGGCCAGGCCCAGCTCCTGCACGAAGGCCTTCTGTTCCTCCGGCGGCAGCTCCGCGATGTCCATCTCGATCTTACCCGACAAAGGAATCACCGCCAGCCGCTGCTCCTTGCAGTAAGCGGCGACATCTTCCGGGATCGCCTTGCCCAGGCTGGCCTCATCCAGGTTGATCACCACCAGCAGCGGCTTCAGCGTCAGGAACCGATAGCCCGATACCACCAGCAAGTCGGCATCCGAGAGCACCAGATCCCGCAGCGGCTTGCCCTGCTCAAGCTGCGCCATCAGCTTCGTCAGCAGCTCCACCTCCCCCGGCTTGCCCTTTTCTTTCTTCAGCCGCTCCAGCCGTTTCTCCACCGGGCCTTGGTCGCCCAGCACCATCTCGGCTTGCAGGTCGGCGACCTCGGGCAGCATCTCGGGGGGCGTGCCGTCCTCCTCGGGAAAGCCGCGCACCACCTGCACCAGCGCGTCGACCTCGCGCATCGCCGCCACCGCGGAAGGGTCCAGGCTCCGCTTGCCCGCCCCCGCCGGCGCCGGCACGTCGACGAAGACCACCTCGGCGAAGGTGGTCTTCTTCGGCTTGTGGATCTCGGTGAGGGCTGAAATCCGCGTGTCCGGCACCTTGACCACGCCCAGGTTGGTCTTGCCCCCTTTGCCCGCGTACCCCGTCTCGGCGCGCTGGCCGGTCAGGGCATTGTAGACCGTGGTCTTCCCGCTCCCGGGGAACCCGACCAGTCCAACCTTCATCTTGTCTCCTGCTTTCTTGCCAAAAGATTCCGCTGGCGGCCGGTGGGCCGGCGCCAAACCCCCGGAGGAGTAGCACGCCCGGAGGGCAGATTCAACCGCGGCGGCCGGCGCGGCCTTCGCGGCCCTATGGCACCGCCGAACGGTCCCCAGCGGGCAAGTGATACGGCCAGAAGAACTGCTTCGCCGTCCCCTGGGTAAACGGCGGGAAGCGTACCTTGCGCACCTTCTGCGAGAGACACCGCCCCGTTTCGCTGTGCCCGATCGGCCCCATCACCTCGGCCTCGCGGACCTCGCCGCTCCGGTCCACGATGACGCCGATGCTCACGTCGCTGCCCCAGCCCTCTTGGATACAACCCTTCAGGGCCGGCTCGACGCCCAGCATGGCTTCTTGCAAATCGCTCCGGCTCAGCACAAGGAGCGGCTTCGGCGCCACGGCAGGCGGCGAATGTTTCAGCTTCACCTCGCGCTCCGCCTGCTTGGCGCGCGCCAGCCTGGGCGGCTGCGGCCTTTGCAGGGCGGCCTTCCTGTTGGTCTCCACCGGCGCCTTGGGGGGGGTGACCCTGCCAGGCTCGGGGAGCGGCGCCGGGTCAAGCGGCAGGGTAGGGGCTTTCGCGGGAGTGGGCTCGGCCGACGCGAATGCGCCCTGCGCTAGCGTCGAGGCAGAGCCCGGCGCGGACGTCGGGGCCTGGGCGATCGTCGGGGTGGCTGGCGAGGGCGTCGGTGAGGCTTGTGCCGTCTCCTGAGCCGGCCGCGAGAGCGGCGGGGGTTTGATCAGCAATCCCGCGGACGAGCTGTGACGGGTCCCTTTCGCTCCGCCGGTGCTGGCTGGCGATTGTGTCATCGGCGGAGGCTGCACCGGGGAGGCTGGCTCTTCGTGGTGCCGCACCACGTAGGTGAAGAGCATCGCCCCGAAGAGGCCGCTCATGAAGAACGCCGTTCGGGAGTACCATCCCGGCCGGTCTGGGGCCGACGAGTCCTGTCTTGCCGGGGCACCTGGGCGCGGCGGCTGCACCCGGCTCTGGCTGGCCTGCATCCGGGCCGCCCCCTGCCCCCTGGCTGGGGGCGGTGGGGGAACCGGCCTCTGGTCAGCCGCCGGCCTCTGGTCAGCCGCAGGCCTCTGGTCAGCCGCAGGCTCCGAAGCCATCTCGATTGGGGCTTCCTCCATGATCCCGTCCTCCGAAACCACATTGGCGGTCGAGAGCGAGAGGCCGGGGAGGGGCTGCGGCAGCGGTGTGTTCTCGGCGTCCGGCTTCTTTGGACGGGACGGGGGCTGCCTGCGCGCTTTGCGGGTCTTGCCACCGGCCATGTGTGCAAAATACTCCGCTCACCGCCCCCGCACAAGGAGAATCCAACGCAGCGAGGACCAGCCAGGCCTTCACCACCGACGCAAGCTCGGGGATGTCCTCGGTGCGTGCGGGCCGGCTTTTCTGCCAAGGGGGTCGCTAGCGTCCGTCTACCCGCTGACCAGCGTGATGTGCGTGATTTCTGATGGCACCCCCAGCCGCATCGGCGGGCCCCAGTAGCCCGTCCCGTTGCTCACGTAGATCTGCGTGTGCCCTCCCGGGTGCCGGTGCAGCCCGGCCACATAGGGCTGCTGCAGCAGCACCATGAACCGCCATGGCCAGAGTTGTCCCCCGTGCGTATGCCCCGAAAGCTGCAAGTCCACCCCATGCTCCGCCGCCTCGGCGATGGCCGCCGGCTGATGCGCCAGCAGCACCACCGGCCGCGATGGGTCCCGCCCCAAAAGCGCCCGCGCCAGGTCCGGCCCATGCCCCGGGAAGTTCCCGCTGTGGTAGTCGTCCACCCCCGCCAGGTCCAGCCGGTGCGCCTCCGTCGGGCCGGTCTCGATGGTGACCCGCTCGTTGCGCAGCACCCGCACCCCGAGCCGGGAAAGTTCCGCTATCCATTCGTTCGGCCCCGAATAGTACTCGTGGTTGCCCGTGACGAAGAACACCCCATGCCGCGCCTTCAGCCCCGCTAGCGGCGCCGTGTGCCACGACAGCTCCTTCACCGACCCGTCTACCAGGTCCCCCGTGATGGCGATGACGTCCGGCGACAGCGCGTTGATCTGCTCCACTACCTGTAAAAGCCACGGCCGCTTCAGTGTCGGTCCGATGTGCAAGTCGCTGATCTGCACCACCCGCAGCCCTGAAAGCTCCTTCGGCAGCCGCGCCAGCGTCACCTGCACCTCCCGCACGCCCACCCGCCGCAGTGCCGTCCACAGCGAGAGCCCCGCCAGCACCCCCGTCAGCCCCAGCGTCGACATCGCGAACATGCGCCCCAGCATCGCCCGCCGCTCCGGGTCCACCGGCCCCGTCGAAAGCTGCATCACGAAGCGCACCAGATCGCCGGCCACCATCACGAAGAAGAGCAGCGCCAGCGTCCCCATCCAGATGTACCCGGCCCAGGCCATCGGCGTGGCGATGGCCCGCGGGGCCAGCCGCGAGATCGGCACCGCCGCGAGCATCATCAAGAAAAGTCCGCAGAGCGCCGCGGTCGCCACCGGCCGCGCCGCCCCGCCGAGCCCGCCGTCCCGCACCAGGCGCACCCACGCATAGTAGTGGATGCTGCCGGTCACGGAGGCCAGGATGCCGATGAAAAGGAAGAACTGCCAGGGTCTGGGCATGATGGGATATTGATGCTGCCACACCCCGGGCCGCTCCGCCCGAGGATCGCCCAAGGCAGCTATCATTCTGGCGAATCGCCCCATCCTCGGATCGGACCGCTGGGAAGGAAACTACGGTCCGGGAGTCAGGCGGCTACCAGAGCAGAGGCCTGGACCCATTTCAGGGTATCATACCAGCCAAGCCGCGCGGCCCGATCGCAGAGCAAGGATGTCGATGCCCCCCGAGTTGCCCGTGAAGCGGGAAGATCCCTTTATCGGCAAGATTTTCGATCGCAAATATCAGATCCTCCGCCTCCTCGGAGTCGGGGGCGCCGGCACGGTTTATGCCGCTCACCACGTGAACCTCGAACGCACCGTCGCCATCAAGATCCTCCACCCCCAGTTCGTCCCCGACCCCCGCGCCGTGGAACGCTTCCGCCGCGAGGCCCGCGTCATGGGCATGATCGGCCATGAAAGCATCGTCTCCGTCATCGACTTCCGCCTCTCAGCCGACACCCAGACCCCCTACCTGGTGATGGAACTGGTCGAGGGCGAGAACCTGCGCGAACGCCTCCGCCGCGGCCCCCTGTCCTTCCGCCAGGCCCTGGGCCTCTTCCGCCCCTTGTGCGAGGCCCTCTCCGCCGCCCACCAGCAGGGCGTCATCCACCGCGACCTCAAGCCCGAGAACCTCATGCTCCGCGAGCTGCCCTCGGGCCAGGTCGTGGTCAAGATCCTCGACTTCGGCGCCTCCAAGCTCCTGCATCACCCCACCGACGCCCCCCTCTCCAGTGTCCAGGCCCCCGGCACCCCCTACTACCTGGCCCCGGAGCGCATCCTCGAGAGCCCCCATGTTGACCATCGCCAGGACATCTTCTCCCTGGGGGCCATCCTCTACGAGGTACTGACCGCCAACATGGCCTTCGGCAGCGACAACCAGAACGCCGCCATGTTCAAGATCCTCGACCAGCCCGTGCCCAAGCTGGAGCTTGCCGATCCCCGCCTGTCCGGGGCCCTGGATGCCGTCATCGCCCGCGCCTGCGCCAAGCACCCCGACGCCCGCTTTCGCGGAACCACCGAGCTGCTCGCGGCCCTCCAATCCCTTGAAGGGCTGGCGTCGCCCGCCCCCCTCTTCGGCGCCCCGCCGCAGAGCCGGCCGCCCGACAGCACCCCGCAGAGCCGGCCGCCCGGGCCGTCCCTGGCCACGGCGCCCACCGGTCCCCTGACCCGGTCCCGGCCGTCGGCCCTCCTGCCGTCCCTGACGCCGGGTGCCCACTCCGTCATCGACAGCCGGCCCCCGCCCAGCATGACCGGCCCACCGGGCCCCATCGACCGGCACTCGCTCCTGGGTACGACCGGCACGCCCCCCGCGCTTTCCCGCACCCCCCAGGGGCCCTTCTCGCCCCCCCGCCTGCGCTGGGAGACCCCGTCGCCGCAGCCGGTCCCCCGGCCGCCGCAGGTGCTCTCGGGGGGGCCGGGGCTCCTGTCGGGGGTCAAGCAGGCCGTGATCCTGAACCTCACACAGCAGCTTTCCGAGATGGCCGGGCCGGTGGCCGAGAAGCGCCTTGGCGAGGCCTTCATGAAGGGCCTCTCCCGCCTGGTGCTGACCGACTGGGTGGACGGCATCGAGATGCGGCGCATCTTCTCCCTGGCCGGCGAGCTTCTGGGGGGCGAAGGCGGGCAGCGCCTGCTCGGGCGGGCGCTGGCCACGGTGATGCTTTCGACGATCTACAAGTCCCTGGTGAAGCCGGGCGAGCCGGACCTGATGCTGCGGCGGGTGCAGGTGTTGCTGCGGCTCATCCACTCCGAGGGCGAGGGGGTGGCGCACGAACTGTCCCCGGGGCGCTTCCGCCTGCGCATCTCCCGGCTGCGCACCCTGGACGTGGGCGTGGCGGTGGGGACCGCCGGCATCATCGAGGGGGCCCTGATGATGGCCGGGGCCCTCTCGGAACGGGTGACCTGTCTTGGGCCGGGCCCGGCCGAAGGCGACGCCCCACCCCCCTGGGACTTCGAGGCCACCTTCGACGCCACATAGAGCGGTTTTGGTCGCGGGGGTACGGGTTTTGGTCGCCGGGGTACGGGTTTTGGTCGCCGGGGTACGGGTTTTGGTCGCGGGGGTACGGGTTTTGGTCGCCGGGGTACGGGCGTGGATGGGGAAAAGACCCAGGCAACCGATGCAGATAAGGGTCTTTAGGGTCATCCAGAGGATGTCCACCCTCCCCATCCAAGGAAAGAACCCTTGGAGCAAGGGGACTCACCTATCACCCCGAGGATTTTCACGCTGGTCCTACAGCGCGGCAGCGTGGACACCGATGAAAGC
>JBBRLA010000045.1:0-23096 GCA_038231615.1 Polyangia bacterium | reverse complement strand
GGTCGGGGCCCCCACGGCTCGCTCGATTTGTTGCCCATCTTCACGGCTCGTGTTACGTGGCACCATGCCCTCCATCGATCATGACGGCCCGGTTCAGCTCCTCGAAAACGCCCCCGACCTGTCCCCCCGCCTGCTGCGCGCCCTGGGTGTCAAGGTACCCGACTACATCGAGGCCCGCATCAGCAACATCGACTTCACCCAGCTCGTGCCCACCGAATACCAGGCGGACCAGGTATTGACCCTGTGGACGGGCCGCAAGAAGCCGGAACTGGGCATCATCAACGAGGTCCAGAGGGCTCCCGACCCGAGAAAAAAATACTCCTGGCCCTTATACAACGTGGCGATGCGCGCCAAATACGAGTGCGACGTCTGCCTGCTGGTCATCGCCCTGGACGAAGCGGTAGCCCGCTGGGCGCGCGAGCCGATCGAGGGCATCCAGCCCGGCTGTCACTTCGTGCCCCTGGTGATGGGCCGGAGCAGGTCCCCTGGGTGCGGACGGACGAGGAGGCGCAGCGGGAACCGGAACTGGCGGTGCTTTCGGCGATGGCGCACGGCAACGCCGAGGGGGGGCTTTGGTGGCGAGCGCAGCGGTGGAGGCGGCGGCACGCTTGGACGATGAGCGAAAGAGGCTGTATGCTGATCTGGTCTTCCGGTCGCTGAGCGAGAAGAACTTCAAGAAGCTGGTGAACATCATGGACATGAGCAAATACGAACCTCAGAGCGAACTGTGCAAGACCTGGCAGGCCGAAGGAATTTCCAAGGGCAAGGCCGAGGGCAAGGCCGAGGCCGTCCTGGCAGTGCTGCGGACGAGGGGCTTGCCGTTGACCGTCGAGGACGAGCGGCGGATCTCCGCCTGCCAGGATGCTGACCTGCTCTCGCGCTGGCTGGTCCGCGCCGTGACCGTTGCCACCGCCGAAGAGGTCCTTCGCGATGAGTAGGTTAGGTAGCCTGATGAGCAGGTGATGCGGACGGCGACCAGAGAGGCCGCCGAATCGGCTCTGTCGTCCCAAGCTCCTCTTCAGAACCGCCTCGCCGGGGCAACTTTCTTTACGCCCCCGATCATTTGGCCTTGACTCCCGGCGTTTATGCATCAGAACCAACTGAATGCAGCCATCGCTACCCATGATCTCCCGCGCGCTCCAGACCATCTCCCGCGCGGTCGGCACCTTCTTCCGCGGCATCGGCGACTCCGTGCTCCGGCTCTTCGGGCTTCGCCCTTCTCCATCCCCGTCCCAGCAGGCCCCGCCGGTCCGGGCCATCCCCCGCCGCCGCCAGCGGGCCAGGGCGGCCCAGACCGGCGAGCCCGTGCCCGTCCCGCCCGTTCAGCCCCAAAAGCCCGAGTCGCCGATGCCCTACGACCTGGCCGCCCAGCCCCTTCCCCCGCAGCCCTTGTGCATCCCGCTGCCGGAGCAGTGGAAGGACGACCCGTTTTACTTCCTCAACCCCTACTCCATTGCCGGCACCGCCTTTGCGACCCCGCAGTTTGGCAACATCGGCCTGGCCCTGCACAACGGCAGCCTCGTCGCCTTCAACTTCAACGATCCTTTCGCCCATGCGTACATCGGGCCCCCGGATTCGGGAAAATCTTACATGGAAGGCGTCATTATCGAAACCGCCCTTCAGCCGGATCCCTACCAGAATGTGCTGCCGGCTCCGCTTTGCGCCATCGCCCTGGCCCACAGCCGCCATGCGGGCGAGAGCCACGGCATGAAGCTGCTCCACTCCCGCTTTCCCAACCGCAACGTCGACGAGGTCCGTCGTCTGATTCTCCGGCACGGCAGCCTGCCCAAGGGGATTGAAGACATCGTCTGCATCACCCTCAACGACAAGGCCCCCCGGATCCACCAAGCGCACCCCCACTGCCGGGTCGTGGGCCTCAAGGCCCCGTGCCGCGAGCTGGGCATCGAGGGCCTCCTTTCCCTGATGATCATGTCGGACAAGGAAGACACTTTGCTGTGCGAGGAGGTCAAGGACATGCTGGGCACCCTGCCCAAAAACTTCAACAAGAAGGACCTGAAAAGGGCGGTGCTCACCTACAACTTCCGCAACGATCACCTGCGCGACACCGTCCGCCGCCGGGTGCGCCTGGCCTGCCGCTACATCGACGATCGGGTTTCGCTGCGCTCGTTGATCAAGGCCGGCCGCCTGATCGTGGTGGACATTCAGGACGGCTGGCTCAGCGAGGAGACGGCGATGAAGCTGTTCCGCATCGTAGTGGACATCCTGATCCTGGGCGAGAGCGAACTGCCCTGCGGCCTGCTCCTGGTCATCGACGAGGCGCACCACTTTTTGGCGCACAAACAGAACCGCTTGCAGATCGAGCGCATCATCAAGGAGCGGCGGCACCTGAAGACCTCGGTGCTCCTGTCGAGCCAGGACCCGACGAAAATACCCCACAGCACTTTGGCCGAACTGGACGGGGTGGGCCTCTTCGGCACGTCGTCGGAGAAGTCGATCAAGCACCTGGCGGGAGACATCGGGCCCTTCTCCATTCTGAAGGCGGAGCTGTGCGGGACGCTTTTGCAGGGGCAGATGATCTTCTGGTCGCGGCGCTGGTACACGCCCAATCAGCCGGGCGAGTACGATGGGGTCCTTCTGCGCGTCGAGGGGCGTCCGCGGCTCTCGCAGCACGGCGGGGAGACCCGGCGGGCGGTGCCGCGATAAGAGGATAAGAGGAAGCGGGGCCGACGGGGGGCAGGACTATTCCGAAGGCAGGGTGGGAAGGTTCAGCCTGGGCAGCTCGCGCTCGTGGTGGCGACGGTGGTGTTTCTTTCCGTCGGCCTCATCGCCATCGCCCTTGGCCGGTTCATCCTTGCCGGCCTCGCCCTTCTTGTCTTTGGAATCGGCGGCTGCCTTCCCGGCGTTCGCGGCCGGTTGCTGGGCGGCGGAATTCCCCACGGCGGCGATGGGCGCAGGGCCCCTGTCGGGGACCTGCTTGACGGGTTCGGCGATGGCCGCGGGCTTGTCGGTCATCCTGCTGCGCAGGATCAAGAAGCCCACGCCGGTGATCACCACCAGGGCCGCGATCACCCCCATCACCAGGGGGCCGCCGGACTTCTTCTTGCGGTTCTCGCGCTCGTCTTCCAGGTACGTCTCGCCCAGGGGCGAGTCGGCGATTGAGGAGGGGCCGGCCTGTCCGTCGTCAATCCCTGGCCCTGGCCCTGGCCCTGGCAGCCCGGGCGGTTCGGCCCGAAAGGGGGCCGGCGGGGTCTTCTTCTGCCCCATGAAGGTCTGCTGGCCGGCGCCGGGCGCCCCATCGGAGAGGCTGTCGAGCATGGACCTGGGGCCGGTGGTCGGCCGAGGGGTCGTCTGTGCGGGGCCGGTGGCGGGCCGGCCGATGATCTGCAACCCGGGATCGGACACCGTGCGAGGGACGGTGGAGAACGCCCCGGAGGCGCGCAGGGCCTTCATGGTAGTGCTGGTGTAGCGGTAGGGGGTGCTCTGTTCTTCCGTCGCGACCGGCAGGAAGGGCAGGGCAGCGGCGGTGAGTTCGGCGAAGAGGTCGGGGGCGGACTGGACGCGGTCGCCCGGTTCCCGGGCCAGCGCCTTGAGGATCACTGCCTCGACGGGCTCGGGCAGGTCGGGCCGGAGGTCCCGGGCTTTCGGCGGGGGCTGGTACATCAACTTGTACATCACCGCCATGGCGTTGGGGCCGTCGTAGGCCATCTTGCCGGTCAGCGTTTCGTAGAGGATGGCGCCCAGGGAGAACACGTCGCTGCGGATGTCGGCCTCGGCGGCGGCGCCGCAGACGATCTCGGGGGCCATGTAGCTCTGCGTGCCCATCTGCACGTCGGCCTGGGTCAGGCGGGTGTTGCCGTCGCGGATCTTGGAGATTCCGAAGTCGAGGATCTTGGACCCGGAAAGGTCCACCTCCTCGGGAAGAAAGATGTTCTCCGGCTTGAGGTCGCGGTGCACCACCCCGCGGGCGTGGGCCAGGCCCAGGGCGTCGCACAGGGGGCCGAAGAGCAGGACGGTCTCCGCCAGGGAAAGCGGGCCGTGGTTTTTCAGCCGCCGTTGCAGGGTCATGCCGGAAAGCAGCTCCATCACCATGAAGGGGGAGCCGTCGGGGGTAAAATTGAAGTCGGTGACGCGGACGATGTTGGGGTGGCCGAGCTGGGAGGTGATCTGGGCCTCGCGCTGGAAGCGTTTGAGGGACTCGGAGCTGTCGCTCTCGGAGAACTCGTGGAGCAGGACCTTGATGGCGCAGGGCGTCTGCAGGTGGACGTGGGTAGCGGCGTAGACGCTGCCCATGCCCCCGCGCCCGAGAAGCCGATCGATGCGATAGGTGCCGTAGAGCACGCTGTCGATGAGAGGATCGGTCTTTCCGCCAGCCCCGGACGTGGGGCGGAGGCCGGGACCTGGGCCGGGACCTGGAGAAGAAGGCTGCATCGGCGACTCCGTTGTTCCGGTATTTTAGCTTACGCAAGCCCTGGATGCCAGAGGCTCCGTCAACCGGGCCCAGGGCGATGAAGAGCCAGTTGACGAAGAGTCAGCAAGAAGCACATGGCCGGAGCAGATTTTGGCGCTCCCCACGGCTTCGCATTCGCTCAGCCGCGTGGGCCCATTCCGCAGCGACCGAGGGAGCGTACTACTGTACGTGACCGACGGAGCGTGGGGGCACTCCCCACCGACTCGCATTCGCGAGTCGGCGGGGGCCCACCCGCGGCTGAGCGCATGCGAAGCCGTGGGGGAGAGGTACGCCAAAATCTGCCCGGCCAGGTGCTTCTGTTACGTGCGACGGCTGTTGTAGGAGCGGAGTAGGGGGGTAAGCAGTCCAATGAGGTCTGCGGGGCGGGGGTCGCCGCCCTGGCCGGCGCGGGAAAGGAGGCCGGTGACCGCGCCCTGGCACAGGGCCCGCACGGCGACCTCGAAGAGGCGCTCTTCCCGGGACATGGCGTGGCGGGTGCGCGAGAGCAGGCCGCGGATCTTGCCAGCGGCGGCGACGGCGCCGTCAATGCGGGACAGGGCCCGTTCCAGGCGCGAGAGAGTGACGCCATCGGTGAAGAGGAAGAGGCCGGGCACCGCCCGCAGGTGGAACAGGAGGTCGGGGCCGTGCTGAAGGACCTCGGCCAGGGGGCCGCCCCTGAGCCAGCCCAGGCCGGGAAGCGGGTGCGGGTCCCTGGGCTCGGGGGGAAGCTCGACCAGAAGGTCGTCGTCGTCTTCCTCTTCCTCGAACAGGTCAAGGAGCGCCTGGACCTCGTGGAAGCCCAGGTTCAGGTGGCGCCCGAGGCGGAGCAACTGGAGGTCGGTGGCCGGCACGAAGCTGGCGTCGTTTTTTTGCGTGGGTTCGTCGGCTGCGGCGATCATGAGAGCAAGAAAGCAAGGGCCACGGGGGCGGTGAACGTTCTGCCTACCCCATATCATAAATCGCTCGCCGGGATCTCTGGCGCTGAAGCAACAAAAGCGATATAGGAAGCGAGAAACGCGGTGCGGCGGACGCACAGGCCCGACATCCAAGCCGATAGGAAGACCCACATCGCCGAATTCGCAGTTCCCCGCTTTGCTTCCCCGGGATTCCTGTGCAAGAATCCCTACTGAGGCTGTAGCTACTCCCTGTTGAAAGGTATTGTCGGAGCCCTCATGGACGACTTCCACTGCTCTTTCTGCGGCAAACGGCGGCGCGAAGTGCGCAAGCTGATCTCGGGCCCTCGGGTCTTCATCTGCGACGAATGCGTCGGCCTGTGCAATGACATCATCGCCAAGGAAGAAGCCCAGGAGCGCCCCAAGTTTCCCAAGCCGAAAGAGGTCTCCGACGACCTCGACCAGTACATCATCGGCCAGGTGCGGGCGAAAAAGACGCTTTCGGTCGCGGTGTACAACCACTACAAGCGCATCCAGGCGCGCGGGCGCACCGGCGAGACGGAGATCCAGAAAGGCAACATCCTGCTTTTGGGCCCGACGGGCTGCGGCAAGACGCTTCTGGCCCAGACGCTGGCCCGCAAACTGGACGTGCCCTTCGCCATCGCCGATGCCACCACCCTGACCGAGGCGGGCTACGTTGGCGAAGACGTGGAGAGCGTCATCAAGGCGCTGTACCGGAACTCCGCCGGGGACGTGGAGAAGGCCCAGCGCGGCATCGTGTGCATCGACGAGATTGACAAGGTGGCCCGTCGGGGCGGCGGGCCGTCGATCACCCGCGATGTCAGTGGCGAGGGGGTGCAGCAGGCGCTGTTGAAGCTTCTGGAAGGCAAGCACGCTACGATCACCCCGGACGGGGCGCGCAACCGGCCGCAACAGGAACTGATCCAGGTTGACACGACGGACATCTTGTTCATTTGCAGCGGGGCCTTCAACGGGCTTGAAGACATCGTCCGCCGCCGCATCGGCGAGCGGGGCATGGGCTTTGGGGCCAAGATGGCCGACAAGAACGACGACAAGGACCTTTTGCGGTCGATGGCGCGCACCGAGGACCTGGTGAAGTACGGCATGATCCCGGAGTTTATGGGGCGCCTGCCCATCCTGGTGTCCTGCGATGCTCTCGACGAGGAAGCCCTGGCCGAGGTGCTCTGGCGGCCGAAGAACGCCATCGCCAAGCAGTACCAGCGCCTGTTCGACATCGAGGGGGTGAACCTGCGCTTCACCGAGGACGCCATCGTCGCCATCGCCAAGGAGGCCTTCCGGCGCAAGTCGGGGGCCCGGGGGCTGCGGGCGATCATGGAAGAGGTGATGCTCGACGTGATGTACGAGATCCCCTCCATGACTGGGGTGCGGGAGTGCGTGATCAACGAGGACGTAGTAGTGAACCGGCAGCGCCCGCTGCTGGTGAAAGAAAAAAAGGCCAGCTAGCCGCCTTTTTCCGTCCCGGTCTCTTTCCCTCGAACCAAAATAAGCCCAGCAATAAGTCGACCGACCGATGGAATTGACAAGCGGATGGAAAGGGGCTACTCTGTCTGGCTTGATTCTCGCACCAGGGATGCCTGGGCAGTCTCTCATTATCGTCCGGCCGGTGAGGCTGGCTGACGGCTGGCCAAAGGAAACGAAGGATGCTGACAGAACAGGAGCGGACCCAGCTCTCAGACGTGCTCACCAACGAACGAGACCGGTTGCTCCGCAATGCCAAGGACGGGCTCAAGTTCAGCATGGAGCGCGAGCGCAACATCGGCCGGGATTCGATCGACGAGTCCATGGAGGAGGAGATCTTCTCCACCGAGCTGCGCCTGCGCGACCGGGAAAAGTTCTTGCTCAACAAGATCAACCAGGCCCTGGAGCGCATCGACAACAAGACCATCGATGAATGCGAGGACTGCGGCGAGAAGATCGCCTTCAAGCGTCTGCTGGCCCGTCCGGTGACGACGCTGTGCATCGACTGCAAGGAAGAGAAGGAGAAGGAAGAGCAGGCCAAGTCGCAGCTTTTGGGCCGCGGCGGAGTGGAATCGGATCAGATGACCGATCCCCACGAAGAAGAGTAATCGACGTTGCTTTCCGTCGCCGATTGGCAAGGCTCCCTTCTTCCCGCGTCACCAAAATTCGGGTCGGATTTCCGGCCGGGTTCCGGGTCGCTGACGGGGGGAAGGGAGGTTGCTGTCCCACCGGCGCCCATTTGCATGGGAAGCCCAATTTGATAAAGTAGGGCCTCGACCTCAAGTTCCATGGAGCATCAGCGCTACAAAATCACGGATCGCGTGGACACCGGCGGCATGGCCGAGGTCTTCCGCGGCGTCGCGGAGTCCACCGTGGGTGGGCTGAAGCGCAACGTTGCCATCAAGCGCATCCTCCCCAGCCTCACCAAGAACAAGAAGTTCGTCTCGATGTTCCTGGACGAGGCGCGGCTCTCGCTGCATCTGCAACACGCCAACATCGTGCAGGTGACCGACATCGGCGTGGCCGATCTGGGAGAGGGCGCGGGGCCGGGGATGGGCGCGGCGTACTTCCTGGTGATGGAGTACGTCGACGGGGCCAACCTGAAGACCCTCACGGAGTCGCTGCGTCGTCAGGGGCAGCGGCTGCCGGTCAGCCATACCCTGTATGTGATGATGGAGGTATGCAAGGCGCTGTCCTATGCTCATGAGCTTCTGGACCCGGAGTCGGGGCGGCCCTTTGGCATCGTCCACCGGGACATTTCGCCGCCGAACATCCTTATCTCCCGTCGCGGGGAGGTCAAGCTGGTGGACTTCGGTCTGGCCAAGGCCACCTCGCAGCTTGAGGGGACGGACCCGGGGGTGGTCAAGGGCAAGTTCAGCTACCTGTCCCCCGAGGCCGCCATGGGCGTCGAGGTGGACAGCAGGGCGGACCTCTTCGCCGTCGGCATCCTGCTTTATGAAATGCTCACCAGCAAGCGCCTCTTCGAGGGCGAGACCGACTATCAGGTGGTCGAGCAGGTGCGCGGGGCGCGGGTGCCATCGGTCAGCCAGCAGAACCCGGACGTCGAGCCGGAGTTGGAGAACATCGTCCGGAAGGCCCTGGCCAAGGACCCCCTGCAGCGCTACCAGCGGGCGGATGACCTGGGCGACGCGCTGGCGCAGTACCTCTTTTCCCGGGGGCTGAAGGTCACCAGCCGGGACATCGAGAATCTGGTGGCGCGATGTCTGGCCGAGAAGCAGCGATCGAAGCCGGACAAGCCGCCAAGTTCCCTCATCGACACGCTGATCCAGGACGAGATCCTGAAGTTCACCTCCCTGGAGGAGATGGACACGGAGGACGGCGCCGGCGGCGGCAAGAAGCCCACGGAGCAGAGCGGCACCGCGCCGCTGAATCCGGAGCAGTTCATCGACCCGCGCATGTGGAACATCGACGCCGAGCCGATGGAAAAGGCCGACCTTTTGGACAGCGGCATGGCGAACCCCATGCAGATGGGGCGCGCGCCGTCGGGCGAGGCGCCGTCGCTGGAGCGGATGCTGGAGGGGACGGGGACGCGGAACATTCCGCTGCCGGACCCGAACTCCAGCTTGAAATGGTTCATTTTGGCCGTACTTCTGGTGGCGGTGGTGGGGACCCTGATTTACGTGCTGACCAGCACCTCCTGATCTATCGCTAAGTGCCGCAGTGGCGGAGATAGACAGACACCCCACCATCCATTTTCATCCTGGAGAGACTGTCGTGCGAGAGCGCCCGAAGTTCGCCCCTCACAAGGGCCCCAATCCTCGCGTGCTGGCCCTGGTCCTCGCCGGGGGCGAGGGCAAGCGGTTGTGGCCGCTGACCGCCGATCGCGCCAAGCCCGCCGTGCCCATCGGCGGGCGCTACCGGCTGATCGACTTCGTCCTGTCGAACCTGGTGAACTCCGGGTTCAACAAGATCAAGGTCCTCACCCAGTACATGAGCGACTCGCTGAACACGCACATCGCCCGGGGCTGGCGGCTGCCGGCGATGCTGGACCAGTACGTGGAACCGGTGCCGGCGCAGCAGCGCAAGGGCCGGGACTGGTTCAAGGGCTCGGCGGATGCGATCTACCAGTCGCTGAACGTGATCACCGATGAGGACCCGGACTTCGTGGTGGTCTTCGGCGGGGACCATGTTTACAAGATGGACGTGCGGCAGATGCTGGACTACCACCTGGAGCGGGAGGCGGACTGCACGGTGGCGGCCATCCCGGTGCCCTGCTCGGAGGCCCATGCCTTCGGGGTCATCGAGGTGGACGAAAAGTGGCGGATCATCTCGTTCCAGGAAAAGCCGGAAAAGCCCCGGGAGATCCCCGGGCGACCGGGCTGGGCGTTGGCGTCGATGGGGAATTATATTTTCCGGACCGAGTCGCTGACCTCGCAGCTGGTGCGGGACGCGGAGGGGCAAAGCGGCAGCCAGCACGATTTTGGCCGGAACATCCTGCCGGACATGGTGGGCGACAAGCAGGTGGTCTACGCCTACGACTTCATGCGCAACGAAGTCCCCGGGATGACCGAGGGCGAGCGGGGTTACTGGCGGGACGTGGGGACGATCCCGCAGTACTACTTGGCGAACATGGACTTCGTCCAGGTGGTGCCGATCTTCGACCTGTACAACCCCCGGTGGCCGGTGCTGACGTGGAACAAGTCGCTGCCGCCGGCCAAGTTCGTCTTCGATGACCCGGGCGGCCCGGGAGGTCACCCGCGCATCGGGTTCGCCACGGACTCGATGATCAGCGAGGGGTGCATCGTCTCGGGAGGGCGGGTGGACCGCAGCGTGCTGGGGCCGCAGGTGCGGGTGAACAGCTTCGCCCACGTGGAGGAGTCGATCCTTCATGAGGGAGTGGACGTGGGTCGCTACTGCAAGATCAGGAAGGCGATCATCGACAAGCACGTGAGGCTGCCCGCGGGGACGGAGATCGGCCTGGACCGGGAGGCGGACCGGCAGCGGTTCCACGTGGTGGACGACATCGTGGTAGTCCCCAAGAACTACGGGTTCCCGGGCGCCGGCCAGGGCCAGGGATAGTCGGGGCGGACGACTTCATGTCAACGGCGACGCTGAACCATGACCTGCTGCACCTGGCGATCCTGTTCCACATGCACCAGCCCTACTATGTGGAGCCGACGGCGGTGCCAGGGCCCAGGGATGCCGATGCCGAGACGCGGGCCCTTTTGCCCTGGGTGCGGCTGCACGGGGGCTCGGGGTATCTGGACGTGGCAACGTGCCTCTTGCGGCACCCGGGGGCGCGCATCACCGTGAACCTGGTGCCGTCGCTGATCTTGCAGATCGAAGGGGTGGTGGCGGGGCAGCGGGACCGCTACATGGACCTGGCGGAGCGGCGGATGGAGGACCTGGACCTTTCGGAGCGGGAATTCCTGCTGGCGCGGTTCTTCTCGATCAACTGGAGCCGGGCGGTGGAGCCGCGGGGGCGTTATCGGGAACTGCTGGAGAAGCGCGGGCGCCAGGCCGGGGCCGAGGAGATCCGTCGGCGGGCACCGAGCTTCTCGCCGCAGGAGCTGCGGGACCTGACGGTGCTCTTCAATCTGTCGTGGCTCGGGTTCGCGGTGCGGGAGGGGGACCAGGCGCTGGCCCGGCTGGAGCGGCAGGGCGGAGGGTATTCGGACGACGACCTGCGGCTGGTGGTGGAGAAGGGGCGGGCGGGCTGCGCCAAGGTGCTGCCGCTGTACCGGACGTTGTCGGAGCGAGGGCAGGTAGAACTTTCTTGTTCGGCGTTCTACCACCCGATCGTGCCGCTGCTCTGCGACAGCGAGGTGGCCCGGGAGGCGCAGCCTCAGGCGGAGTTGCCGGCGCGCTTCAGCTACCGAGAAGACGCGATGGCGCAGATCCACAGGGGCCGCGAGGCGTTCGAGAAGAGCCTGGGCGTGGCGGCGGCGGGGATGTGGCCCCCCGAGGGGAGCCTCTCGCCCGCGGCGCTCTCGTGCTACGCCGAGGCCGGGACGACCTGGCTGTGCAGCGATGAGGGGAACCTGTGGCGATCGCTGCAGATGAGCGGCGAGGCCCCGCCCCACGGATCCCCGCGGGGCGCCCTGTGCCGGGCCTACCGGCATCAGGGGGTGGCGCTCTTCTTTCGCGACCGGGACCTCTCGGACCGCATCGGCTTCCGCTACGCGCAGGACGACGCGGAGGCGGCGGTGACGGATCTCTTGCAGGGGGTGGCGCACACCGCGGGGGCGGTCCGGGACTTCCCTCTGGCCACGGGAGAAGTCCCGATCGTGACGCTGGCGCTGGACGGCGAGAACCCCTGGGAAAGCTACCCCGATCGCGGGCGGCCGTTCCTGGACGCGCTCTTCTCGCGCCTGGCGCAGCGGCCGGTGGTGGATGGGCTGAAGATCACCCCGGTGACCTTCAGCGAGCACCTGCGGGCGGCCCCGGTCACCCGGCCGCTCTCGCGCCTGGCCGCAGGGTCGTGGATCGACAGCGACTTCCACATCTGGATCGGCGACGGGGTGAAGAACCGGGCCTGGGGGCTGCTCGGGCGAGCGCGGGCGGAGTATGCCCGAGTGGTTGAGATGGCGGGGGCGGTTGAGATGGCGGGGGCGGTTGAGACGGCGGGGGCGGTGCAGGTGGCCATCGACCTTCCCCGGGCTTACGAAATGTTACTGGTGGCACAGGGGTCGGACTGGTTCTGGTGGTTCGGCGAGCCCTTCCACTCCGGCGAAGATGCCCTTTACGACCGGCTCTTTCGGCAGTACTTGCTGGCGGCGTACCTGGCGATGGGGCGGTCCCCTCCGGCGGAGCTTCTGGACCCGGTGGACGAGCACACCGCGGAGGCCGGGACGGTCTACCAGGAGCCGCGGGCCTTCGTCCACCCCCATATCGACGGCAAGCGTTCCAGCTACTACGAGTGGTCCCTGGCAGGGTGCTACCGGGTGCCCCGGGGGGCCTCGATGGCCGATCGCCCGGACCTGTCGGCGATCCACTTCGGCTTCGACCGGGAGACGCTTTACCTGCGGGTCGAGCCGGCGCAGGCGGCGCTCCTGTGCCACGCGGAAGTGGCGCTGGAACTGAGCGACCCGGCCCACAAGGGCCCAGGGACGACGACCCCCATGCGCATCCTTTACGATCCGGCAAAACCCCAGGGCTGGCAGATCCTGGCCGCCGCACCGGCCACCGGCGTCTTCGCCCCGCTTTCCCGGGGGACGCCCGCCGCGGCGGCGGACAGCCTGGAGCTGGCTGTGCCGTGGGCGCAGCTGGGGGTGGCCCCCGGACAGCGGCTGCAACTGGTGGTGCGCCTGCTGCGGCAGGGGCGGACCTGGGCGCGTTACCCTCGCGACGGCTCCATCCCGCTGACGGCGCCGGATGACCGTTTCGAGGCGGCGCATTGGATCACTTCAGCGTAATTTTCACAGACATCGTCGTTTTTTCTCGCCCCCGATGGTTGTCGCAAGCGCAAGCTTCATGCTATGACACGCTCCCATCTGTGCAGAGCGTACGCGGCCCCCCTACCGGGGCCGTGCCTCTCGCAGGGAAGACCCATACGAAGCCGACCACATGGACAAGATCGTCATCAAGGGGGCGCGCGAGCACAACCTCAAGAACATTGATGTTGAGCTCCCGCGCAACAAGCTGATCGTCATCACCGGCCTCTCGGGATCGGGGAAGTCGTCGCTGGCCTTCGACACCATTTACGCCGAGGGGCAGCGCCGCTACGTCGAGTCGCTCTCGACCTACGCCCGGCAATTCCTCGAGCAGATGAGCAAGCCCGACCTCGACTCCATCGAGGGGCTCTCGCCGGCCATCTCCATCGAGCAGAAGTCCACCAGCAAGAACCCGCGTTCGACGGTGGGCACGGTCACCGAGGTCTACGACTACCTGCGCCTGCTCTACGCCCGCGTCGGCATCGTCCACTGCTATGGCTGTGGACGGCCGATCGCGGCGCAGACCGTGCAGCAGATGGTGGACCGGGTGATGGGTCTGCCCGAGGGGACGCGCTTCTCGGTGCTGGCCCCGATCGTTCAGGAGCGCAAGGGCGAGTACAAGAAGGAGCTGGACAACCTGCGGCGGCAGGGATTCAAGCGCGTCAACATCGACGGCGAGCTGGTGGACCTGACCGAGGACCAGATCAAACTCGACAAGAACCAGCTGCACACCATCGAGGTCTACGTCGATCGCCTGGTGGTGAAGAAGGACGTGCGCCAGCGCCTGACCGAAGCCATCGAACTCTCGCTGCAACTGGCCGGTGGCATCGCCAAGGTCTCCCCGGTGCTGCTCTCGGGCGGCGAGATCGAAGGCGACACCAACGAGGACGGCGACATCGTCTTTTCGGAGCACTTCGCCTGCATTGCCTGTGGGATCAGCTACCCCGAGGTGACGCCGCGGCTCTTCTCGTTCAACAACCCCCAAGGGGCGTGCCCCACCTGTGATGGCATCGGGGCGAAGATGTTCTTCGACCCTGACCTGATCGTCCCCAACGAGGACCTCTCGTTGCGCGAGGGGGCGATCGAGCCGTGGGAGAAGCGCAACGGGCCCTTTTTCCAGCAGATCCTGGAGGCGCTGTCGGCGCACTTCAAGTTCGACATGACGGTGACCTGGGCGCAGCTCCCCCAGGAGACCAAGGACATCGTCCTGCTCGGCTCCAAGGGCGAGGAGGTCGAGTTCTGGTTCGAGAAAAACGGCCGACGGCATACCTATAAGAAGGAATTCGAAGGCGTCATCCAGAACCTGGAGCGGCGCCTGTCGGAGTATGAGCGTCGGCGAAGGGAAGAGGGCGCGGCGGGTCAGGGGAGCGGGGACAGCTTCGAGGCGGCCTACGAAGAGTTTTCGCCCTACATGAACAAGTCCCCGTGCGAGGACTGCCACGGCACCCGGCTCCGCAAGGAGGCGCGCTTCGTCAAGGTGGGCAACGTGGCCCTCCACGAGCTGACCGCAAAGGCGATCCGCGATACCTACAAGTTCTTCAAGGAGCTTGTGCTCACCAACCGGCAGAAGGAGATCGCCGAGCGGATCTTGAAGGAGATCCAGGACCGCCTGGGTTTTCTGGTCAACGTGGGCCTGGACTACCTGACTTTGGACCGCACCGCGGCGACACTGTCGGGCGGTGAAGCGCAGCGCATCCGCCTGGCGACCCAGATCGGCTCGTCCCTGGTGGGGGTGCTCTACGTGCTGGACGAGCCATCCATCGGCCTGCACCAGCGGGACAACAAGCGCCTGCTTGAGACCCTGTTTCGCCTGCGGGACATGGGCAACACGGTGATCGTCGTCGAGCATGACGAGGAGACCATCCGCGCCGCCGACCACATCGTCGACATGGGGCCGCGGGCCGGGGTCAACGGCGGGCGCATCGTGGCGGCGGGGACGCCGGAGGACGTGATGTCGTCCACCGCCTCGCTGACCGGGGCGTACCTGTCGGGGCGCAAGAAGATCGAGGTGCGCGGCGGGGTGCGGCGGCAGTGCCAGAGCCGCTTCCTGGTGGTCAAGGGCGCCCGCGCCCACAACCTGCGCGACGTGACGGTGCGCTTCCCGGTGGGAGTGTTCACCGCCGTCACCGGGGTGTCCGGTTCGGGCAAGTCCACCCTGGTCATCGACACCCTGCTTCAGGCGCTGAAGCAGAAGCTGAACCACAGCAAGTGCACCGCGGGCGAGCACGACAGCATCGAAGGGCTGCACCTGTGCGACAAGGTCATCGACATCGATCAGTCGCCCATCGGGCGCACCCCGCGCTCCAACCCCGCGACCTATACCGGTGTGTTCACCCACATCCGCGATCTTTTCTCGGCCTTGCCGGACAGCAAGGCCCGGGGCTACAAGGCCGGGCGCTACAGCTTCAACGTCAAGGGCGGTCGCTGCGAGGCCTGTCAGGGCGACGGCATCCTGCGCATCGAGATGCACTTCCTCCCCGACATCTACGTGGTCTGCGAGACCTGCATCGGCAGGCGCTACAACCGCGAGACCCTGGAGGTCAAGTACAAGGGGGCCTCGATCGCCGACGTGCTGGACATGACCGTGTCTCAGGCCGCCGAGTTCCTGGGGCACGTGCCCAAGGTGAAGCAAAAGCTCGAGACCCTGCGGGACGTGGGCCTGGGCTATGTCGCCCTGGGGCAGGCGGCGACCACCCTGTCGGGGGGCGAGGCCCAGCGGATCAAGCTGTCCAAGGAACTGGCCCGCAAGAGCACCGGCCGCACGGTCTACATCCTGGACGAACCCACCACGGGCCTGCACTTCGACGACATCAAGCAGCTCCTGGACGTGCTGAATCGCCTGGTCGAACAGGGCAACACCATCATCGTCATCGAGCACAACCTGGACGTCATCAAGACCGCAGACTACGTCATCGACATGGGCCCCGAGGGGGGCGACGGCGGCGGGATGGTGGTGGCCTGCGGCACCCCGGAAGACATCGCCCGCGTCCCCGGTTCCTACACCGGGCAATACCTGAAAAAGGTCCTCGCCGACTCGTAGCCGGCTTCGCCTAGTTGCGTTGAATCAACTCGATCTTGTACCCATTCGGGTCCTCGACGAAGGCGATCACCGTGGTGCCGTGCTTCATCGGCCCCGGCTCCCGCACGATCTTGCCCCCCTTTTTGCGGATCTCCTCGCAGACGCTGTAAATATCTGCCGCGCCGATGGCGATGTGCCCGTAGCCGTTGCCCGGGTCGTATTGGCTGGTGTCCCAGTTGTGGGTCAGTTCCAGCACCGCCGTGCTTGACTCGTCCCCATACCCGACGAAGGCCAGGGTGAAGCGCCCGGATTCATAATCCGTCCGGCGCAGGAGCTTCATGCCGAGCAGCTCGGTGTAGAAACGCAGGGATTCGTCCAGGTCGTTGACCCGCAACATGGTGTGGAGGAGGCGCATGCCCCAATTATACCTCCCCCGCTGAAACTCTCCCGAAATCAGCCCCAAATCAGGACGCCCACCGACATCGGATTCCGCCTTTGTTTACATGCCCGTCGTATCCGGTGTAAAATGCAGATACGGCTACAACTTTTGTGCCTTGCAAAGCTGACCCCGACGGAGAGGAAGCATGGCTGACCTGAGAAAATTCTTCTCCGTGGACATCTTCGGGCGGAAGAAAGCCGTCAGCGCCGAGACCACCGAGCGCGACTTCGCCAACTTCTACGGCCAGCGGATGGCCCTGGAGCACGGCTCGCTCTACATGTCGGGCCGGGGGATCGGTTCTTTCAAGGTCGACTTCGACAGGGTCTTCGTGGACCCCCGGATTGCCTTCGCGGCCAACCCCGGCAAGGTCCACTCAAACCCCAACACCGTCAAGGAACTGGTCGGCAAGCGTTCGGTCTGGGACTTCTTGCGCAACCCCAAGTACCCCGAGGCCACCGCCATCGCCATCCTGGGCGGGCCGGGCTACGGCAAGAGCGCCCTGCTTCAGCACCTGCTTTTGACCATGGCCCATTCGCGCCACGAACGCTACGGCTCGCGCCTCTTCTCCCCGATTCTGCTGTCCGCAAGGGATTTTCTCCCCTGGATGCAGGAGCCGGCGGTCCCCCTGGCCAATCGACTCCAGGCCCACTTCGCCGACGCCAAGCTTTTCCCCGACCTGAACCCCCCGGAGGGCTTCTTCTTGCGCGCCCTGGACCGCGGGGACGGTCTGGTCCTTTGCGACGGCCTCGACGAACTCGGCGACCTGGGGCAGCGCAAGGCCCTGGCGGCCTACCTGGACCGGCAGATCGCCACCTACCCGCGCTCGCGCTTCGTGGTGACCGCGCGGCCCAACGGCTACCGCGACGCGCCGCTGAAGCAGGCCTGGGTGCTGGAAATGCAGGCCTTCTCCGGCGAGCAGGTGCGGCGTCTCATCGAGAGTTTCTTCGTCGTGGCCGAGTCCATGGAACCCCAGGCGGCGACCGGCACCGGCGAGGACGCCTTGCGCACCCGGGCCAACAAGAAGGCCGCCGACCTTCTGCAGCGCATCCGCGTGCTGCCGGCGCTTTCCGGGATGACCGTCAACCCACAGGTGCTTTCGGTCATTGCCAAGCTGCACTTCGAGAAGAACGGCCTGCCCCAGAGCCGCAACGAACTTTACGGCCTGATCTGCGAGGCTCTCATCAACTGCGGCCCACGCGCCGGCAAGGACGGCATCCCGGTCTCCAAGAAGGTCCTGGTCCTGCGCGCCGTGGCCTCGGCACTGATGAAGCGCCGCCTGCGCGACATCAAGGCGGCGGACCTGTGCCGCCTCATCGCCCCGATGTTGAGCAACCCTCCCGACGAGGTCGCCGCGGAAAAATTCCTCCGCGCGGTGCGCGAGAGCGGCGCCCTCCTGGTCGAGCGGGAAGTGGGCAACTACCGCTTCGCCCACCAGGCACTGCAAGAGTACCTGGCCGCAGTCTACCTGTACGAGAAGAAGAGCACGGCCACCAGCTTCGAGCAGATGGTCGACGACAACTTCTGGTACGAGTCGTTGATCCTGTACGCTGGCCTGGGAGACGCCAGCGCCCTGGTGCAGGCCTGCCTGGACCACCCCAAGGTGCAGTCCCTGACCCTGGCCCAGGAGTGCCTTGAGGAAGCCAAGGTCCTTTCCCCCGAGGTGCGAACGGAGGTCGAGTACCGCCTGGCCCTGGAGAACCCATCGCTTCTCGACAAGATCGCCGCCCTGGAAGATGAAAGGGAGCGCGTGCGCCTGCAGAAGCTCGAGACCACCCGGCGCCGCCTGGCCGCCGAGGTGCGCCTGGGCCGCCGGCTCAAGTCGCTCCAGCGGGTGGACGAGCAGCGCGAGATCGACCCCGACTTCGTCACCTGCGCCGAGTACCAGCTTTTCCTCGACGACATGCGGGAGCGCGGCTACTACTACCAGCCCGACCACTGGACGGCGCTGCACTTCTCCATGGGCACTTCCGGGCAGCCGGTGGCCGGGTTGCGCTATGAAGACGCCCGGGACTTCTGCATCTGGCTGAGCATGCGCCAAGGCGGCACCCTGCGTTTCCGCCTGCCTCGCCCCGAGGAAGCGCGCCAGTACAGCGCCAGCAACACCTCGCTCTCCTGCTGGTGCGCCGATGGCGAGCAGTACAGCCTGGTGGGCCTGACCCAGCGCCACGAGGGGGCCATCCGCACCGACATCGAGCGGCTGCCGATGCTTTCCCTGCGCCCCTCGATCCCGCTGGAGCGGAGCCTGAACCGCGAGGTGGACTCGGTCTTCGACCACGACGTGATCAAGGCGTTGAACATGCAGCTCGATCCGGCGCTGGAGAAGGCGGTGGTGCACGCCATCGGCCACGTGCGCGAACTGATCATCACCCGGGCCTTCGACCTGGGCGTGGTGATCTCGCCGGACTTGGACCTGGCGCGGGTGCTGTCCCGGGCGGGCAACGTCAACCAGATCGCCACCGCCATCGAGAAGTACAACATCCCGGTGGCGCTGAACCTGACCAACGCCCTGCTCTCGGAGTCCGACGACGACGAGTCGATGGCCCGCTTCTGCCGCCTGCTCACCGACATCCTCGACGCCGTGGCCGCCGAGACGGTGCTGGGGGTGCAGCAGGCGCAGCGGCGCTACATGGCCCTTTTCGCCGAAATCGTCTACCGCGACTACGGCAACGCCGCTCCTGCGGAGCTGGCGCAGAAAAAGCAGATGCAGCAGGCGGTGCTGGAGTTCCACGGCTGGCTGCAACTGATCATGGCCCGCTCCTCGGGGAAGCTGGCCGCCTGGGAGGGCATCCGCCTGGTCCGCGAGCAGGGCGCCGAGGGGGCCGTCGCCAACAAGCAGGGACTCGGGCTGCCCGCCTGGGCCTGGGGCTCGTGACCGCAACTGGCGCCGCTGGCTTTTGCCTGAATCAGCCGTGATAGACCCGGGATGAGCGGATCCGGCCGTCCCGGGCTTCCAGCACCTCGGCCACCACGAACGAGGGTTCGCCTGGGCACACGCGCAGATACTCCATGAACACCCGCCCGCCATCCGCCGTCAGCGATCGCTCTTCATAGCGCAAGCCCGGGAGCCGACGGAAGGCGTCCGCCCACCAGGCCCGCAGGGCGTCCTTGCCGCTGACCTGCCCTTTTGTCTCCGGCCGCGCCACCCTCAACTTGGGGCTCTCGTGTACCGCGTCGTCCGCATACAGGGCCAGCAACCCAGACAGGTCCCTGCCGTTGAACGCCGACAGCCAGCGCCGGGCCAGCGCCCGCAGGGCCCCGGGGGTCTCCACCGACGACGCCAGCGCCACCTCCAGAAGCTGCCCCACGTTGGGCGGGGCGGAAAGGCCGGCCATGGTGTCCGTCCAGCGCCATTCGTGGAATTCCTCGTTCGGGCGCACCTCTTCGGTGTCCACGTCGGCGACGAAGACGAAATTCAGGTGCGTCCCCTTGCTCCCCGCCGGGTGTTCCTCATACCCGATCAGGCCCGCGGGCGTCCCTTCGACATCCGAGAGCAGGGGAAAGCGCCCCACAAGGCCGGTTTCCTCGCGCAGTTCCCGAGCCGCCGCTTCCAGCGGGGTCTCGCCGGGGTCGCACTCGCCGCCGGGGGGCAGCCAGATGCCCAGCCGCAGGTGCCGGATGAGCAGCGCCCGCCCCGCCTGCCGGGGGTAGACCGCCACCGAAAAGGTGCGCCGCACCGGATCCTCAGGGTTCGCGAGGGTCATGGCGCGGACCTTATCCGATCTTTATTAAGTTTTGGCGCGTTCCTGGCGAGGCAGGGAGAAAAAGTTGCCAAGCCGGCGTAGCTGGCTTTCACTACCCAACAACCAAGGAGCGGTGAAGAATGAGCCAGCGCGTCGGGGTGATCATGGGCGGGCCCTCCGCCGAGCGGGAGGTCTCGCTGAACAGCGGTCGGGGCGTCCTTGCCGCCCTGCTTTCCCGTGGGCACGACGCCGTCGCCGTCGACTGGACCGGAGCCGGCCACGACCTGTGGCGCGCCCTGACCGATGAACGAGTCCAGGTGGCCTTTATCGCCCTGCACGGCACCTTCGGCGAAGACGGCTGCGTCCAGGGTCTGCTGGAATGCTGCGGCATCCCCTACACCGGCTCGGGCGTCCTGTCCTCGGCCCTGGCCATGGACAAGGTCGCTACCCGGCGCATCTTCGACCACGAGGGCATCGAGTCGCCCCGCTGGTGCAAGTACCACGGCGCCGCCGACGTGGCGCGCATCGGCTTTCCCCTGGTGGTCAAGCCCTCCCGGGAGGGTTCCTCGGTAGGCATCTCCATCGTCCACGGCCCCGGCGAACTGGACGCGGCGCTGGAAATTGCCTCCAACCTGCACGGCGAGGTCCTGCTGGAGGAGTACGTCAAGGGCCGGGAGATCCAGGTGGCGGTGCTTTCCGGCGAGGCCCTGGGTGAGGTCGAGGTCCGCCCGGCCACGGAGTTCTACGACTACGCCGCCAAGTACCAGCGTAACGACACCCAGTACCTGGTCCCGGCGCCGATCACCGCGGCCGAGCGGCACCTGGTGCTGGATCTCGGGCGGCGGGCGCACGCGGCCCTTCAGTGCGACGGGGCGACCCGCACCGACTTGATCCTGTCCCCCACGGGCCGCGCCGTGTGCCTGGAGGTGAATACCCTGCCGGGCCTGACGGAGAAGAGCCTCCTGCCGAAGATCGCCGCCCAGAAGAACATCGACTACCCCACCCTGGTCGAACGCATCCTGCTCAGCGCGTCCCTCAAGCAATAGGGGAGGGGCTCACCACGAGCGGGCATGGGAAGGCGCCAGGATGCGAACGGGATGGCGAGCGTTGAAGTCGGCGATTTCCTGGAACACCAGCCGTCCGGCGACCTGCGTGGCCGAAAGGAGCTTCCCCTGCCGGGCCAGGACCAGCCGTCCCTGCTGGTCCCAGTCGGCCCACTCCTGCGTTTCCAGGAGCGGCGGATCGCCCGCGGGGGCAGCCTCATCGACGAGGGTGTAGAGCGTCTTTTGGAAGTCGAATTCCAGCCCGAGTTGCAGGTGACCGCGCTGGCGGGTCAGCCGACCGCTGGGAACCGCCATGTCCTGATTCACATCTCCCGGCGTCGTCAGCGTCCAGCCATCGCGTACCAGCCGCCGAGGAAAAAGCTGATCACCCGAGGTCAGCACGATGGGCACGATCTTCAGCCCCGCCGGCGGTGTGTGCTTGAAGTGAGCCCGGGGGACCTGATCTCGCTGCGGACTGGACCAGCGCGTCTCCACCGAGTTGAGCCAAAGCGTGTTCTCCGCCGCGAAGAGGCCGCCGCCCTGGTAGATCGTGTCGTGATTGGGCCACAGCGCAAGAGCAGTGAAATACGGGGTCTTGCCGATCCCGGTCCAGGTGGACGTGTACAAGGGGTCCACCTTGCGCAAATGGTGCTTGGCGGCGAAGTAGATCCACCGTTTGCCTGAGGGGGACAGATCGCAGCGCTGGTCGTGGATCGTGCCGTGGAACCATTGGCCGTCCTCGAACTGGTCGGTGGCGGTGTTCCACTTGATGATCTGCGTCCACTTTGTCGGGCCGTGGCGCAAGACCAACCCGACGGGTGCGTTTCGCGCCAGGATCACGAAGAGTCGGCATGGGGTGATACGACGCTGGACCATCACGCCAATTGTACCTCGACGCGAAGGCTTGTCACGACGCTCTCGCGATTCGCCAGGCTCACGTCCTTACCCATGGATGTCCGCTTTCCGCGCGGAGATCAGGGGGCTCTGTATCCCGATGTTCGCCTGCTGAAGGTCCACCCCCTTTTTCTGCATCTGCCCGGCCTGTGCTGCCACGTACCCCCTTGTCGGGGTCGCGCTGACGTGTGTAAGGCGTGGCGGACACCCTACCTGGGGGTGTCGCGGACGCCGGGATCGGGTCTTCGCCGGTGCTGGTCTAATATGAGCCACAGTGGTCGGTTTTGCGGGGCGGGGTGGTCTGGATGTCTGAGCCCGGCGGCAGACTCAACTATGGGGCCAGGGGCCAGGGTAGCGATCACGATGGAATCGTGCCGTTCAACAGGTAGGCGCGCATGTCCTCCATGAAGACCTGAATCGGGCCATCGAGTTGATCGATCGGCATCACACCGGCAGGCCATGGCGTGGCGAACAGAGCCTTGTCCTCGCCCGTGTAGAGCGACGTTGTGGCGAAGCAGATGCCCACCGCGGACTCGTCGAGCTTCAATGCCTAGACGGCCCGTCTGAGGCCCAGGGATACGATGATCGCTGTGTCCCTTCGGTTGTACCGGATGGGGACCCCCTGCGAATGCATATGCTTCGAGTATTCCTCGACGGCCCTGTCGAGCACTACAAATGCCGCATGGGCGAACACGCACTCCCTAGTATTGTCCGGCCACGGGGAGTGATCCTGTGGCTGGCTCGACCCGGTCCGCGCCTTGAACTGTGCGATGTCAAACTCGGCTTTCGCCTTGGCTTGTGGAGTCATGCAACTGCGAACGTAATCATCATCATCAGGGTGTCAACGCCTGTGCCTGCTGGGCGGCCCTACTGCGCTGATGGCCAGTGCAGACGCCAGGCGCCAGATCGGTGTACGCTCTGACCGCCCCGGACCTTGCTGAATAGCTACCAGCGAGGGGGCGGCGTTCGCGCTTCGTCGCTGCCCGCCGGGTGCTCTTTCCTCACGGTGCGCATCGGAGCGCACCCGTGTCCAGTCCTCGAAAACCGCCGATTCAGCACTTTGTCTTTGACCTGGATTCCGGGCGACTGAATCAGCACCACGTACAGCGTCTGCTAGAGGCTGCGGCCTCCCTCACGATCAACGGCAAGCAAGAGGCGCTGCGCAAGCTCGGCTATCGCGTGGAAGGGCGCAGCTGCGCTTCAGCGTGGTCGGTCCCTTGTTGGCGTCACCCCCGCAGCAGCGGGAGTTGGAGGCTCAGCTGTTGGTCCTGGCGGACAAGCTGTGGTCCCACCCGCTCACGGGGGAGGCCAAGAAGTTCGGCTTCT
>JBBRLA010000044.1:0-23106 GCA_038231615.1 Polyangia bacterium | reverse complement strand
GGCGGCGGCGATCGCGGGGTTGCTGGTGGCCGGGGTCGGGGGCTTGGCGCTGCGACCGCGGGGCCATGGCGAGGCTTCACGGGTCGTATCGGCAATGGGAGGGCGGCCGGCACAAGCGCCAGTACTGCCCCAGCCAAGCCTGGTACCGCCGCTGAAGCCGGTTGCGGACGAACCACGAGAGACGAAACCGGCTCCCGACAAGCCGACGGAGCCAAAGTCCGCGCCGGTGGTCCCGACAACTGCGGAAGAAACCAAGCTCAAGGGCAGCGGACACTCTCACGGGACCAAACGAAGACATGATGGCAAGCAGCCTCTATCCACCCAGGAGGCGGACCGGACCGCCCCGCAACCGGCCAAGGAACAACATGTTCCCACTCCGCCACCGGCAGAAGAAGAATATATCCCCAAGCAATTGCATTAGCCTCCTGCTGGCGTCGCTATTAGGCTGTTCGGCCGGCGACCCCTGTGATGGGCAGGACGGGACCTGCCTGTCGATCGATGTACAGGGCAGCCTGGCCCTGGACACCATCAACTTTTCCCTGAGCGGCGCCGTACAGAACAGCACGACACGCGCCCTTCCTGATGGGGAGACGGCGCTGCCGGTGCAGGTGGCGGTGCTGCTGCCTGCCATGGCACAGGGGCCGCTGACGATCAATGCCGTGGCGCTCAAGGCGGGCGCACAGGTTGGCGTCGGCATGGGCACAGCCATGATCGCGTCCGGTGCTCACCTGCACACGGCCCTCATGCTTCAGCAGATGATCAACACCTGCTCTGACGGCATCCAGGATTATGGCGAAACGGACACCGATTGTGGCGGACGGCTTTGTGCGCCCTGTAAGAATGGCAGCAAGTGCCAGGCCACCAGCGACTGCCTCAGCAATCTGTGTACCGCCAGCACCTGCGCACCAGCCATGATTTCGCTGAATCCGGCGACTCCAGTGATGCCGGCGCTGGGACCGACCCAGGGCGGAATCACTCTGACGATCAATGGTCAGTCTTTCCTGAGTGGACTCAAGGTCATGCTAGGTCAAACTGCCGCCAGCGGTGTCATTGTGGTATCCCCCCTTCAAGTTCAAGCAATGTCGCCTGGGGGGATGTTTGGCCCAATGGACCTGACGGTCATCGACCCAGATGGCACGCAGGCTACGGCCAAGCATGCCTTTTCATACTACTATGGTACGCTCGGCTTCGCCGCCGCCCAAAACTTCCCCGTCGGTATTCAGACCACCTCGGTAGCAATTGGGGACGTAAACAGAGACGGCAAGCCCGACCTCGTCGTCGCCTACAGCGACAATGCTATCGTGCTGCTGGGGAAGGGCGACGGTACATTCCAGCCCGCTCAGAACTTCACCGCGGGCAGCAGACCCGAATCGGTAGCGATAGGGGACTTCAATGGGGACGGCAAACCCGACCTCGCCGTCGCCAACGGGGGAAGCAGCAACGTTAGCGTGCTGCTGGGCAAGGACGACGGTACATTCCTGCCCGCCCAGAACTTCTCCACGGACACCAATCCTGCATCGATAGCGATAGGGGACTTTAACGGTGACGGCAAGATCGACCTCACCGTCGCCAACTTCGCCAGCAACGACGTGAGTGTGTTGCTGGGCAAGGGCGACGGCACATTCCAGCCTGCCCAGAACTTCTCCACGGGCACCGAGCCCCGCCTGGTAGCGATAGGGGACTTCAACGGGGATGGCAAGCCCGACCTCGCCGTTGCTAACAATAGGAGCAATAACGTGAGCGTGCTGCTGGGGAAGGGCGACGGTACATTCCAGCCCGCCCAGAACTTCCGCACGGACAGCGGGGCCATCTCGGTAGCGATAGGGGACTTCAACGGGGACGGCAAGCCCGACCTCGCCGTCGCTAACAATGGGAGCAGTAACGTGAGCGTGCTGCTGGGAAAGGGCGACGGTACATTCCAGCCCAACCAGAACTTCCCCACGGGCAGCGGGCCCTTTTCGGTAGCGATAGGGGACTTCAATGGGGACGGCAAGCCCGACCTCGCCGTGGCCAACAATAGGAGCAATGACGTGAACATTCTGCTCAACACCTCGCACTGATGGGGAAGCTCGCATGAATCGCCTCGCCACCTGCTGCCTCCTGACCCTGCTCCTGACCCAGGGTACCCTTGCGCCTGCCCACGCCGACGAGCCCGTCCCCGATCAGGGCTGCCCGCCCCCGCACACGCTCAAGAAGTGCGGCGAACTGGGCGAGCGCTATTACCAGAGCGGTCAGTACTCTCTTTCCATCCAGGCATTCCGCCAAGCTTACGTGCTCAAGCCCCTGCCCATCTTTCTCTATGACATGGCCCAGGCCCACCGACTGGCCGGGCAGACCGACGAGGCCATCCAACTCTACGAACGCTACCTCCGGGAAGACCCCGGCACCCAGCAAAAGGCCGAGATCGACGCCTACCTGGCCCAACTTCACCAGAAGCAGGAACAGGACCGCCTGGCCGCCGCGGCCCGCCTCCGTCTGCTGGAGCAGCCCCCGTCCCAACCACCTCGTCCCGTCTACAAGAAATGGTGGTTCTGGACCGCCCTGGGCACCGTGGCAGCCGGGGCCATCGTGACCGGCGCAGTCCTCGGCACCCGCCCAGGAGAAACCACCCTCCAGCCCATCAACGCCCGCTAAGGCATCGTCCCGCTTTGGCTCTTGATCTATAGTACGCAGCGATATCTAACACTTCGATGGCGGAGCGGAAAGTGTGAAAGAGTTTACCAGTATGCAGGCAAATTGACAACATGAGGAAGGAAGATATGTGCACGATCGGCGGCACCGCCGCTGCCGACGCCCCTCACATTACATTCGTCCTGTCTTCGCAACAGCTCAGGGCCGCTGCCGACAATCCTTTATAGAGAGGAGCTATGATGTATGCAATGAAGACAGCGTCGCGCCGTGAGTCGATGGAACCGCGAAATACGTCAGAGCAGGGGAGCCTGACGACCTCTCGCAGGTTCACTCTGCCCAGGGGCTATCTTCAGCACTATGGCATGAGGGTGGACCCGGAGGGGTCCGGGCGCTCACCGTTAAATGCCCGTCCGCCGCAAGCGATCCTTCAATCGAACTCGGAGCAAGGGCCGGGCTTCCAGGATGACCCGTTGGACACCGATGTGGAAAAGCCTGAATATGAGTTCGAAGATGACTCGGATGGCAATCAGGACAGTCAAGACGTCTCGGCCAATGACAGCCAGCAGGGCACGCAGAGCGCGCCCAGCGCGCCCAAGGTCAGCTCGGTCACGGTTATCGCGGACCCATCCCTGGCGATCTCTGGGTTCCCGGCGGTGCCGAGCGGAGCGGACCTGAACAAACCGGGATTGTTTAATGATACTCAGACGGGAACCTTCGCCTTCGTCAATCAAGTCCTCTTTCGGCTGAGCAAGGGCAAGGCTGCCGAAGTCGGCCTCACTCGGCTCGTCGACCGGACGGGCTATGTGACCATCGAAGGCAAACGAGTAGAGAATAAGAAGTCCGGTAATGATGGTCCGAGCGCGCCGACCGTCATCCGACCCTCCGGCAATGAAATTGCAGTCGCCGACTCACCCGGCTTGAACAACAACCGCGATGGTAAGGATGTCTTTCCTGCAAGGTACAAGGGAGACTTCAAACTATACGCCTTCGACATCATCAGCAATAACATCCTCGCATCGGCCTTTTACTCGATCGAAGTGGACAAGACCAGCAAGACTCAAGCGAGCCCGATGAGCCGCATGAGCGTGACAGCCACCAAGATCTTCTAGGACAGGCACTAGGGATGGGATCCATGTCAAACTCTTCGATGGCGGCGGAGCGGAAAAGTGCATGAATGATCAGCGGATCGGCAACTACCGCATCGTGCGCCAGCTAGGTGTCGGCGGCATGAGGGCTGTCTACGAGGGACGCCACGACCAGATCGCCTCGGCGGTGGCGGCAGCCCATGAGCAGCGGATCGTGCACCGGGACCTGAAGCCGGAGAACATCATGGTCGTGGCCGACCCTGAGGCCCCCGGCAGAGAGCGGACCAAGGTGCTGGATTTCGGCATCGCCAAGCTGGCCACGGACCTGAAGGCACCGGGGGAGCAGGCCACGCACACCAGGATGATGATGGGGACGCCGGCCTATATGGCGCCGGAGCAGTGTCGCGGCCTGACGGACCTGAACGACCGGGCCGACGTGTTCGTGCTGGGCATCATCCTGTACGAGATGATCTCCGGGGCGACGCTTTTCCGGGGCGACATGGGGGAGCTGATCGCGGCGCACCTGTACAAGACGCCTGCGCCGCTGGCCGGCCCTGCGGAATTGGATGGGCTGGTGCAGCGGATGCTGGTCAAGAAGTGCGGCGAACTGGGGGAGCGCTACTACCAGAGCGGTCAGTATGCCCTGTCCATCCAGGCATTCCGACAGGCATACGTGCTCAAGCCCCTGCCCATCTTTCTATATGACATGGCCCAGGCCCACCGACTGGCCGGGCAGACCGACGAGGCCATCCAGCTCTACGAGCGGTACCTGCGAGAAGACCCCGGCGCCCAGCAAAAAGCCGAATCGACGCCTACCAGGCCAACTTCACCAGAAGCAGGAACAGGATCGCCTGGCCGCCGCGGCCCGCCTCCTGGGCACCGTCCTCGGCACCCGCCCAGGAGAAACCACCCTGCCGCCCATCAACACGCGATGAGACACTGGTAAGAGCCGCTGACGACAGCCTGCAGGGTAGGTAAGACGGCAGGAGGCGCTTCATCCCAGTCCGACCAAACAAGTGACGATGAAATGTCTATGCAACGTTGCCAGAACCTGTGAGGTGGCGTTTCGGCCGGATGATCTTTTCATCAGACTCATTGAGGTCGCGACGCCTTCAACCTGGTTTGACGAGTGGACGGCGCTGCGCAAAGCGGTGAAGTAGAATCCGGCTGGTCAATTCGGGCGCGTTCCACTAGCCTCTTCACCACCCGGCCCCTTTTGACCAGGCACAGGGACATGACGGACAGCGAGAACGGCACCATCGACAGCGGCGCAGGCCAAAAAGGCAAAAAGGGCCAGATTCCACCCAGGTGGATGGGCTGGCTCGACCGGCCCGGCGTCTCGCTCCTCATCGTCATGGGCGCGGCGGTGCTGCTCCTTTTGCCGTTCCTGGGCCGCTCGGGCCTGTGGGACCCCCAGGAGGTGCGTCTGGTCGACCAGGCCAAGGACGCCGCCGCCGGCTCCCTGGTCGAGGCGGCACGGAAAGGCACCCACCCACCCCTGCCGATGCTGGCCATCGCCTATTCCCTGCGCCACCTGGGCACCAGCGAGTGGGCGGCCCGCCTGCCCGTGGCCCTCACCGGCCTTTTGGCCCTTCTCGCCCTCTTCCTGACCGCCCTGTGGCTGGGGCGGCGGCGGGCGGCCCCCTTGGCGGTCCTCGTTTTGCTCGGGACGCCGGTGTTTTTCCTCGGGGCCCGGCAGGCCACCCCCCACCTCTTCGCCGTCCTGGGGCACATCCTCGCCGTCGGCGGCCTGGCCGCCCTCTCGTGGCCCCGCCCGCCGGTTGGCGACCCCTCCGGCAGCCGCCTCGGCGAGCGCCTCCTGGGCCTGCTGGCCGCCGTCGCCGGGCTGACCATCGGTTACTTGTCCCTGGGCGCGGACCTGGGGATTGCCGCCCCGGCCTTCGCCGTCGCCACCGCCCTTTGCCTCGCCTCCCCAGGCGGGCATGAGGCCGAGGTGGCGCTGCTCTCGGTCCTGGGCACCGCGGGGCTTTTGGTGCCGCTGCGGTTGCTGATCTCGCTGGCCGCCACCCAGGGGTCGGCGCCCCTCCTCACCGATGGCAGGCGCCTATCGGTGGCAGTGGGGCTCATTGGGCTGGGCGGGATCTTTCTGGCAGTGGGCGCGATCCGTCGCTGGCGCTCCTCGCCGCTTTTGGGCACCGCGATGTTCCTGTGCGGGGTGGCCCTGCTGGTGCACCTGCCCAAGTATGCGGGCAGCTACTCGCCCTTCGTCGGCAGCTACCTGCACCTGCCGCCCAACCGGGAGGCCCAGGTCGACACGGTGCTGCGTCCCCTGGGCTTCCAGCTCTTTCCGTGGGCCGCCCTTCTGCCCCTGGCCCTCTCGGCGCTGGTGCGCTTCCCGATGCCGGCGAAACCCGACGACGAGGCCCTGGGAAGCCTGGGCCGCGCCGGGCGGGAGGCGGCGGCGCGGGCGATCTTCGCGCAACTGGTGCCGCTTTCGTGGTTCGCGCTGACCTACGTGCTGTGCACCTACCACTCGGCCATCGCCTCCGACGTGCCCTTCCCGGCCCTCGGGGCGCTGGCCTTGTGCAGCGGGTTTTATCTGGACCGGCTCTTCGCTTCCCCTTCGGGTGACGACGCAGGCGGGGTCACCGGGGGGCTCTGCGCCGGTCTCCTGGCAGTGCTCCTGGGGCGGGACCTGTTTCTGTTCCCCGAGCAGTATGGCGGGGCGCACCTTTCCGAGGCGCTGCACTGGCCGGCGCCGCTGACCACGATCCCATCGCTTTTGGTGGCCCTGTCCATGGTCTTCGGGCTGCTCCTTTTCGCGGGGATGGCGACCCGGGGGCGGCTGCGCCGGGGGCTGCTCACCGGGGTGGTCGGGGTCTCGCTGCTGGCGGCGGGATGGGGCGCCTATGCGATGGTGCCGGCCATCTCGCAGCACGTGTCGTACCGGGGGATTTATACAAAATACAAGCAGCTTGGCGGCGGGGCGCTGGGCACCTACGGCATCTCCCGGGCCGGCAGCAAGTTCTACGGGCAAAGCAGCGTCGAGCTGACCTCCATCGCCGGGGTGTTCGATTTCCTGTACAAGGACCCCGGCAAGCGGTCCTTCGCCATGGTCGGTTCGCAGGAATTGGGGCCGCTCGATCAGCACTCCCGGCAGCACGGCCGCGCCTACCACGTGGTCGACGACAGCAACGTGCAGTTCCTACTGGTGTCGAACCGGCTCGGACCAAACGAGGCGGACCTGAACCCGCTTTTGCGCCTGGTGCTGGACAAGGAGCCCAAGCCACAGCACGAGGCCCACGCCAACTTCGACGGGCGCATCCAGCTCATCGGGTATGACGCGCCGGCCGAGGTCAGCCGGGGGCAGGACCTGACCATCCGGCTCTACTACAAGGTGCTGCAGCCGGTGGGGGCGGGCTACCGGGTGTTCCTGCACTTCGACGGGGCCGGCACCCGCTGGAACGGGGACCACGTGCCCCTGGACGGCAAGTTCCCGTCGAGTTACTGGGCGACGGGGACCTACATCATCGACGAACACAAAATGACGACCAGCCGCGTCGGGCAACCTGCGGGGTCGTATCAGATGCTCACCGGCTTCTGGCCGGGAGGCGACGGGGCGCGGCTCAAGGTCATCGACGGGCCGCAGGATGGCGAGAACCGAGTCAAGCTCGGAATCTTGAGGGTGAAGTAATGGATCTGAAGCCGTTATCCGAAGTCGACCTGCGCGAGGCCATCGGGCCGATCAACCGCGCGGTCACGGGTCATTATCTGCCATCGGTGCGCACGGCGTCGGGGCTGCGCGAGCGGGCGGCGCTGGGTCTTTTGGATATGAAGCTGTCCCGCTGCGCCTTCATCGGCCGCGACCTGGTGGGGGCCTGCCTGGTGGAGCGCGTGGACGAACGGGCGCACCTGGACGCCATCGGGGTGGACCCCCTGGCGCAGCAGCGCGGGGTGGGGCATGCGATCCTCGAATCGGCCTGCGTGGCCGCGGAGGCCACCGGGGTGCGCCGCTTTACCGCCGAGGTGCCCGAGTCGGACGCGGCGTCTCTGGCGACGCTGCAATCGGCGGGCTTCCAGCCCGGGCGGGGCATCGGGCGCTGGGCGCTGGCCTCGGAGGCGCAGCCGGCGGACCTGCCGTTGCCCGACGTGGTCACCGGTGGGGGGCAGACGCAAGGGCAGGTCTTTGTGCGCAAGGTTGAACTGGGGGAGGCGCTGAGCTTCCTTTACCCTGCGGACATGGCCACCGACGACCGGCCCTTCTCGCAGCAGCCGGAGGTGCTGCGGCGCCTGGCCAGCAAGCTCTGCGCGTTGCTGATGCTCCAGGTGGAACCGCACGATCCGATCCTGGGAGCGGTGATCATCGAGCGGGACCGGCACCAGCTCCTGGCCCTGGGGGGGCAGGTGGACCGCCTGGCCCCCCTGGTGACGCTGCTCCTGCGGCGCTACGGGGTGACCCACGCCGACGCCATCCCCGAAGGCGACCCGATGACCCCGGCCCTCGTCGGCAGCGGCATGTCCCGCCTGGCGTTGCGCCAGGAGTTGCTGCGAATCTTGCCGTGAACAAAGTGTGCGATCTTTTGCGCGAGGGCAAACTCCGCGCAACCTTTGGAGTTCCTGAAGCCCCGGGGCTGCCCGTCGATTTTCGCGCCTTTTTCCTTGTCTTGCCCTGCGGTACCAGAGTATCAGGATGACGAATGCGGCGCGCGGGCACATGCGCCAATGCGAAGTGAAAAGAGTAAAGCATGTCGAAGGGGAATGACCGTCGTCGCAGCATCCTCACGCCGGACATTCCCGCTCGGGTGGAACGGCCGGCCCGGCCTGGCCTGACTGACCTGGGCGACCCTTCCGGGCAGACCGACCGGCGCAGCGGCATGGACCGGCGCAAGTACGAACGGGTGCTGGTGGACTGGGTGGTGGACTACCGTGCTACGGATACCTTTCTCTTCGCGTACATTTCCGACATCAGTGCGATGGGGATCTTCGTGCGCACCCCGCAGCCGGAGCCGCCGGGGACGCGGCTGAATCTGCGCTTCAGCCCTCCGGGCGGCGTACCGCTGGAGTTGGAGGGCGAGGTGACGTGGATCAACCCGCCGCGGAACGACAACGACCGGCACCGGCAGGCCGGGATGGGCATCCAGTTCGTGGACCTGACGGTGCCGCAGCGGGAGCAGATCCTGAAGCTGGTGCGTACCTTCGCCTACCTGGACGACGAGGAAGAGGCGCGGGGACATAGCTGAGCCTCTCGGTCGGTGCCCACGGGCAGCATGTGGCATGCCCTGAACGGCGGACGGGCCTCCGTGGCCCGAAGTGCTACACTTGGGGCCTGATGCACGGTCATCGCCTCTTCGTTCCTGTCGGCTTCAGCTTTTGGCTTGTCCTTTGGCTGGCCGGCCCGAACAGCTCGATCTCCCCTGCCGCCGCCGCCGACTGGCAGGTCACCCGCTCGCCCTTCGATCCCCGGGTGGTGGCCCAGCTCAAGGGGCAGCTTCACGCCCACCCCGACGACACCGCCACCTTGAAGCGCCTGTGCGCCCTGTACCGCGGCCATCGCACGTTGGACCAGCTCAAGGGCGAGGTGGACGCCGCGGCCAAGAAGAGCGGGGCCGCCGCCGACTCCCTGGTGGCCGGCCACGTCGCCCGGGAAATGGGCAAGCTGGACCAGGCCGCCGGGGCCTACCGTGAGGCCCTGGCCCGCCATGCCGACCCCGCCGCGGTCGCCCTGCTCCTCGCCGACCTCGCCGGCCGCCGCCCGCCCCCCGCGGGACCCGACGTCAAGGAGGCGCAGGCCCAGTTCCAGGCCGCCCTGACCTCCATGGCCCCTTTCGATCCCCGTCGCCGCGCCACCCTGCGCCGCAGCGCCGACCTGGCCTTCTCCGCTGGGGACATCGACACCGCGAAGAAGGCCTCGGAGGAACTCCTGCGGGGCCAAAAGGGCAAGGACGCTGAAGGCCTGCACCGCGATCTGGCAGAGGCGCTTTCCCGCGCCGGCCGCCCCGCCGAGGCCCTGGCCGAATGGCGGGCCATCGAGACCGCCCTGGGCAAGACCGGACCCCCCAAGGACCGCGCCGAGACCGCCCTGCACATCGGCGAGCTTTTGGAGACCCAGAAGGATGACCTTTCGGCCATCGCCGCCTACCGCAAGGGCGTCGCCCTGCTGCCTCGCAGCGACTCCCTGCGCCGCGAGTTCTACGAGCACCTCATCGCCGTCCACCGCCGCCGCGACGACCTGGCCAGCCTGACCACGGCCCTGGTTTCGGAGTGGCCCGCCCCCGGCCGCGGCTTCACCGAGTGGGAGCTGCTCGGGCGCCTCCACGATGAGCGCGGCGACACCCAGCAGGCGACCCTGGCCTACCGGGCGGCATTGAGCAAAAATCCCCACTCCATCGATGTCCGCCGTCGCCTCATCGCCGTGCTGGAACGGGGCGGCGCCACCGAGGAGGTCATCAAGGAATATGAGCGCCTGAGCGCCGACGCCCCGGGGGAGTCCCGCTACTACCTGGAGCTGGCCGAGCGCCTGGAACTGTCCGGGCAGCGGCAGCGGGCCTTGCAAACCCTGCGCCGGGCCGCGGAGCGATTTGGCGGCGACCCATCCTTGCACGGGGCGCTCTCGGACCTGTACCAGCGCTGGGGCGAGCTGGACCTGGCCCTGAAGGAGGCCGAGCTGCTGGTGCGCATCGACCCCAAGGATGAGGGCCACATCATCAACCTCGGGGAGATCTACTGGGCCCGGGGCAAGAAGGACAAGGCCGACGAGGCCTGGCGGCGCCTCCTGACCACCCATCCCGATCGGGCGCTTTCGCAGGCCCGCCTGGCCGACGTGTACGCCGAACACAACCTGATGGGGCAGGCCATCGAATTGTATCAGAAGGCGCTCAAGGCCGAACCGCAAAACCTTCAGCTCAAGCGCGGCCTGGCCGCCGCCATGGAGCGCATGAACCGTCCGCGGGACGCGATGCCCCTGTGGGAGCAAATCTATTTCGCCGCCAGCCTGCCGGAAAAGGACCCGAAGCTGCTCCCGCTCCTGCGCCCGCTGCAAATCGAGGCCCGGCAGCACCTGGCCGCGTTGATCGGCAAGGATACCCGGCTGCGCGTCACCTTTCACGCCTGGCTGGAGCGGCTGGCTGAGCAGATGTCCCGGGCCACCGACGCCGCGCGCCGCAAGGACCCGTCCGGGCCGGGGCCCGAGCTTCTGCCCCTGTGCCTGCTGACCGCGGAGGCCTCCCTGCAACTCGGGCGGATCGCCGACGCGGAAGCCATCCTGCGCGGCCTGATCGACGTGCTGCCCGAAGGGCCCAAGGAGGCCAAGAAGAAGGGCGAGGTGCTGCTGGCGTTGGTGCCGGTGTATCGCCAGCAGCGCAAGCTCCCCGAGGCCATCGCCGCCCTGAAGCAGGCGGTGCTGCTCTTGCCGGATCAGAAGAAGGAGCTTTACGCCCAGCTCGCCGAACTGTCCTTGCAGAGCTATCGCGATGAAGAGGCCGTGGGCTTCGCGGAGAAGGCGGCGCTGGATGCGCCGGGCGAGCTGCGCCTGGGCGAACTTCTGGAGCGCAAGGACGACGTGCCCCGGGCCATCGCTGCCTACCGTCGGGCCATCGAGCAGGACGAGCGGTTGTTCCGCGCCCACCTGGCCCTGGCCCGGCTGCACCTGCGGGGGGGGCAGCTTGCCGAGGCCGCCGCCCTGTACCGAGACGTGGCCCGGCGCGCGCCGCAGGAAGAGATGGTGCTTTTGGCCGGACAGAAGGCCATCGACCTGTACGAATACCTGGGCACGCTGGGCGAACTGGTGCGCGATCTGTCGCCCCTGGCTTACGCTTATCCGCAGAAGCCGGTGTATCGCAAGCTTCTCCTTCTGCTCTACGAACGCCACGCGGCGCCGCTCCTCGGACTGGCGCGCGCAGGGGATGCGACGGCGACGGCCGAACTCCTGCGCCTGGGGCACAGCGGGCTCAAGCCGCTGACCGAGGCGTTGGTGGATGGGGATGCAATCGAGCAGCGCAGCGCGGTGGCCCTGCTTGCGGACCTGGGCAACCCGGCGGCGGCCCCGGCGCTCCTGCATCTGGCGGAGGGGGCCGAGCGGACCGCGGCGGGGCAGGGGCCCGGGCCAAGGCCGGGGCCGGGGCCGGGGCCAGGGATAGACCCCAAGGATCGGGTACCAGGCCGCCCAGCGCCGCGTGTCGACATCGACCTGCGGGTCGACGCCCTGCTGGCGGCGGCGCGACTTTCCGACGCCCACAGCGGCTCCACCCTGGCGCGGCTGAGCCAGGCGACGGAGAAGCAGATTCGCGTCGCCGCGTACTATGGACTGCTGGTGCTGGCCGGCAGCGACCGGGAGCTGGGCCGAACCGAGGCGGCGGCGCTGGAACGCGGACTCGGCGACCCGAGCAGCGAAGGCAAGGCCCTCTCGTGCCTGGGGCTGGGGCGGATCGCCGGGCGGCCCGGGGGGGCGCTTTCGCCCCGGGTGCGGGCGCAGATGGTGCGCCTGGTTGATGTAGCTGGGCAAACCGGGCAAACCGGGCAAACCGGGCGGACGCGACCGGCGGACGGCGGTGACCCGCTGGCGGCGGCGGCCTGCGCCCACGCGTTGGGCATGGCGCGGGACGGGCAGGCGGTGTCCCTGCTGATCGACACGTTAAAGGACGGCAATGAAGAGCTACAGCGGCAGGCGGCCTGGGCCCTGGGGGTGCTGGGGGCAGCCCCGTCCGGGCCGGGCGATGGTAGCGCGATGTTGCCGCTGTGGCGGGCGGTGTTCCTCAAGGCAGAGCCGGTGCGGCAGGCAGCGGCGACGGCCCTGTCCCGACTTGGGCGGACGCAGGAGCCACACGCGCCACAGCAGATAGGCGCCGCGGGTCAGCCGATGGCAAAGAAGGCGGGCCCGGCGGCGGCGGTCTCTGCGACGGCGGGCCCGGCTGACGCCCTGCCCCGCCCGGAGCGCGGGGTGGACGGGCTGGACGTGCGCCGCCTGGTCACCGAACTGGGCGGGCCGGACCCGCAGGCCGGTCCCTCTCCGGTGGCGCTGCTCTTTTCGGCGTGGACCCGGGACAAGGAGACGCTGGTCCCGGTGCTCGACGAGGTGCTGAAGGGCCACCGGGACATCGCCTTGCGTACCCTGCGGGACCTTTTGGGGTGGGTGGAACGAAGGAGCAAGGAAAAGGATGAGGAGACCTCGGACATGGCGCTGCTCGCCGGGCTCCTGCCCTCGCTGCGGCTGCTGGTGGCACCGACCGGTGCCGGCGGGTCCTCCGCTTTTCCTGCATCAGGCGCATCCATTCCATCAGGCGCATCCGCTTCATCGGATCGCGGCGTCCGTGGCGAGGCACTGAAGCTCCTGGGCTCGCTTGCCACCGCGGGAGTCGGGACCACCGGGGACGAGGCGGCGCAGCTCCTCGCGCAGGCGGCCCTCGGCGATCCTTCCCTCGAACTGCGGCAAGAGGCTGCGTTCCTCCTGGCACGCCGCGACCCGGCCCGCTCGGGCAAGACCATCGGCAAGGTCCTCGAGAACCTGCTCAATAGTCCGGATCGCCGGCTGCGCCTCTCGGCCCTGCGGGTGGCGGCGGCGCTGCCCGAACCCTCGCTCTCGGCCGACTTCCTTTCCCGCGCCCGCAGGGACCCCGACGGCTACGTCCGCGAGGCGGCGGCCGGCCTGACCCACGACGCAAATCACCCCGACCCAAAAGACATGCGACCCATGACTCCACCCGGCCTTCGATCAAATGCACCTGCCAGCCCTGCGACCCCCACCCCTCGCTGAGCATCCGAACGGCCGGCCATCGCCGACTTGCGGCAGGCCCGGCAAGCCGCGCCGGCTCGCGCCGACGGGCTGCCAGCTTGACAGACTACCGCTTCAAGAAGCAGTTCCGCGGCGACAGAAGCAGCGGCGCCGCGGGGGTTTGCTTCCAGTCAAACGCCTCGGTCAGATCGTTGGTATCGGGCCCGTCCTGCGCCGCCGGGTCCATCGACGAAAGCGAGGGCAGCCCGAAGATGGTCTCGATGAACTTGGGGATCGATGCCTGCTGCGCCACGCTTTTCATCACATAACCCTTCTTGGCATAGGGCGAAACCACAATCGCCGGCAGACGGAAGCCCATCCCGTAGGGGTTGTTCCCGTCGCAGCCGTACTGCTTGGGCGGCGCCACGTGATCGTACCATCCGCCGAAGTCGTCCCACGTCATGATGATGGCCATCCGGTTCCAGTAGGGGCTCTTCATGAGCTTGTTGACGTTTTTGACCGTCCAGTTCTCGCCGTTGCAGATGTTGAAGGGCGGGTGCTCGGCGGTGAGGCCCTGGTCGATCAGGTAGGTCACGTTGGCCAGCTTGCCCCCGGCCAGGTCGGCGTCGAACTTGGCCTGATCGACCACATGATCCTTCCACTGCGGCCCCTGCCGCACGTGCTTGACCGAGTCGAACATCGACCACACCTCGCCGATCAGCGGAGGCAACGTCGAGCCGTAGAACTTCCACGTCAGCCCCCCGGTCAGAAGGTCAGGCACCGTCGGATAATCGAAGCACGGGAAGACCTGCTTGATGGTACACGAGCCGCCGTCCAGGATCGGCACCGTCGTGCCCGCCGCGTCATCGCAGCCCCAGGGGACGAGCTGCGTGGGGTTGCCCGTGGCCCAACCGGCCTGCGCCGACAGGGCGAAGGAGTGCCCGGGGAACGAGGGGCCCAGCATCGACGAAAAGAAGTGATCGAGCAGGGTGAAGTGCCGGGCATACGACCAGTAGTTGGGGATATCGGCCTCGATGTACTGGGCGTAGGGCAGGTTGTCGGCGTTGCGCGGATCGGCCAGGTCAAAGTGGTCCATGGCGCCGTGGTCCCAGGCGGTCACCGCGCACTCGTGCTCGTGGCACAGATCGCGGGTCTGCAAGAGCGGCGGGCGGCCCACGGGCACCGTGCCCTTGGACGTGTGGGCCACCTTGGTGCCCTCGGCGCCGGGGAACGAGCCGAAAAAGTTGTCGAAGGTGTGGTTCTCCTTGACGATGACGACGATGTGATCGATGGGGTAGCTGCCGGCGGTGTGACCCGCGGGGGTGTTGTCCCCGCCGGGGTTTTCGCCGGGCGCGTCGAGGGGGCTGCCACAGGCGCAAAGCCAGGGGACGATGATGAACAGGGAAGCGGTGAGCAGGCGATTCATGGGGTTCCTCCGGTGCGCAATATATACCCGTCCAAGCCAAAGTGGACAAGTGACGGACGCAATCATACCGGCGCGCCGGGCGCTCCCCTGCTATCATCTGCCTCCATGACCCCCTCATCATCATCGTCATCATCATCCTCCTTTGGCGACCGTCCGACCTCGTACCCCAAAGAGAAGATCAAGATCCTGCTGCTCGAAAACGTCCACCAGGCCGCGGTGGAGATGTTCTCGCGGGAGCATTTCCAGGTGGAGGCCCTGAAGAAGTCGCTGCCCCAGGAAGTCCTTTTGGAGAAGATCCAGGGCGCCCACATCCTGGGCATCCGCAGCAAGACCCAGATCACCGCCGACGTGCTGCGGGCGGGGCGGCAGCTTTTGTCGGTGGGCTGCTTCTGCATCGGGACCAACCAGGTGGACCTTCTGGCGGCCAACGGCCAGGGCATCCCGGTGTTCAACGCCCCCTTCAGCAACACCCGCAGCGTGGCCGAGCTGATCCTGTGCGAGATCATTGCGCTGTCGCGGCAGCTCGGGGACCGATCCCGGGAGGTCCACGCCGGCACCTGGAAGAAGGTCTCCGCCGGGTGCTACGAGGTCCGCGGCAAGACCCTGGGCATCGTTGGCTACGGCCACATCGGCTCGCAGGTGGGGGTGTTGGCCGAGGGGCTGGGCATGCATGTGCTCTTCCATGACATCCAGTCCAAGCTGGCCCTGGGGAACTGCCAGCCCTGCGAGTCCCTGCCCGACGTGCTGCAGCGGTCGGACTTCGTCACCCTGCACGTGCCGGCCACGGCGCAGACCCACCGGATGATCGGCCCGGAGCAGATTGCCCTCATGAAGAAAGGCAGTTTTCTGCTCAACGCCAGCCGGGGCACGGTGGTGGTGCTGGAGGCCCTGGCCGAGGCACTGCACAGCGGCCACGTGGCCGGCGCGGCGGTGGACGTCTACCCCGAGGAGCCGGCGGAGAACAGCGAGGACTTCCGCAGCGTGCTGCAGGGGCAGCGCAACACCCTCTTGACCCCGCACGTGGGGGGCTCGACCGCGGAGGCCCAGGCGGCGATCGGCCGCGAGGTGGCCACCAGCCTGATCAAGTTCATCAACCAGGGGGCGACCACCGGCGCGGTGAACTTCCCCGAGGTCGAGCTGCCGCCGAACCCAAAGACCCATCGGGTGCTCAACGCCCACCGCAACGTGCCGGGCGTGTTGCGCGACATCAACCGCGCTGTGTCGGACCTGAACGCCAACATCCGCAGCCAGCTTTTGTCCACGGACAACCAGATCGGCTACCTGATCATGGATCTGGACCAGGACGTGTCAGGGAAGGTGAAGGACGCATTGGCGCAGCTGCCAACGAGCATCAAAACCCGCATTCTGTACTAAACAGAAGCACATGGCCGGGCATCTTTTGGCGTACCTCCTCACTCCGTCGGTCACGTACAGTAGTACGCTCCCTCGGTCGCTGTGGGGGTGCGCCAAAATCTGCTCCGGCCATGTGCTTCTTGCTGACTTTTCGTCAACTGACTCTTCGTCAACATGACTTTTCATCAGCTTGACTCTGTATCGCGCGGCGCTTGAAGGAGGATCTTTGGTACCCTTTTCTCTTCCAGAGGAATTTCTGCGGCAGGTGGCCGCGTGCATGCGTCCCGACTTCCTTTCCCGGGAGCCGTCGGACCTGACCGAGTATGGCCGCGACTGGACTCGGACCTTCGAGCCGGCACCTTCGGCGGTGGTTTTCCCAAAAAGTACGGAGGAGGTGGCGGCGCTGCTCGCCCTGTGCCACGAGCATGAGGTAAAGGTGGTGCCATCGGGAGGGCGGACGGGGCTGGCCGGCGGGGCGGTGGCGGCGCAGGGGGAGTTGGTGCTCTCGCTGTGCAAGATGAATCGCATGGGGCCGGTGGACGCGGCGGCGCAGACGGTGCGGGTGCAGGCGGGGGCGGTGACCCAGGCGGTGCACCAGCACGCCGCGGCATCGGGACTGACCTGGCCCATCGACCTGGCAGCCAAGGGGTCGAGCCAGATCGGCGGCAACATCGCCACCAACGCGGGGGGGGTCAAGGTCATCCGCTACGGGCTGACGCGGCAGTGGGTGCTGGGCTTGCAGGTGGTGACCGCGGCGGGGCAGGTGCTGGAGCTGAACGGGGCGCTGGAGAAGAACAACACCGGCTACGACCTGCGGCAGCTCTTCATCGGCAGCGAGGGGACGCTGGGGGTGATTACCGAGGCGACGCTGAAGCTGACCCGGCTGCCGGGGGAGCTTTCCGTGCTGCTCTTCGCGGTGACGGACCTTTCGGCGGTGCTGCGGCTTTTCCGCGAGGCGCGGCGGGGACCGCTGACGATCATGGCCTTCGAGTTCATGTCGCGGCGGTGCATCGAGCGGGTGCGGCAGCACCGGGGGCTGCGCGACCCGCTGGCGGCGCCTGAAGCGGGGTGCTACGTGCTCATCGAGGTGGAGCGGTTGGGCGAGGATTCGGTTGACGAGTGGCTGGCGAAGGTGGTGCACGAGGGGCTGGTGCTGGACGGAACGGTGGCGCAGGCGCAGGGGAAGCGGGACGAGCTGTGGGCCCTGCGGGAGGGGATCTCGGAGACGCTGTCGGCGACCGGATTGCCCCACAAGAACGACATTGCCCTGCCCATCGTGAACCTGGAGACGTTCTGCGGCGAGATGGATCAGTTCTTCGCCGAGCGGTATCCGGGGTGGGAAGTCTTCTTGTTCGGTCATATCGGGGACGGCAACCTCCACGTGAACGTGATGAAGCCCGAGGGGATGGACAAGGCGGCGTTCCTGCTGCGGGCCAAGGAGGTGGACGCGGAACTCTTCGCCCTGGTGCGCCGGCATGGGGGCAGCATCTCGGCGGAGCATGGGATCGGCCTCTTGAAGAAGCCGTACCTTTGCTTTTCGCGCACGGAGGCGGAGCTGCACATCATGCGGGGAATCAAGCGGACGCTGGACCCGCGGGGGATACTGAACCCGGGAAAACTCTTCGACTGAGAAGATTTTCATTCAATCATTCCAGCGGAAGAAGACCACCGCCAGCGCGTAGCTCACGACCAGCCAACCCCCGAGTAGAAGCACCCCCGGCAGCCAGGCCGCTGCATCGCCGCTCAAACCTCCATGCACCCCCAGCCGCAGCAGGCGCACCAGCAGGGTCGATGGCAGCACCTCGCCCAGAAGTTGCAACGGCCGGGGCAGCTCGGAGAGGGGAAAAAACATCTCCGAGAGCAACACCAGCGGCGTCATCAGCGCACTGACCATCTCGATAAAAAGCCCTTCGCTGCGGATCACCGCAGCCAGGAGAAATCCCATCCCCATGAAGGTGAGCAGCCCCAGGCCCGACACGCCCAGCATCCACAGGGCCGTTCCCGGCGACACCGGCAGATGGAAAAGCACTCGCTGAACGACAATCAAGAGGGCCACCTGCAAAAGCCCGAGCAGCGTCCGCGCGGTGAGCTGCGCGGCGACGAAGGTGGAGCGGCGCAGGGGCGTCAGCGCCAGCTTCTTGAGGAGCTGGTTCTGGCGATAGCGGGCCATCGCCGAACCCATGCCCAGGAGCCCGGCCGTCAGGATGCTGAAGGCGAGCAGCCCGGGGAATAAATAGTGGACGTAGCCAAAATGCGGTGCCTTGATGGTCTCTGCGGTCAGCGTCGCCACGGGGGCAAGGACCGCCAGAAGGGCCCGCTGAAAGAGCCGCCCGCGCTCGCTGGTGTAAAGCCGCAGCCCATCTGGGGCGGTGCCGTCAATGACCAGCACTGCATCCAGCACGTGGCCGCCAAGCTGGCCCAGCGCCAGCCGGGGATCGGTCAGGCGCTGAAGATGCACCTCCGGGTAGGCGGAAAGGGTGCTTTCGATGCGCTCGGCGAGTGCCGCCGGGGCGTGGCTGGCCGCCAACTCGGCTGGTTGCACCACCAGGGCCACCTGGCGCCGTTCAAAGGGGTGGCCTCCGGCAAACATGCCGCCGATGGCCAGCAGAAGGAGCAGCGGCAATCCCAGAAAGAAGCCCAGCGAGGACGGGCTGCGCACCTGTTCCACAGCGCGCATCCGGCAGAGCAGCCAGAATGCCCTCATGGCAGCGGCGCTCCGTGCGGGGTCAGGGCGGAAGTCACGACAACGCTCGCTTTTGGGTCAAGGCGGCAAGGCCAAGAATGGCCTTTTCGGGAGTTTTCAGGGCGGCAAGGCCAAGAATGGCCTTTTCGGGAGTTTTCAGGAGGATCACAGCAGTTCCCCCTGCGGGGTCAGCGCGGCGGCGCAGTAATGGAAGAAGGCATCTTCAAGGCGGTTGCGCGACCTATCGACCTTGCCGCGGTGTCGTCCGCCTTTGGCTTCGGGAACCTCAGGTACCGAATCGATCAGTACCGCTCGCGGCCCCGCCGCTTTGATCCTGCCGCCGACCAGGAACACTACGGTGTCGCAGATCCGATCCGCCTCCTCCAGGTTGTGGGTGCAGAGCAGCACTGTGCAACCCTGTCCCAGCAGGCGCACTTGCTCGACGATGCGGGCGCGGTTCTCCGGGTCCAGGTGGGCGGTCGGTTCGTCCAGGAACAGAAGCTCGGGGCGATGCACCACCGCGGCGGCCAGGAAGAGCCGCTGCGCCTCGCCTCCCGAAAGGCGATCGACCGCCACTTGGGCGCGCTGCCCGAGCGCGGCGCTCTCGAGGATCATCGGGCCGCCGCCGGGCACTCCATAAAGTGCGGCGAAGAGTTCCGCATACTCCCGTACGGTGACGCCATCGAGCACCGGCTCACGCTGCAGGACCGCGCCGATTCGCCGATGGGGGTAGCGCCGCGGCAGAAGCGGCTCGCCAAAGAGCCGGATGGTGCCGCTGGTCGGCTGCCGCAGTCCTTCGAGGATCTCGATGAAGGTGGTCTTTCCTGCGCCGTTGGGGCCGAGAATGCCGATGACCTGGGGGCCCTTCAGAGTCAACGTCACGTCCATGAGCGCGACAACCCCGCCATAGCGCATCCCAAGCCCCTCCACATGGATGACCTCGCGCTGCCCGCCATCGCGGCCCTCGCCCTGCCCGCCATCGCGGCCCTCGCCCTGCCCGCTCATCGCGACCCTCAAATCCCGCCGTTCACAGGCAGGACCTTCCCCGTCATGTAGCTGTTCTTCAGCGCCAGCCAGAGCACCACCTTGGCGACCTCCTTGGCGGTGCCAAGCCGGTGCATCGCGCTCAGGCGTTTGTAGTCGCCGAGGTGCCGCGCGCTGAGTCCCTGCGAAAGCCCGCCCTCCAGCACGCTCAGCGAGACCATGTTGATCTTCGTATTGTCCTTTCCCAGTTCCTTGGACAGCGCCATCGTCATCGTGGCCAGCATGCCCTGCGTCGCGGCGAAGGGCACCGGCAGCGGCAGCGACTGCGCCCTATCCAGCGCGCCCAAAAGCACGATGTCCCCGCCCCCGGCCCGCGCCATGTGTGGCGCCAATTCCTGGCAGGCCACGAACACCGAGCGGCAGTTGATGGCGTGAGCCGCCTCCCAATCCTCGTCCGTCAATTCCCCCAGCGGCGCGGCCTTGCTCACCGCGGCGCAGTGGATCAGCACATTGGGCGCCCCGGTCTCGGCCAGCGCCCGCAGCACGGTGCGGATGGCCGAAGAATCGGCTAAATTCAGTGCCACGGCCCGGGCCCCCTCCCCGTCGCCTTGCAGCTCCAACGCCCGTTCCCGTCCGCGGAAGTACGTGAACACTGTGGGGACACCCGCCTCTTTCAATCCGCGCACCACCGCCGCGCCGACCGTGCCCGAGCCGCCGAACACCAGGGCCGAAGGCCGCCGCAGCGGCCCCGTTGCGCTAGATTCCGCCATCGAGCACCACCTTGGCCCCGGTCATGAAGCTATTGTCGTCCGACACCAGGAATACCGCTGCCCGCGCCACTTCTTCCGCGGTGCCCAGGCGACCCAGCGCGCACTGCTCCAGATACTCGGCGATGCGGTGGGGCAGGAGCATCTTCCCCAAACCCACGTCCAGCAACCCCGGCGAGAGCAAATTCACACTGATCTGGTACCGCCCGACCTCTCGGGCCAGCGCTTCCGTGAGCCCCCGCAGCGCGGACTTCGACGCCGCGTAGTGCACCGGCGCCTCGATGATGCGCTCCGAGGCAAACGAGCCGATGCTCAGGATGTGCCCCTTTTTCGCCCGGATCATCGGCTTCAGCACCGCCCGGGAGAACAGATACGCCCCCTTCACGTTGACGTCCATGACCTGGTCCCAGTCCGCCTCCTCCAGCATGGCGATGGGCACGATCTGCGTGATCGCCGCGTTGTTCACCAGCACGTCGATGCCCCCCCACGCCGCCACCAGGGCACTCACCGTGTCCTTCACATGAGCCGCGTCCGCCACCGAGCCGCGGAACACCAGCGGTTCCCTTCCCTCCGGTCCCTCCGGGGTGACCCGCGCGATCTGCGCCCGCGCATCCTCCGCGTCCTCCTGCCGCCGAGAGTAGGTGAAGGCTACCCGGGCCCCCTCCTTTGCAAAAGCCTGGCACAGCTTTAGCCCCAGCCCCCGTGACCCGCCGGTCACCAGGCACCGCTTGCCCGCGAGCCTCATCATCGCGGCGAACCCACCACCGGCAGCGCGCGCGCCCCGAGTGGCACCGGTCGATGTCCACCTTGCCGCTCATTCCAGGGGCGGGGCCGCAGCATGAAATGTTTTTCTTTCTCGCGGTACAGGATGTTGTAGCTGCATACCGGCACGGTGGTCCCGTCAGGGTAGCAGTTGCTATCGCAGCACTGCACGATGCGTTCGGTGTCGAAGGTCTCCTCGTCCATATGCGAGTGGACATAAACCGCCTTGGATGCCCGTTCGCTCACCCGCAGCGCCTCCTCCCGGGAGATTGACCGGTCGGTGGGGAACATCTGCGCCATCACCTGCTTCAAAATGCGCAGGATGCGCTCCGCATCCGGGCCTTCTTCGGCCCACAGCCGGCCCATGCCTTCCATCATCGCGGCCTCCAGCCGGGCCGACGGCTCAATGTACAGGTGATCGGCCAGGCAATCGTAGATCGTCTCCTTGTCCACCACCCGCGAAAGCGGCACCGGCGGCCCACCCTCCGGATCGAGCAACAAATACGCAATCTGGTAGCACAGCGGGTGCGCGCACGGGGACGGAACAAAATCGTCGGGCACCAGCAGCCCCGCGGTCGTCGCCGCGATCTGCTCCAGCACCTCGTACATCGAGATGCGCCCGCTGCGCGGGAAGGTGGTCCCCCCCTGCCCGGTATACGTGATGGTGTGGACCTCGATGTGGCGCACGTTGGGCTGCTCCAGGGCAAACTGGAGGATGCGCCCGATCTCCTGATCATTCACCCCGCGGGTCATCACGGGAATAAGTGTGGTATCCACATCGTATTTGCGCAAGAGTTCCAGGCAGCGCAGTTTGGTATCGACCAGGTGGGCCCCTTGCAACAGAAAATCCGCGTCGCGCTCGAAGCTGTCGAAGGACAGGGCGATGCGGGCGCCAAGCTCGCCCAGTCGCTTCACCAGGGCCTCGTCCCGGGCCAGGCGCACGCCATTGGTGCAGATGCTGACCCGATGTACGCCAGCCTCTCGGCTCAGTTCCAGGAAGTCCAGGAAGTGCGGGTGCAACGTGGGCTCGCCGCCGGTGAAGTTGATGAGGTCCACCTCGCCGCCGTGCTCTGCAAAGAGGTGCGCGAGGATCTTGCGCAAGTCCTCGATGCCCATGTGGTAGGCATCCTGGTTCTTGTTGTGGACGTAGCAGATGGGGCATTCCAGGTTGCACGCGCTGGTGATGGTCACCACCGGCAGGCGCACCTTCTGCTCGTGCTGGGTGCAGGCCCCGCAGTCAAAGGGGCAGCCCAGTTTTATCTCTCTGGGCGTGTAGCGGGGAGGGGCCTTTTTCGGGCGGATGGCGCGGGTGCGCTCGTACCATTCGGCGCTGGTGGACAGGCGCACCGCCTGCTCTCCGTGAACCGGGCACCGCTTGCGCATGTGCACCTCGCCGCCGGGCAGGGCGACCACCCTGGCGGGGACCGCGTTCTTGCACACGGCGCACAGGCTGGTGGTCTCGTGAATCAGACGGTCTTCAGATGGGGGGGACATGCGGTCGGCCATGAGCACTCCCGGCCGCGCTGCGCGGCGGATGCACCCTAGCACGGCGCAATCCCGATAAGGAACCTCCTGTTTCTGCGTATCTACAATCTCGCATCTGGCATCTGGCATCTGGCATCTGGTATCTGGCATCTGGCATCTGGCTCGTCCGGCGTCTTTTCCGGCTTCGGGAGGCATCCAAGAAAGGTGAAGTGCCAATCGCTGTCGATGTCCCGGTCCATCTCAGCCCGCTTGGCGGGCCGTTT